>CP060501.1:3566342-3891198 GCA_024760545.1 Nitrospira sp.
AAGCTGGACGCCATCGCCAATGACGACTTCGTCAAAGTCTTCCAGCATAGCGGATATGTTTGTGCTCTGGCTTCGGAGGAAATGGAAAAGCCGATCTCGCTGCCGGGCAATTGGCCGCAGGGCAAATACATGCTGCTCTTCGATCCACTCGACGGCTCCTCCAATACGGACAACAATATGCCGCTCGGCGCTATTTTTTCCGTGCTCAAGTACGGACGGTCAGATCATTTGCCCGCTGAAGAGGAATTGCTGCGCCGAGGGACCGAACAAGTCGCGGCCGGGTATCTGCTGTACGGGTCGAGCACCATGTTGGTCTATACGGTCGGACAAGGTGTATACGGATTTACGCTTGAACCGGGGATTGGAGAGTATCTGTTGTCCCATGCGCGGATCAGTATTCCCAATAAAGGCAAGGTCTACGCTGCCAACGAGGGGAACTATAACAAGTGGTCGGAAGGAACGAAAAAGTATCTGGATTTCCTCAAGGTCAGCGATAAGGCGACCGGTCGTCCCTACAGCGCCCGGTATTCGGGCTGCTTGGTGGCCGATGTACACCGCTTGTTGCTCGGAGGAGGAATCTATCTCTATCCGGGCGAAGTCGATAAACCGGAAGGGAAACTCCGGCTTCTGTATGAGGCGAATCCGTTGGCGTTTGTCGTCGAACAGGCCGGTGGAACAGCTTCGACGGGAACGTCGAGAATACTGGAAGTAGAACCCAAGAAGCTCCACCAACGCGTGCCGCTGATCATCGGCAGCCGTTACGATGTCGAGCAGGCGGAAGCGTACATTCAGGGGCGAGCCTAATTACTCATGTATGTGTTACTGTGATGTTGGCGGGAGGAAATCATGGGAGATCGAGTTCAAGAAATTCTGAGTTGGTATGGCAGCGATAACGTCGGCACAAAAACCAATATCGCCCGCTTGCTTCGATCCGGCAAATTAGCCGGAAGCGGCAAATTGGTGATCCTGCCGGTTGATCAAGGATTCGAGCACGGTCCGGCGCGGAGCTTCGCGCCGAACCCGCCCGGCTATGATCCGCACTATCATTTTCAGCTGGCGATCGATGCGGGGTGTAATGCCTATGCCGCACCGTTAGGTTTTCTCGAGGCCGCAGCCAATCAATTCGCGGGGCAGATTCCCCTCATCCTCAAGTTGAACAATCACGATGTGCTGCATGACGAGAAGGATCCGTTGCCGTCGGTCACCGGCAGTGTAAAGGATGCGCTTCGTTTGGGGTGTTCTGCTGTGGGGTTTACGATCTATCCCGGGTCGGCTCACTGCAACGCCATGTATGAGCAATTGCGGGCCATTGCCGAGGAAGCCAAGGAGAGCGGCCTGGCCGTTGTGGTCTGGTCGTATCCGCGCGGGTCCGCGTTGAGCAAAGAGGGTGAAACAGCCATGGATGTGGTGGCCTACGCGGCGCAAATTGCGGCGCAACTCGGAGCGCACGTGATCAAGGTCAAGCTTCCGACCGCGCACCTCGAACAGTCTGCGGCTAAAAAGGTGTACGAGGCCGAACAGATTCCGATCAAGACGCTGGCGGAACGAGTCAAACATGTGGTGCAGAGTTCCTTCGATGGCCGGCGGATTGTAATCTTTTCCGGCGGGGCGAAAAGCGAGGATAAAAACGTCTTTGATGAAGCGCGGGCGATTCGCGATGGAGGCGGATTCGGGAGCATCATCGGCCGGAATTCATTCCAACGCCCGAAGGCGGAAGCGATCAAGTTTCTCCAGACCATCATGGGAATCTATGCCGGCCAGATTCAATAAGCACTGATCCAGCCCAAAGAAGAGCAGATCAACCATCATGAACCAGTTGGACCTCGGACAGAAGCCACCTCAGAAGACCAGAAGTTGGATCGTTGCAGCCACCTTGTTGACTGCCGGGATGATCATCGGTTTCGTCGTGGCGTCGGACCTCGGTTGGCTACCGACAGGCCACGCCATACCGGATACACCGTCTCCGGCAGCGCCTCCGCCGGTCGCCAGACCGGTTTCGACCGCTCCTCAGCCTGCACTAGGTGGGAGTAGTCAAACCTTTGTGGACATTGCCAAGTCTGTGAAGCCCGCGGTGGTGAATATCTATGCCACCAAAAGCGGTCGTTCTGAGGGATCAGGGACAACGCCGTTCGACGACCCGTTGTTTCGAAAGTTTTTCGGCGATGAGTTTTTTCGGAAATTCGAACACCCGAAAGAACGAAAAGAGCGGGGGCTTGGGTCCGGCGTCATCGTAGAATCGAACGGGCTGATCATCACCAACAATCATGTCGTCGGCAAGGCGGATGAGATTCGAGTCACGCTGTCGGATAAACGCGAATTCAAGGCGAAACTGATCGGCACCGACCCGAAGACAGATGTGGCTGTCGTAAAGATCGATGCGACGGGGCTTCCTACGGTGCCTTGGGCGGATTCAGATAAACTGGAGGTCGGGGAGTTCGTTCTCGCCGTGGGAAATCCGTTTGGCCTGACACAGACTGTGACCTTAGGAATTGTCAGTGCGTTGGGTCGAGCTGCAGGAATTGCCGAGTACGAAGATTTTATCCAGACAGATGCGGCCATCAATCCAGGCAACTCCGGCGGGCCATTGGTCAATGTGAGAGGCGAGCTGGTGGGGATCAATACGGCGATCTTCAGCCAGAGCGGCGGCAACATGGGGATCGGGTTTGCTGTACCGAGCAATATGGCGCAAGGCATCATGGGGCAGCTCGTGCAGAGCGGAAAAGTCGTCCGTGGCTGGCTTGGAGTGTCCATTCAAGAGTTGACGCCGGAATTGGCCTCCCAGTTCGGCGTTGGGGACACAAAAGGTGTGCTGGTCAGTGATGTCATGGACGACAGCCCGGCTAAAAAGGCTGGATTCGAGCGAGCCGATGTCATCATTGAATATGACGGCAAACCGATGGATTCGCCGACACACCTGCGTAATGCCGTGGCGCAGACTCCGGTTGGGAAAAAGGTGGCCATCAAGTTCATCCGTGACAAGAAGCCGAAAACCGTCGATCTCACTATCGTCGAGCAGCCCAAGTCGATGTCGCAGAATGGCGATGACGACGGGGGAGAATCGGCCACGCCGACCGGGGTGCTCTCCAGTCTGGACGTTCGCGACCTGACTGAAGAATTGGCGGGCCGGTATGGGTTGAAGTCGAGTGACCGAGGCGTCGTGATTGTTCGGGTCAAGCCCGGAAGTACGGCTGAAGAATTAGGGGTCCGAGAGGGCGATATCGTTCTCGAAGTGAATCGTCAAGCCGTAACATCGGTGAAGGTCTTTGAGCGGATCGCCGGCAAACTGCCGAAGGATCAGGCCGTCTTGCTGTTACTGAAACGGCAGGGCAGAACGATCTATCTTACACTTCGTCCATGAGGCGCCCTGAAGTCAGCAAGATCAAAGAGGCCGGCGTCGAGGTTGCGCCGTTTCGTCCCATCGTGATGAGCAAGTCCAGCCCAGACTTCATCCGTGAGTAATCGCACCGTGGCTCTCGTTCCTGCCGCCGGACGGGGGCTTCGCATGGGCGGCCCTGTGCCGAAACAATTCCTATCGCTCGGCGGGGAGCCTCTTATCCTCCATTCTCTCCGTGTACTTCAAGTCTCTTCAGCCATTGATGAAATCATCCTAGCTGTTCCCGCAACTGAGATGGACTATTGCCTCACGCAGATTGTGGCACAGCATCACTTCACCAAAGTGACAAAAGTGGTGCCTGGAGGAAAGGAGCGGCAGGATTCAGTTCGGCATGCGCTTGAGGAAGTGCACGACGATGTCGAGGTGGTGCTGGTTCATGATGCGGTACGCCCGTTTCTCACTGAGCGGATGGTGGAAGAAGTGGTGAAGAAGGCGCGGGCTAAGGGAGCAGCGATCATTGCTCTGCCGATGAAAGATACGGTCAAGCAGGTGGGGGCGGACCATGTGATCGAACGGACTCTCGATCGGGAGACGCTATGGCTGGCTCAGACCCCGCAAGCCTTCCGGCGAGATTGGTTGTTGGCAGCCCATCGGAAGGCTCATGGGGAGGGAGTTCGCGCGACGGATGACGCCTATTTGATGGAGTGGTGCGGATATCCTGTTTCTGTGGTGGAAGGGAGCGGAGAAAATATCAAAGTGACGAGGCCGGAAGATATGGTGATCGGCGAAGCAATCTTGTCGTCACGTCGATCGGATGGCATGAAAGGAACGGTATGAAAAAGGGCTCTCGCATCGGCTATGGCTACGACGTCCACCCGCTCGGACCGGGCCGCAAATTGATTCTTGGGGGAATTGAAATTCCACACACGAAAGGATTGCTCGGCCATTCCGATTCCGATGTACTGGTGCATGCGGTTTGCGATGCGCTGTTGGGCGCGATGGGAGAAGGAGATCTCGGGCGGCACTACCCGAGTTCAGACTCCAAGTACAAGGGGATCTCGAGCTTGAAACTGCTGGAAGATGTCATGGCGAAGCTGAAAGCCAATGGGTATCGGATCGGAAACATCGACACCGTGATTGTGGCCCAGGCTCCCCGCCTCGGCCCACATCTGGCAGCGATGCAGAAGAAAATGGCGGAGACTGCGGATATCGATCCTGCCCTGATCAATGTAAAGGTCAAAAGCGGGGAAGGATTAGATGCGGTCGGGCACGAAGAGGGAATGATCGCTCACGCTGTATGTTTGATCGAGCCGGTCTGACGTCGTACGATACTCAGTCGTGTTGACGAAGATCAAACAAGACCTCCAGGCGATTTTTGATCGGGACCCCGCGGCGACCAGCACACTGGAGGTGGTCCTGACCTATGCCGGGTTTCATGCGCTCTTGGCCTACCGCTTCTCTCACTGGCTGAAGTCACATGATGTTCCGATTCTGCCGCGTGTTATTTCGCAGTTAGCGCGCTGGATGACCGGTGTTGAGATCCATCCTTCCGCCAAGATCGGGACCGGGTTTTTCATCGATCACGGCATGGGAGTCGTGATCGGGGAAACTGCTCAAATCGGTGATTACGTGACGCTCTTTCAAGGAGTGACATTGGGTGGCACGGGCAAAGAGCGAGGGAAACGCCATCCCACTCTCGGGAATCACATCATGGTCGGGGCTGGTGCGAAGATCCTTGGCGGCATTACGATCGGCGACAATGTGAAGATCGGTGCGAATTCAGTCGTTCTGAAGAACATCGCGGCCAATTCGACCGTGATCGGAGTGCCTGCCCGCGTCATTAAGACCCAGGGGACGCGTTTACCAGATGCGACCATGGATCAAGTCGATCTGTCCGACCCGATTATTGACCGGCTGATCGCCCTTGAACGGGAATTGATCGAACTCCGCAAGAAGCTCGAAAACCAGGATACACCGCCCCGTCCTTAGGCCCTTCCACTCGACTCGTCGTTTTCTGCTCGCCCGCCGCTGTATTGCACACCTTTGTCCGATTCTTTAGGCCAGCAGTGCTAGTCCCGCCGGCCGATCTTCCATAAGCCCCATCTTCTCGTCTGCACACTTCACCGCTCTAATTCATCACTGGTCTCAGGACTGAAGGGAGGAAGATTTCTCCCGGAGAAATAGGGTATTCTCTCCGGCGAGCCAATGCGCATCGCGGCAGCCGTATCGAACAGTTTCAGCAGGAACAAGGAAGGGAACCTATGAGTTCAACACCAGGCATCACACCGGCGCGCCAATTTAAGAAGCTCCTGATGTCCGAGCAGTTGGAATTCATCTGTGAAGCCCACAATGGTCTGAGCGCAAAAATAGTTCAAGAAACCGGCTTTCGAGGCATTTGGGCCAGCGGTCTTTCCATCTCGGCGCAATTCGGTGTCCGCGACAACAACGAAGCCAGTTGGACCCAAGTCCTGGACAATCTGGAATTCATGTCCGATGCGACGACGATTCCGATTCTTCTCGACGGCGATACCGGATACGGCAACTTCAATAACATGCAGCGTCTCGTCCGAAAACTGGAGCAGCGCCGTATCGCCGCGGTCTGCATCGAGGACAAGCTTTTTCCCAAGACGAATAGCTTTATCAAAGGGGACGCCCAACCGATGGCGGACATGCAAGAGTTTTGCGGCAAGATCAAGGCGGGCAAAGATGCCCAGACCGATCCGGACTTTTCCATCATTGCCAGGGTGGAGGCCTTTATCTGCGGCTGGGGGCTGGCGGAAGCTCTGCGTCGAGCGGAGGCTTATCGGCAGGCGGGTGCCGACGGCATCCTCATTCATAGTGCGCTGTCGGTACCGGATGAGATCTTGTCGTTCAAACAGGAATGGGGAAACCGATGCCCGGTCGTGATCGTGCCCACTAAATATTACGCTACGCCCACCGATGTGTTTCGGCAGCATGGATTTTCTATGGTGATTTGGGCCAATCACATGCTGCGGGCCGCGGTGGCCGCTATGCAGAAAACGGCGCGGATTTTAAAGGAACAAGAACATCTCCTCTCCATTGAAGACAAGGTCGTGCCGGTTTCAGAAATCTTTCGCCTGCAAAATGCTGCGGAATTACAGGATGCTGAAGACCGGTACCTTCCCCGCGGCGCCGAAAACACGTCCGCCATTGTGCTGGCCGCTTCCCGCGGGGAGGAACTCCGGGAGTTGACGGAACATCAGCCCAAGACGATGGTGAAAATTCAGGGCGCGTCGATTCTGTCTCACATCGTGGACGCCTACAACGCCGTGGGGATCAAGGACATCACGGTCGTCCGTGGGTATAAGAAGGAGGCGGTGACCCTGCGGAATCTGACCTATCTCGATAACGATGACTTTGCTGAAACCGGTGAGTTGGATTCGCTCGACAAAGCTCTCCGCGCGCGGAAAGGCCTGGCTAAGGATCTGATCATTTCGTACGGTGACGTGCTGTTCAATAAGTACATCCCTCAGGCTCTCTGCCAGGAAAAAGAAGACTTTGTGATCTTCGTGGACAGCGATTGGCAGAACCAAAGCAGTTATGCTCGCCTGGGCGGCTTTGCCGAATGCTCTCTGCCGAATTCAAAGAAGGCGTTTAACGCCAAGATCTACCTCAAGCAATTAGGAGATACGGTTTCGAGAGAACACACGCATGGAGTCTGGATGGGTTTTCTGAAAACGTCTGCTGCCGGAGCCGTCCAGTTACAGACAATTCTGACCGCAATGCTGGCCGACCCTGCCAATCGCAAAGCCGGCATCCCCAATCTGTTGCAAGAACTGCTGAAACGTCAGCATCCGATTCGCGTGCTGTATACGGTCGGACACTGGCTCGACATCAACAGCCTCGATGACGTGGTTCAGGCAGGTAATTTTTGACTTCTGTGCGCGGTTTACGCGCGTGCACTCATCTCGTCATGATGGTGGCGCTACCGGGTGATTCGGGTCGCCCCACTCGCAACATATTCCTACTCAATCGTGCTCTATGGAGAAGAGTCCATGCTGAACCCACAGGAATTTATTGAATGTCTGAAAGAGAATGGCGTTGAGTTCTTCACGGGAGTGCCGGATTCCCTGCTTAAAGAGTTTTGTGCCTGCATCGCTCATACGAGTCGAACCGATCGGCATATCATCGCCGCGAATGAAGGCGGAGCAGTCGCACTGGCACTGGGGTACCACTTGGCAACACGCAACGTTCCACTCGTCTATTTACAGAACTCCGGGTTAGGCAACGTCATCAATCCACTTTTGTCACTGGTTGATGGAGAGGTGTATTCGATTCCTCTGCTGTTCGTCATCGGATGGCGTGGTGAACCGGGGTTCCACGATGAGCCTCAACACAAAAAGCAGGGACGAGTGATGCTTCCCATGCTCGAGGCCATGGAGATTCCCGTTTCGGTGTTGGGACCGGAGTTGGATCATGCGGGAACGATTGTGAAGGACGCACTGACATATGTCCGAAAGACCAGCACCCCCTTTGCCCTTATCATCAAACAAGGAACCTTTGGATCGTTTGTTGCCCCGCGGATAGAGAGAACGGAATTCCCCCTCACTCGGGAAGAAGCTATCCAGCAGGTGATCGATGCCCTGGAAGAGCGAGACGTGGTTATCTCTACCACCGGCATGCCTTCTCGAGAAGTGTACGAATACAGGAGCAAAAGAGGTGACGGCCATCACCGCGATTTCTTGACGGTAGGCGGCATGGGACACGCTTCGCAAATTGCGCTCGGCATTGCGCTCCAAAGACCTGAGCGTTCCGTCTATTGTCTCGATGGAGACGGCGCTCTTCTTATGCACATGGGGGCTCTGGCGCTCAATGGAACGCTAAAGCCCAGAAATTTGAAGCATATTATTCTGAATAATGGCGCCCATGATTCGGTCGGTGGCCAGCCGACGGTGGCACGGGATGTTGATATTCTGGGCATTGCTCGTGCCGCTTCCTATGAACAGGTTTTTAGGGCTCAAACGAAGCAGGAACTTCAGTCGTGTCTGGAAGAGCTGAAACGCTCAATTGGTCCGAGCCTGCTTGAGGTCTGCGTACGCCGCGGAGCAAGGAAGGACTTGGGCAGACCGGCCACCACTCCGGTTCAAAACAAGAAGGCCTTCATGGAGTTTATCGAGCACAACAGTTAGCGAATACGCGAAACTGGATATAGGTTGAGTGCTAGGTGTGGCCTCGTGGAGGGCATGGTCTCCCATTGAGGCTGAATTCAACACGATCCAGCAAGTAGCGACCCACTTTCAGCGATTCTTCTGCATCTTTGAAGCATCAATCATAGTCGACTCGCGCCAAAAACAGCCCCTGTGGGGGAGCGGTTTTGCCGGCTGCCGAGCGGTCGCGAGCTGCAAGAATGGTTTTGAGGCTGTCCGCCTGACGTTTGTGCGTGCCGACTTCCACAAGGGTTCCGACGAGCGATCGGACCATTTGCTTCAAGAACCGGTCGGCGTAAGCTTCGATCCGCAATCCTTCACCCTCTCGAAAGACGGTGAATCGTTGAAGATGACACACGGGATCATCGTTTTCTGTAGGCTGTGTCTGGAACGAAGAAAAATCGTGTGAGCCGATCAGGTAGAGGCCGGCTTTATTCATCGCCGCGTCATCGAGAGGCCGATGGATGTGCCAACGATAGTCACGTTCAACCGCCGGACGCTCCGGGCGATTCACAATGCGGTACTCATAGAGTTTGCCCTTCGCCGAATGCCTCGCATGGAATGTGTCCGGCATGAGCGTGGCTGACCGCACCACAATGCTCTCCGGCAGGTGAGCATTTAAGGCCCTGCTCCATTCACGAGGCGTCATGTCTCGGTCGGTACGGAAGCTTGCAGCCTGCCCCAGCGCATGAACTCCGGCGTCGGTACGTCCGGCGCCGATCACCGGTATTTTGGCTTGAGTGACGCCGAAGATGGCCGTTTCGACGGCTTCTTGAATCGTCGGCCGGCCGGGCTGGCGTTGCCACCCTGCATAGGCGGTGCCGTCATATTCGAGGATGAGTTTTATGGTGGGCATGAAACCCGGAGCTCGCGACCAAGGAAACGATCATCGGATATCCGATCTATTGCTGGCGAGGAACGAGACAATGCCTTGATAGAGCGATTGAGCGACATCCCTGACGAATACCGGTTTCTGGAGGAGGTCTTCTTCAGTAGGGTTCGAGATATAGGCAATCTCGGCCAAGATACTGGGCATACTCGTAAATCGCAATACGTAAAAAGGGGCTGTCTTGACGCCATGGTCGTTGACGGCGTAGTGCCCGTTCATTTGAGCGACCATCGCCTCTTTCGCGTTCCAGGCGAGCTCCAACGATTCTTCGATCTTCTTGGTGGTCAGCAAATCCGCAACGAGATATTCCCATCCGACTCCGGTGTTGCTGATGGGCGTGCCGTTTTCTCGCGCCGCCACTTCCAAGGCCCGCTGATCCTTGGCCTCTCCGAAATGATAGATTTCAATGCCTTTGACGGAACGCGAGGGATGCGAATTCACATGGATGGACACGAATAAATCGGCCTCGTGGCTATTGGCAAACTTGGCCCGGTCTCCCAGCTCGACAAAGACATCACGGTCCCGTGTCATCATCACGCGCATGCCCGGTTGCTTGCTCAAAAGCTCCCGTAGTTGAAGTCCGACTTTCAGTGTGATGTCTTTTTCTTCCGTTCGCCGAAGGCCACGTGCTCCGGGGTCCTTCCCCCCATGTCCAGGGTCTATCACAATCGTGGTGTAGTCTTTGGCAGGAGGCGCTATGGGCTGAGGGGACGGAGGGATTGAACGCGAAGGTATCTCACGTATTCCGTTTGGAGAAGCGGCACCCTGGTCTATGGAGGGGGTAACATCGACAACCAACCGGGGAGGATCGGAAAGCGCGAACTGCTTATACGTCCGAAATGATGTGGTCGGAAGGGACACGGCGACGATATGAGGAGTCAGTTGACTCACCATAAAGAGAGAAGGGACCGTACCATCAGCGGCCTTGGCCAGCGCCGGTTGACTTAACGAGGCATTGGAAAGCGCAATGACCACGCGACTCGGATTGTCTTCTCGTTGCTCGATGACCTTGGTGTGGCGATCTAAATCCATCACGAGTCGGGTTTTGCCCGGGCTGGTCATCACACGGAGGTTTCGGACAGTGACAGGAGCGAGGGATGCGGGCGTTGCCCCTACACGGGGCTTTTTCGACTTCGTCGCCGCCTGAGGACGGTGATGGTCAGGGGATTCACCCCAGGCCGGTTGAATCAGAACGGCGTGTGCGGAAATAAGGAAGATCCCGCAGAATAAAAGGTGGATAACGGGCTTGACTGAAAGCAGCCGTGGTTCTCGTGCTTGCATACGCCCTTTTCAGGCAATGAGGATGTGAAACTATTCTCAGATGTCCGTCGCCTTGTCAAGAAATACGCTAGTTAGTAATGCGGAACCCGCATTGACTGTTCCATCATCTCCGCGGTAGCGTGAAAGATGCCCACTCATCTGATCGTCGACGGATATAATCTCCTGGGAGTTGGCGGAACGCGTTCCGGACACCTCGAATCGGCACGCGAATCGTTGTTGCGGGATCTCGCGGCTTATCGTCACCGCAAGAATCATCATATTACCGTCGTGTTCGATGGCTGGCAGCAGGGCCGATCGACAGAGAAGCGGGAACATCGCGCCGGTGTACAGGTGATCTATTCGAAACGGGGAGAGCGGGCGGATCAGGTGATCCAACGGTTGGCGCGGGAATATGGGGTCGACTGCGCGGTCGTCAGTTCCGACCATGAGATCGTGAATGCGGCCAGAGCGCATGGGGCCTTCGTCATGGAAGCTCGGGAGTTTGCGGGGAAACTCCGAGGATTGACGGCTTCCGTCGGCATCGTGCCATACAAGGAACTTGATGTCGGAGATGGCGAACCCTCAAGGCGCGGACCGGAAAAGAAGGGGAATCCCCGGAAGCTTCCAAAGTCCCAAAGGCAGCGCGACCGTCAGCTCAGGCGATTTTGAATAGCTGTTTCGCATTGTCGCTGGTCTGCTTGGAAATTTGTTCCAACGACAGAGATGGGGTATGCAGGGACGCCAACTGTTGTGCGACCAGGGTCACGTAGGCGGGTTCGTTGCGCTTCCCTCGATGGGGGACGGGGGTGAGATACGGGCAGTCGGTTTCGATGAGTACGCGATCCAGCGGCGTCTGCCGGGCGATTTCGCGGAGTGCCGTTGCGTTTTGAAACGTCAGGATTCCAGAAAACGAAAGGTAAAAACCAAGATCCAGCGCCTCTTTCGCCAGCCAGCCATCCCCGGAAAAGCAGTGAAACACCCCGCCGACCTCTGATGCCCGCTCTTCCTTCAATATCGCGATCGTATCCTCCTGCGCCTCTCTCGTGTGAATGATCACGGGCAGCTTGAGTTCGCGCGCAAGCTGAATCTGTTCGCGGAACCGTTCACGCTGTTCCTTGGGAGAAGAATGATTGTAGTGATAGTCGAGCCCGATCTCTCCATAGGCCACGACCTTGCCGCTCTGCGCCAAACGGCGGAATTCATCGTACCAATTGTCCTCGATATGTTTGACCTCATGGGGATGAACCCCGACTGAGGCATACACGAAGGGAAAGCGATCGGCCAGTACGGCGGCAGATTGGCTGGTTGTGAGATCACAGCCGATGGTGATGAACATTGTGACTCCGGCCTCGCGCGCGCGGGCAATCATGGCTTCACGGTCGTCGTTGTAGCGGGCGTCGTCGAGATGTGTATGTGTGTCGATCAACATCGGCGCATCCTACCATGGTGGTGAAATCCAGGATACTCAAGTGTTCTACAATCGGTTTGTCCAGAGTGTGTCGAAGAGACATGGTCGGTGCCCATGGTTCAGCATCCCTATGATTGATCGATCACGGACTCGCACGGTCATCGTTGTCGAAGTGTAAGGGGTTCCGATGGTCGGAGAGGATGGGATCAGGAGACCGGCTTAGGAATGATCGCGGTCGCGAGCTCGTGCAACAGATGTTCTGTTTCGCCCCAGCCAAGGCAGGCATCGGTAATGGAAACGCCGTGAAGGAGGGCGACCCCTTCTTTCCATGCCTGTCTACCGGGGTTCAAGTTGCTTTCGAGCATCAGCCCCATGATGCTTTGGCGGCCTTCCCGGAATTGCCGCAACACCTCATGGGCGACAAAGCCTTGACGGGTATGGTCCTTCTTGGAATTGTCGTGTGAGCAATCGATCATGATCGGGCGGGCGATGCCTTCTTCTGCGACGGCAGCTTCTGCCTTGGCGACATGCTCGGCTTCGTAATTGGTTCTTCCGCCTCCACCGCGCAACACGATGTGGCGGTCAGGGTTACCCATCGTCTTGATGATCGCGGTTTGGCCGTCGGCGTTGATACCGACGAAATGATGTGGAATACGGGCGGAACTCATTGCGTTGATGGCAACCTGCATGCTGCCCTCGGTCCCATTCTTAAATCCGACCGGCATGGACACGCCGCTGGCCATTTCCCGATGGGTTTGGCTCTCTGTGGTGCGGGCGCCGATCGCCGCCCAACTGATCAAATCGGCGACGTATTGCGGGCTGATGGGATCCAGCAATTCCGTCCCGCAGGGGAGGCCCAACTGATTGATCCTGAGGAGAATCGCTCTCGCCAACTCCACCCCCGTCGCAATGTCACAAGTTCCATCGAGGTGAGGGTCATTGATAAGGCCTTTCCACCCGACGGTGGTCCGGGGCTTTTCAAAATAGGTTCGCATGACGATGAGGAAGCGATCACGCAGCGCATCGGCAACGGGCTTTAGTTTGGCGGCATATTCATAGGCGGCATCAGGGTCATGAATGGAACAGGGACCCACGATGACCAGCAGCCGATCACGATCTTGCCCATGGAGAATTCGGCGAATCGCTTCCCGGGTTTCGACGACCAGGGCTCCTGCTTGATCGGTAATGGGCAGTTTTGTCTTGACGGCACGGGGGGAGGGGAGTGCCTTGATTTCGATAACGTGCTGGTTGTCGATCGGTCTATTCATGAATTCCACGCACCCCGTGTTGGCCCTTGGTCGACTCTAGCCTGAAAGAGGACGAATCTAACGAATAATAGCAGAAAAGTCCATACTGCCTAACTAGGCGGCCGATCAGAGAGAATTGGGGCCTGGAGCGAGGAGTTCTTGCAATTTCAAGCATGGGTTCTTATTCTAGTGCCATGCGAGCGATGATGGCTGGATCCACGCGTTTCTCCCCGCTACTCCGTCTGGGAGTCGCGCTGGGGATGATCTGCATCATGCTGGGCATGGCGCCTTTTGCCATGGCCCAGGACGTTCATCATGAGCTGGCCGCAGCTGATTCGGATGGCCACGAACATTCGGACACCGACATTTGTCAGTGGGTTCAGCACCATACAGCCGGCTCAGTCGATTGTGATGTTCCTCGGTTAGCTCTTTGCGAATCAGTCCAACAGCGGGAGCTTCCGTCCGAAACCATTCTGCTGTCGGCAGCCCCTTCGCTCGTCGGTCCTTCTCGCGCTCCTCCCCGTTTGTAACCATCGCGTCAGTTTCAGGATAGGGAAACAGGCTGCTCGGCACGGGGTATGCCTGATTCTGTCCCATGTTTCCACGATCGTCGCGTTGTGACTGAGGAGGGGCATGATGTACCCAGTGGTGAGATGTGTACTGTGCGCAGGGTTTGCCATAGGAATGGCCTGGTGTAACTGTTCAGACATTTATGCGGCAGAGCATGATGAGCCCTTGGTCGTTAAGGGAGTGGTTCAGAATCAGGATCTTCGCCGAGTGCCACAGGCAGTGGTTGAGGTGAAGAATCAAGAGGGGGAAACGGTATCCTCCGGAGTCTCGAACGATGCCGGCGAATTCAAAGTCTCTGTCAAAGAGATCGGCACCTATTCCGTCAGCGCCCTTCAGGAAACCTATCGAAGTGAATATGTCGTGCTGACGCTGGGTGACAAGCCACCAAAACCTGTGACGCTCACCCTCTCAAAAACCACGGAAGTTGCGCTCGAGGTGGTGTCGCCGTTGCCGCCCATTCAGGCCAAAACGTCGAGTGAGACCTATTCGCTCAGCCGAAGAGAAATCGATGTTCTTCCGCGCGGGAACAACATCAATCTGGAGGATCTGTTAGTAACGATCCCAAGCGCAACCTATGGATCTTTGAAGCAGGTCCACATCCACCAGGACCATGCCAATCTTCAGTTCCGTATCGATGGGGTTCCGATTCCAGACACGGTCTCTTCAACGTTTTCGGATGTGATTACGCCCAGAGCTTGGGAGCGGGCAGATATCGTACTGGGTGGTATGGAGGCAAACGTGGGGAACAAGGCGACGGCGCTCCTCGACATCACAACCAAGAGCGGGACGAAGCCGGGGTTTGGGTCGCTTCAAATGTTCGGAGGGTCGAACAACACCATCAATCCGTCCATCGAGTACGGAGGAACCATCGGCCAGAAGTTCCGTTACTACTTCTTGAACAGCTATACGGCGACGAATCGGGGAATCGAGCCACCGACCCTCGGTCATTCCATCTTTCACGGACAGAGCGAGCGGAACCAAACGATGTTTCGCGGTGATTATCAGCATGATAACAACAATAACTTCACGTTCTTATTCTTGAACTCCGTCGCCAAGTATCAGATTCCCACGCTGCCGGGTCAGGCGCTGAATCCCACCATCGCCGGCCTGTTACCCGGAGGGTTGACCTCCGTGCCGTCGGAAATGGTGGATGAGAATCAAAAAGAGAACAATCAGTACGGCCACGTGGTCTGGAGACACGACATCAACACCCGTAACTTTTTCAGTATGGCCGGGTATTTCCGCCGCACGAGGGCCACATTCAGGACCGATCCGTTCAATGTCCTGGCGTACGTGCCGGACGAAACCGAACCTTTCTCGGCCGGTAGTCAAGATCGCACCGGTTATTCCGGCGGTGCGCGCTTCGATTACACCTTTGTCCACAGCAAGGAGCATTTGATCAAGGCGGGATTCCAGATCGATCGCACTCAGGCGATCAATAAGACGAGGCTGTTTACGTTTCTCGATGACGGGTTGGGCGGTCCAACCGGAAGTGTCATCAATGTCAATGCCGACAACCGGCTGATCGGTTGGCGCCAGGAGTTCTGGATTCAGGATCAATGGACTCCGAACGAGCACTGGACCTTCAACGTGGGCGTCCGAGGGGATGCCGTGCAGTACCAGCGAAACGAAGGGCAGATCAGCCCGCGGATCGGCGTTACGTATCGATACAACCCAGCCCACGCGTTCCACGCCTTCTATGGCCGGCTCTTTACTCCTCCGAATCTTGAGGCGATTTCCTTCACCAAGCTGAATACGGCGGGAACGAAGGCGGCTCCGGAGGATACGACCAACAATCAGCCTCGCGCCGAAC
Source organism: Nitrospira sp. (assembly GCA_024760545.1). NCBI lineage: Bacteria > Pseudomonadati > Nitrospirota > Nitrospiria > Nitrospirales > Nitrospiraceae > Nitrospira > Nitrospira sp. The sequence continues at coordinate 3,582,032 of CP060501.1, forward strand.
GCGCCCATTATTTTCAGATCGGCAGTTCCCATGCCTTGACGGATTGGGCGACGCTGCAACTCACCGGCTACTACAAGCTGGCCAACTTCCTTTCGGATGCCGGCCAGTTTGGCACGACGCCCTTGTTGAATTATTTTGCCTTTGAGCGAGGCTGGACCAGGGGCGCCGATGCGGCGCTCAAGGTGTGGTTCATGGAGAATCTGTCGGGCCGCGGGAACATCGCGTGGGGACAGTGTAAAGGGTATGGGCTGCAATCCGGCCATTTCTTATTGGAGGCGGCCGAGATTGCGGATATCAATACCTCCAGTGGAATCCATTGTGATCACCAACAGACGTTGACCGCTTCGGGCGTGCTGAGTTATCGATTGCTCGAGCGAACGACGATCACCGGGCAGGTGTTGTTCGCATCGGGACTTCGAACGGCGGAGGAAGGTGGAAAGACCAATTCGACTCATAGCCCGTCCTACACTGTCTATAACTTTTCGATCGCCCACGTCATTCCGTTGCCCTGGGATGGGCAGAAGCTACTGCTCGGGTTCGATATCGTGAATGCCCTGGATCAAAAGTATTTCATCAATCAAGGGGAAGGTAGTATCGGCCTCGGGGTCTCTCATGCCGGGATGCCTCGGTCCTTCTTCTTCCGAGGGCAATGGTTCTTCTGATATAAGAGGATGGTATGGATGGAATCATGACGATGCTGTGCCGCGCTGGTACACGGCTCGTGTTCTCCGGTGTGCTGTGTGTGTTCCTGGGTCCGGCCGCTGCAAATGCAGCGGCGGGTGACGACGCGACCCATGAGAGCGATCACGAGGAAGACGTCCTGGAGCTGCCGGAGGTACACGTTCATGGACTGCCTCTCAATAAAGATCAGCAAGTGGGTCCTGTCGCCAAGTCCACGCTATGGCCCGCCATTCCTGCATCACTCGCCGGCCAAGAACTCGATGATTGGATGAAGGCACGCTTGTTGGTTTCCAAGCAGGCGAAGGTGACGGTCGTGGTGTTGGAGCCGTGCAAACATCGGGAACTCACGACTGCCGGAGTCAATGCGCTCGGCAGATGGACCTTCGATCCCCAGATGCGTGGGGACGATCCGGTTGACGGTGAGCTGACCGTCCGAATCCATTTTCGGACGCGGTGAAGGGTGGCTCTCTGACAATCGTCATTTACTTTATGAGCAAGAGAATGGTTGCCGCTTGACGCCCAACGGGTAACGCTTTATCGTCGCGTGCATGAGCATAGACGAGACTCTTTTTCTGGCGATCAACGGCTTGGCGGGCCGATCACCGGCTGCCGATCACTTCTTTCTCCAACTGGGACACCGGAGCCTGCTCTATGTGCCCGGGGCCTGCGCTATCGCATATTGGATATGGAGCAACCGGCGAGAGGCATTGTTAGGCGGACCGGTTCTGGCCGGCGCGGTGGGACTCGCTGATTTTATCGGTGGACAGCTCAAATGGGTCTTTGAGCGTGTCAGGCCATGCCGGGCAGTTTCCGAGGCCGTCAAAATCGAGCCGAGCGGCTGCGGAGGATTATTCAGTTTTCCGTCGAACCATGCGATCAACACGGCGGCCGCCGCGGCGTTCCTGCAAACCCTCTATCCGAGATCCGGTTGGGTCACCTGGCCGATCGTGGGACTCGTCGGATTCGCCCGCGTATATATCGGCGCGCATTATGTGACTGATGTGCTCGGCGGATGGGCGATCGGAGGACTTCTTGGTGCAGGAGCAGCATTCGTCCTGCTTCGCTGGCCACGATTCAGAAAGAAGTTAGGATCGGTGGCCGTGCCGGTAGGGGAAGCGCACGTAAGGCCGTAAAGGATTCTGCGGACTATGTCGGCTGCTCCACCGTCGCCAAAAGATCCGCTCGCAGACGATCGATATCATATCCTCGGCCGATCAATACCAGGGCCGGATCCGGTTCATCCAACAAGGTGAGCGGCGCAATTGTCGCCTGCCCAGGCGGCGCATACTGGAATTCCTGCAGCTCCGGTTCATTCGCAAATCGGAAGTAGCCTTTCGCCCGTTCCAGTTCCTTCGGAAGAGTTTTAATCCACGCCAAGAAGTGCCGGCGAATGAGCGGACCCGGTAGTGGAACTGTGGTCGCGATCGGATGGTAAGCCGCCCGTTGAAGGGAACTCGCTCGTGACTTGCTGAAGAGTACATTGGTGGGCACCGCCTGTTTCGCCGATGGATGGGGCGTCAGAAGGGCTGCGGCATCGAGTCGCGCATGGGACGTTTCCCAGAGGCGGGCATAGGGATTTTGTTCGAGAATGGTGTCGCGGAACCTTTCCCAGTGGCCAGGAACGTAGAGGTCCCGCTTGTTCAAGATCAGTTCGTCGGCACAACGGATCGCTTGGGTCGTCACATAGGCGCTGGAATGGCTTTCTTCCGTCGAGACAGGATGGAGGAGAGCAATCACCCGTTCAAGCGCAGCCAGCCGCGCCGTATAAGCATCAGTTACCGCGTCGATCACTTCGGCGGGATCGGCGAGCCCGGAACATTCCAGGATCAGAACATTCGATCCATGATCGCGCACCAGTTGCGCGATTCCCCAAGACAGGTCCTCTTTCGTGTCGCAACAGACGCAGCCTCCGGCCAGGTTCATGACCTGCTCGGCCAGTGTGCCGGCGCGAGGGCCATCGATGCTCACCGCCCCTGCCTCGTTCATGAGGACACCGGTCCGCCGTCCTTGCGCTTTCCAATATTCGAGCAAACGCATCAACAGCGTGGTCTTGCCCGCGCCAAGGGAACCGCAGAGAATATAAAACGGAACGGGAAGCGAGGCCATATCCCTCCTCAATCCAACTATACATTCTACCGGGATATGGCGAGAACCTGAAGAGGATCGACCATACCGCCATTGGGCGGAAAATTTAACGCCGTTCTGATCGGGCGATGACCATCATGAAAAATTAGGTGATGCATCCTGCCGGCTGGAGAAATCCGGCCGGGCTAGTGTATTTTGGAGCCTGAAATGGTGTGACGCTTAGCTTCTTGGTCGTAAGATAGAAAGAGACTGTCGAACCGGCATGCAGGGCTTCAGCCTAGCGAGGAGGTAGGTATGATACCACTTCTTGTCCGATTGATGAGTGGAACTGTACTGGTAGGTATAGTGATCGCGATACTTTCACAGCCGGTTTTGTCCTCCGAAAGCGGCAAAGCTTGTAGTTTGGTCACGTCGTCGGATATTGAATCCGTTCTTGGGTCGACCGTCACGTTGAATGCCGGCCAATCAATGCCGGGAGGACGTGCCGAACTCTGCGCAGGAGAAGCGCCAAGCGCCAAAGTCCTGCTGCGGTTAGTGAACGGCCTTGATCCTGGGAGAGACCGATCAGGCCGCAAGGAAAAGGCCGGTCTGGAAATGATGAAAAACATGGGGGTACAGATTGAAGTAAAAACCGCCGGACCCATTGTTTGCTCCACGTTGGTTCCGCCAGCCGGAAAGGAGCAGATAGGCTATAACACCACCTGTACGGTGAACAAAGACAAAGCAATGGCGGCCATTGAAATCACGGTGAACAACAAGTCGGACATGGTTCCTATCGACAAATTATTTCCATTGGCCGAAAAGATGTCCGGCCGATTCTAGGGGGCCGGAAATGCAGTGGGAATTGGGATGGTCGCAGTGACGATGCCGTGGTTCGGTTATCGAGCAGACCAGTTGATGGACAGACAAAGGCGAAGAACGCCTGCGAAATGGTGAAGCGACGGTTAGTGCTGGTAGCAATTCCTAACCGGATCATCCGGCGGTGAATCGTGGGCGCAGTTCGGGCCCATGGGCCGTGGCGCCCGAACATAGCCTTCTACCGTATGGTTTTTTTCTAAGATCTCAAAATGAGACTCGTGACACGATCCTGAACATCCGGTCGTGGTCGGCAATGGGTTGTTCAGGGCCACGGATTTCCCGCCGACCGGGATAAAGCGCGGATAGGATATTGTTGTTGCGCCGAACGTTAACCATCCCTGTTGCGGCGACTGCTCGACACGGGTGGTAAATGTCGGGCGTACGCGCTCAGGTCTCAACACCGTTGCCCAGGTGGGATCGTCAGGGGCGACCAAGAATGCGTTGTTCCCGCGATGACATTCGGTGCACGCCACAGTCCCGAGAGCGAATCCTTGGACGGGGTCTCGGAGCGAAGATAGCTGTACCTCGGTTGCCTCGGGTGTCCACTGTGTACGCGATGAACTCGGGTCGTTTCCCCAAAAACAGGCATGCCCTGTCGTGGCGCTTTGACAGATAATCTGGAATGATCCACCATTTCGTCCAAGCGCGATGCAGGCGCCTCTCACGTTTGGTGAGGCGTACGACCAGACGCTTGCGAATGCAGTGTGATCGACCGGTGCCTGCTCCGGACTATTGGGCGTCAGCAGGATGGTCTTGAGATTGCCGTGGCTTTCCCATTCGGAGGAAGACTGCTTCCAATCAGGTGGAACCGGCACACCTCTCGCGCGGCACGATTCCATGTAATCGCCTTCGACCGTGACGCCCAAGATCGCTGTCTGAGTTGCACCAGGCGATCGGGAGTTCCCCGCTTCTTTCGGTGGCTCGACGAACAAGCAGCCTGCGAGGAGTAGGCAGACCGAGGCCATGACATATGATCTGAGAAAACTCCCTGTTGTTCCAGAATACCTGGCACTCATCTCCGCACGTGCTGTATGGCGTTATGTGAGTAGGGTGCCTGATTATACATCACGGGGGCTGATGTCAAGGGCTCCTTTGGCCGGTTGTATTCTGTAGCGGCTACGCGCCGCTCTTCGCTCGGGGTACTACTGCACACGTTCTTGCGATAGAGAAACTATACCGGAGGCTTTCTGATTTACCAGCGCGTCTGCGGAATAACCGTGTCAGTCCTACCTGGTTTGGACCATCGGAAGTTCACGTGAACTTTCTGCTGCTCGCTGAATCCGCAGACGTTCGAGACGCGAGGCTTCGAACACGTTGTGGAGCATGTCATCCGCCACCTGGGTCAGCTGCGCCGCGGCATCTTTCATGTCGGCGTGCTCGACCAAACGCGAGACCACTTCGGCTTTGGTAGCACCTTTCTTCTGACCCATGAAGGGCTTGAGGAGGAGATAGACCACGTCTCGCACCGGCATATAGCGAAAGAAGCGGCGGAGGAGCTGAAAGGTTTGGACGGGGTAATGGATGAGTTTATAGAGAAACAGTTTTTTGATTCCTGCTTGTCGCACGCGGTTGATGGTTTCACCTGAGAGACAGGTTGGATCGATTTCTGAACATTTAAAATATTTGAACCAATCCGTGGATTCGTTGACCAGCCCGCGTTTGACGTATTCCTGCCACAAGGGTGTGCCCCGATAGACACAAAGCCGGTTGAACCCGAAGGTATCGAGGGGAAGGGCTGATGCGAAGTCGAAGGTGGCCTCCATATCCTCAATCGTCTCGTCCGGATTGCCCACCGTGAAAAATCCGTGCACGATCTCCACGCCGGCCTTTTTTGCATTCTTGACGGCGGTGGTGACCTGGTCCAGCGTCTGTTCCTTTTTCAAGCGATCGAGAATCTTCTGGCTGCCGCTCTCGATGCCGAACATCATGGCGCCGCAATTGGCCTTCGCCATGGCCGGAAACAGATGTTGGGCGACAGAATCCACACGCCCCTCAATGCCCCATCGGATCGACAGCTTTGCTTCCATGATCCCGTTGCAAATCGCCTCGATTCGCTTGGGCTGGAGCAGGAAATGATCGTCGACAAAACCGACGGACTCATAGCCCAGTTTTTCCAGATACTTGAGTTCCGCGACCACATGCTGTGGGCTACGGGCTCGCCATTTCCCTTCGTTGAAGATCGGAATGTCGCAAAAAATACAGGGCCAGGGGCACCCTCGAGAGGTTTGCATGGTCGTGAACCGTCTCATCGAGAGAACCACGGGTACATCTAATGGCATGGACTCGACATAGTCGAGTTTCAAACTCTCACGATCCGGGAAGGGCCACTGATCCAGTTGCCGCTCCATGGAGCGATTGGGATTGTGGACGACCTGCCCGTTCTTCATCCACGTCAGACCCGCGACATCTTGCGGGTTCTCGAAGTTCGCCAGCAGATCGAGCAGCAACTGTTCACCGTCCCCCCGACATACATAATCAACTTCGGGACATTGCAATTTCACCAATGGCGCATTCAGGCTGGCGAACACACCGCCGAACGCGAGCTTCACAGCCCGATTGGTTGCACGAATCTCCCGTGCAAGCATCTTGGCGTAGGGATAGCTCGTGGTACTGAGAAAACTGAGGCCGACCAGCGCCGGTTGCTCTCGATTGATTTGATCGATAATGACTTGGTTCGGGGTGTCGGGGTTGGCCTGATCGAACATCACACATTCGTGTCCTGCCTGCTTGATGACGGACGACAACGACATGATGCCGATGGGAGGAAACCCCATGACGCGAATATTGCCGTTCGTGGCGCGTGTTTTAGCGGGTAGTGCGTAGAACTGTGGATCGCGAACGTGGATCAGGTAAACGAGCATACCGGCCTCCCAACGTGGAATGGTTCCTACGGGCTACACTGCGAAGTGTGTTTTGTCGTCGGGACAACGCCGGGTCACGTCACCCGCACCTCGGTTCCAGTCTCTTTTTAGAAAAACCAAAGAGAATTCAATCGAAGTATGCCTGGGCAGAATTTGGCAGACTGGTCAAAATTGCTCACTTTTAGGAGAGATGAAGGATCCAGGAAGCTCTGCTCCACGAGCCCTACAGAATCGAATCGTGTATGGAGCTGCGGGCTGACTCTGGATGGCCTGCAGCAAGTGCGCGAAGTACCTCATCCCCATACGCCAGCAAGCTCTCTGCGTCGGCTGCCTGGGCGATCTCACGCTTGGCTCCCTCCAACGCCAACCGGATGTGCCTGGCGGCGGCCGCGCGCCGATCCTGGCTTGCGGTGCTCGTACACACGTTCTTGAGAAGCTGGATCAGGCTCCGCACGACGGTCGGCTCCTTCGCCCCGAACCGACGGATTTGTCCGGTGCTGAGCTGCAGGTAATCCGCAAAACCCGGGAACGGAATCGCCACACGCACCGTGCCCTGCTCGTCACGGTACAGCCGGTCGCCCAACCGTCGGCGAGCCAGAACGCAGAGGACTTCCGACAAGTGGTGCACGGCCTGGGTCGCTGTGTAGGGGTCGTTGATTGCCGAGGACAATGCTCTGTTACCGATATCGACCAAGCGGCGGATGCCGAAGGGAACATCTTGCAGCATCGTCCGCTCGAACCCGATCTGGACCGAGTCGCGGATTGCCTTTTCAAGTTCAGGATCAGGCGACGGATGATCGGCCGATGGGTGCCAAGCCCAAGCAATCGGCGTCCCGGCGATCACGTGATGCCCCACCGATTTGACAAGCCGAATAATCAGGTCCTTCTCCGTTGCAGTGTGGACGAGCGCTTGAGGGCTGACCTCTTGAATGTATCCGGAGCAGTGGGACGGTAGAGGAATGGCCCAGGCGGGTGGATCCGGGCAGCGCTCCTCAGATTCCGGACTGCCGATCTGGTCAGGGCAGAGGTCGTCAATAACTTGCAAGGTTTCGCGCACGATCATGCTCATGATCGTGTCGATCTGAATTGAGGAAGAAAGGTGGTGGATGAAGTAGATCAGTACGCCCAAGCTTGCCAATGCAAGCCCAAGCGATCCAGAGACGGCCAGCCGGGGCATGAACGCCGCCTCGTCGGGATTCTGGACTCCGACGGTATGTAGTCCTGCCGTGCTATATGCGAAGGCCCCCACGAAGACGCTCAGGACGAACTGCGTCCCCCGGTCTCGCATGAAATTGCGCAGCAACCGGGGGGAATACTGCCCCGAGGCGATCTGCAAGGCGATGATCGTCAGCGCAAACACCAGCCCGGTCACCGTGATCATCGTGGACGACACGACGATCAGCATTTGCCGAGCGTCTTCGGGCGTACCCTGGAAGACCAGCAATCGTAAAGGGGAGTTGTCGCCGATGGACACATGAGACAATACCGCACCCGCGACCAGGAAAATCACGACAGACACGGTCGGCATGACCCAGAGTGCGCTACGAAGATGATCCCACAAGATCCGACGCCGAATACGCACGCTCATATCGCGGCCTCCGATTGAGAGCGCTTCTACGTCATGAACGAGCAGCACCTTCGAGGTTGATGCGGACGGCGATCTCGGTAGTCCATGAAGCCGAGGCTCCAAGGTATTGATGCTGGAAGACAAACTAGCGGTATGATGAGCAACTAGTATAGCGAGATTGATCCGCACAAAGCAAAGTTCATGATCCCACGGGGGGCGAAAAACTCTGTGTTTCCATGTCTGTCCTTCTTGATTGGCCGGCCATGAAGGAGGATAATTCAGGAAAGGTAGGATGAGTCCATGCCTGTCCCGCGCGTTAGAACGGGGGCGTTTGCCGCCGGTATCGCTGCATTGATAGTTGGATTGCTTATCTTCCATCTTCCTACCGAAGTTGCGAAATCTTTTCTCTCGTTATTTCCTCAACCAATAGCGACAACGTTTGAGATGGAACACCTCATGTCGGCGGCACGGGAAAATGCCACCGCCCTCTCACCTCAGGCTATCGATGAACCGTCGTGGAAGCCCTTGGTGACTCGGGTCTTTAGCATGGCGTTGATCGGACTGCCCATTTGGTACCTTTTACAACGTCGTGAACGCGAAGAGGAACTCCAGCGACGCGATGAAGGCTGGGCGGCGCGCCTGCACGCGCGCAGTGAAGAGCTTATGGCCGTCAACAACGCGCTCGTCAGCGAGGTGTCGAAGCGAATTGATACCGAGCAATCGCTCGAAGCCAACCGGCGGGACCTTCACGTGCTTGCCTCGCAGCTTCTTCGCCTACAGGAGGACGAGCGACGGCGAATTTCGCGCGATCTGCATGACGACATCAATCAACGGTTGGCCCTCTTATCGATCGACATCGAAATGTTGGAACAGCAGCTCTCGCACGCTTCCGACGGTACCGTCAGAACGGTGCACGCCATTCAGACCCGCATTGTCGAACTTTCTGAAGATGTTCGCCGTCTCGCGTACCAGTTTCACCCATCCATCCTTGATGACCTTGGTTTATCCATTGCGCTCCGCCGCCTCGTCGATGATTTTCAGGCCCGTACTGGTCTCAGTGCCCGGTTTGTCTGCAAAGACATACCGAAACATTTGGCGCAAGACGTCGTCACCTGTTTGTACCGCTTGGCGCAAGAAGGCTTGACGAACATTTCCCGCCATGCCAGGGCAAAGAATGTTCGGGTTGAGCTGTGTCGATTACGAGACGGTCTTCAGCTTCTAGTGAGTGATGATGGAGTGGGATTTGACGTGAATCGTGACGACGGTCGGCGAGGAAGTCTCGGTCTATTGAGTATGAGGGAACGCGTTTCCTTGGTTGCCGGAACCTTCGATATCCAATCGGCTCCTGGAGAGGGAACACGTGTCTGTGCTTGGGTGCCGTTGAAACAGGAGCGTGCATGAGCAAGCCTCGTGTCCTCTTGGCGGATGATCATGCATTGGTGCTGGAAGGATTCAAAAAGCTGCTGGAAGAGCATTGTCAGGTCGTGGGCGCCGTAGAAGACGGCCGGTCTCTGCTGGATGCGGCGAAACGGTTGCGGCCGGATATCGTGGTGATGGATATTTCGATGCCGCAACTGAATGGTCTCGATGCGGCGCGCCGCTTGCGAAAAATAGTTCCCCAGGCTCGATTGATTTTTGTGACTGTCCATGCCGATCCGGACTACGTCAATCAAGCCTTCAAGGCCGGCGCATCAGCCTACCTGCTGAAACGGTCGGCCGGGTCCGAGCTGTCACAGGCGATAGATGCGGTGAAGAAGGGCAATTATTACGTCACTTCTTTGATTGCAAAGGATCTTGTTCAATCCGCAATCTCTGAAACGGAGCCGGATAGTGGCAGTCAGGATCGCTTGCCGGCGCGCCAGCGGGAAATCTTACAGCTAGTGGCCGAAGGGCTGACGCTGAAAGAAATCGCTTCAACGCTCGGTCTATCTCCAAAGACGGTCGAATATCACAAGGCAAAGCTGATGGAGCAGCTTCGCCTCCATACGACGGCTGAACTGACAAAGTACGCGCTGGCCCACGGTCTCACCCCTTCATCCGAATAGCTTGAAGCTCGTTTTGATTTTTCCCCAAATTCCTGCCCATGGAATTTCCTCTCGTACTTTAGGCAAGTACCTAATGGCACATGAAACGGTGCCCTGCTAAATATTAAACGTACCCGCCGTTCTTTCAACGAAAGGAGCAGAGTTCGTGGCGGCTTATGGAGGCAGAGACCCGGGGCAGTGGATGGTGTCGATACCCAGAGTCGGGATCTCTTCCTATCGGTATACCCATCTAAAAGTTCAAATTTGCACATTCGTACTAAACAAGGAGGTCTAGACATGGCATCACCTCAGGCGACTGCTGACAAAGGGTATGACATTTCACAGTGGTATGACTCGAAGCCGGTGAAGTTGGGCTGGCTGGCGATTCTGGGGATCGGGGTGTTTTGGGTGCTGTATCAACGGGCGTTCGGGTACTCGCACGGGTTAGACTCCATGACCCCCGAGTTCGATTCGGTGTGGATGGGGCTGTGGCGGTTTAACATCTTAGCGAACGCGGTGTTCTTTGCGACGACGATCGGGTGGATCTGGGTGACGCGGGATCGGAACCTGGCGAACCTGGACCACAAGCTGGAGCTGAAGCGGTACTTTTACTGGATGGGCTGGCTCGTCTGCTACATCTGGGGGGTGTACTACGCGGGCAGCTACACGTTAGAGCAAGATGCGGCGTGGCACCAAGTGATCATCCGGGACACGAGCTTCACGGCGAGCCACATTGTGGCGTTCTACGGGACGTTCCCGTTGTACATCACGTGCGGCGTGGCGAGCTACCTGTATGCGCAGACGCGGTTACCGCTGTACGCCCAGGCGACGTCGTTCCCGCTGGTGGCGGCGGTGGTGGGGCCGATGTTCATCCTGCCGAACGTGGGGTTGAACGAGTGGGGGCATGCGTTCTGGTTCGTCGATGAATTGTTCTCGGCCCCGTTGCACTGGGGCTTTGTGACGTTGGGGTGGTGCGGGTTGTTCGGCGCGGCAGGCGGCGTGGCGGCGCAGATCGTGAGCCGGATGTCGAATCTGGCGGACGTGATCTGGAACAACGCGCCGAAGAGCATCCTGGATCCGTTCCCCAGCCAGGTGGGCCCCGGGCACAAGACCGTGTACTGACAAGACTGGTCCTGAGGAGTGACGGTCAATTAGATGGACGTCCAAAACGTAGCTTGTGCTGGAACGGCAGACCGGGTAGGCCGGATCCGCCGCTCCAGCCGGCTGGAATGACGGAGGATGTCAGTTATGTTTAGAACCGATGAGATTATTAAGGCCTCGAAGTTGCCGCCGGAAGGCGTGGCGATGTCCAGGCACATCGATTACATTTATTTCATTCCGATCTTGTTTGTGACCATCGTGGGCACGTTCCACATGCACTTCGACCTGCTGGCGGGCGACTGGGATTTCTGGATTGATTGGAAGGATCGGCAGTGGTGGCCGATCGTGACGCCCGTCACGGCGATTACCTTTTGTGCGGCTCTCCAATATTACAATTGGGTGAACTATCGCCAGCCCTTTGGGGCGACGATCACCATCCTGGCGCTGCTGGCCGGGAAGTGGGTGACGATCGTGGCCGCCTGGTGGTGGTGGTCGAACTATCCGTATAACTTCGTCATGCCGTCCACTCTGCTGCCGAGCGCGCTGGTGCTGGACATCGTCTTGTTGTTGACCCGGAACTGGACGTTGACGGCGGTGATCGGCGCGTGGCTGTTTGCCGCGTTGTTCTATCCGACCAACTGGGCCATCTTCGCCTATAGCCATACGCCGCTCGTCATCGACGGCACCTTGCTGTCGTGGGCGGACTACATGGGCTTTGCGTATGTTCGGACCGGGACGCCGGAGTACATTCGGATGATCGAAGTGGGCTCGCTACGCACGTTCGGCGGGCACAGCACCATGATCTCCTCGTTCTTCGCGGCGTTCGCGTCGTCGTTGATGTACATCCTGTGGTGGCAGTTCGGGAAGTTCTTCTGCACATCCTACTTCTACCTGACGGATGACCGGCAGCGGACGACCAAAGTGTACGATGTGTTCGCGTACGCCACGTTGGCGAACCAGGACAAGGCCAAAGTCGGAGGGAAAGCATGAACGCCAAACACGCCTTTAAACGGTGATAAGAGCTTCACAGAGCTAGGCTATCTGCTCAGACAGATCTATTGTGAGAGGCTACTCGTGAAAAGCAAAGCACAAACTGTACTGTTTTGGATGGTGGTAGGCCTGTCCATGGTATTTCTTCTCAACCTATGGAACATGCCGACGCGCGTGTCAGAGGAAGAGATTATTTTTAGCGATTTCATGGCGAAGCTCGACCAGGGCGACATCGAGAAGGTCATCATCAAGGGACATCATATCAGCGGCGTATTAAAAGATAGTTCCCGGCTCCGAACCTACGCGGCGGACTATCCCGATCTCGTCCAGGTGCTGCGAGAGAAGCACGTTCAGATCGAGGTCAAACCACTCGATGAAAGCCCGTGGTACGTCCAATTTCTGATGACCTGGGGACCGTTCGTGCTCTTTCTGGGCCTGTTGTTGTTCTTCATGCGCCGGATGCAGGTTGGGAAGGAAGCTCTGTCCCTCGGGAAAAGCAAAGCCCGCATGCAGACGGATGCGCGGAAAAAGGTGACGTTTTCCGATGTGGCGGGAATTGATGAAGCGAAAGAAGAAGTACAGGAAACGGTTGAATTTCTGAAAGATCCTCGAAGATTCCAGAAACTCGGCGGACGCATTCCTAAGGGTGTGTTGGTCGTAGGCCCGCCGGGAACCGGGAAAACATTGTTGGCTAAAGCGATTGCCGGTGAGGCGGGAGTCCCCTTCTTCAGCATCAGCGGTTCGGATTTTGTGGAAATGTTCGTGGGGGTCGGGGCCTCTCGCGTTCGGGACATGTTCGAACAAGCGAAAAAGCATGCCCCCTGTATCATTTTTATCGACGAGATCGACGCCGTCGGGCGGTCACGGGGGGCAGGGCTTGGCGGCGGAAACGATGAACGTGAGCAGACGCTCAATCAGTTGCTGGTCGAAATGGACGGATTTGATACGACGGAGGGTGTCATCCTGGTCGCAGCCACCAATCGGCCGGATGTGCTCGACCCGGCCTTACTGAGGACGGGTCGGTTCGACAGGCAAGTAGTGGTGAATCAACCTGACCTCCGAGGCCGTGCGCAGATCCTGAACGTGCATACGAAGAAAGTGCCGGTTGCAGCTGATGTAGAACTGGAGAAGATCGCTCGAGGAACTCCCGGTTTCTCAGGCGCCGACTTGGAAAACTTGGTCAACGAGGCTGCGCTTTGGGCTGCTCGTCAGAACAAGAACGAAGTCGGGGCCGCAGACTTCGAAATGGCGAAAGACAAGATCATGATGGGCGCAGAGCGTAAGAGCATGATACTTACGGACGAGGAAAAACGAGTCACCGCCTATCACGAGGCGGGCCATGCTTTGATGGCCAAACTTCTGCCGGGCACCGATCCAGTTCACAAAGTGTCCATCATTCCAAGAGGCCGCGCACTAGGTGTGACCATGCAGTTGCCAACCGACGATCGCCACAATTACTCAAAAGAGTTTTTGCACAATAGGCTGGCGATTCTCATGGGTGGTCGAGTCGCGGAAGAACTGGTATTCAAGCACGTCACAACCGGAGCCGGCAACGATCTGGAGCGTGCAACCGAGCTCGCGCGCAAGATGGTCTGCGAATGGGGCATGAGCGAAAAGCTGGGGCCGCTGACGTTCGGGCAGAAAGAGGAATCGATGTTTCTGGGACGCTCCTTTGGGGGCAGGCGTGATGTCAGCAGTGAAATGGCGCTGGAAATCGATCTGGAGATCAAGCGTCTTGTCACAGAAAGCTACGAGCGGGCCAAGCAAGTCCTCACCGAACAGATGGTGAGCTTGAAGGCGCTGGCGGCAGCACTCTTGGAAAAAGAGTCGCTGGATGGGCCGGAAATCGACCGGATTATTCTACAGTCTTCTCCAGTCGCTTCTGCCTAATGCGGTTGTGATGCGCATACCGGCTCGCTTTCCTGGAATGCGAGCCGGTATCGGCAGCTCACTCTTCCTGAATCACGAGTAACAGCTTTCCGGCGGAAACATGCTCTCGCTCCTGGCAATATAGCTGTTGCACAGTCCCATTCACCGGAGATTGGACCGTGAGCTCCATTTTCATCGATTCAAGAATAACTACCGGGCTTCCCGCAGTGACGCGCTGTCCGCTCGCCACGAGCAATTTCCACACAGTACCCGTTACGTGCGCAGTGATGGCGTGGGCCCCTTCGGGAAGATCTATCTCAGCTGATGGTTCTGCCGGGCCGGATTCGGTGTCACTGATGTACTCCGCCTGACCACTGCTCCTCCAGCGCTCGCGCTCGGCTTCAAATGCAGCTTGCTGCTTGGTTTTGAACGCGCTGATCGAGGCGGCATTCTGTTGCAGGAACGTATTGTACTGTTTCAGGCTGAAGGTCGTTTCTTCTACCTTCAACTTAAGTCGTCCAGCTGTGAAATCCTTGCGCAGTTCCAGCAGTTCGCTCCCGCTCACGGGATAGAAGCGAATCTGATCGAAAAAGCGCAGCAGCCAAGGGTTGCCCTGCTTGAAGTCGCCGGTTTGACGATAGCGATTCCACATTTGTACGGTGCGTCCGACGAACTGATATCCGCCGGGGCCTTCCATGCCGTAGATGCACAGGTACGCGCCACCTATTCCCACCGCGTTCTCCGGAGTCCAGGTGCGTGCCGGGTTATATTTCGTGGTCACAAGGCGGTGGCGGGGATCCAGCGGAGTCGCGACCGGCGCACCCAGATACACGTCCCCCAATCCCAATACCAGATAGCTCGCCTCAAATACGATTCGATGCACCTCCTCAATGCTACCGAGACCATTGATGCGACGGATAAACTCGATATTACTTGGACACCACGGCGCATCGTTGCGCACGGACTGCATATATTTATCGATGGCGACCTGTGTCGCCGCATCGTCCCATGAAAGCGGAAGATGCACGATGCGCGTCGGCACTTCCATTTCATCGATAGCGGGGAGGCTCTTCTCTGCATCCACCAGGATGTCGAGCAGCCTGGCACGCGGCAACACTTGGGGCTGAAAATGAATCTGCAGGGACCGGATACCGGGCGTCAGGTCCACGATTCCTTTCAGATGATCCCGGTCGATTGTTTGCTGGAGCCATTCCATCAGGGCGTGCGCATGAAAGCGAAGATTGAGGTCGAGTATCGGCGGCCCATACTCGATCAACAGATTTTCGTCGCCCGCCTGGCGATACACGACCTGCATGTGCCGAGGGCCTTCAGGAATGTGATGCAAAATAGACTGGTCCAGCAGGTCGGCTTTCGATGGCTCCGGCACGATTGTGGGAGGTCGAAGGTCTTGGATGATTAGGTCCTGTGCGTGCTCAAGCGCCAATGCGTGTTCTGCTGAAATCCGGCAGAAGCGTACGCGATCACCCGGTTTGAGCTGACCTATCTTCCAGAGATCGGCGCGGACGATCGAGGCGGGGCAGACAAAACCGCCGAGACTGGGACCATCAGGTCCCAATATCACCGGCATATCGCCGGTGAAAATCACTGCGCCAAGGGCATAGGCATTGTCGTGGATATTGGACGGGTGCAGACCTGCTTCGCCTCCGTCGTGGCGCGACCATTCAGGCTTTGGGCCGATCAGGCGTACGCCGGTACGGCTGGAGTTGTGGTGGATTGCCCACTCGGTCTCAAAAAACATGCGGATATCGTCATCAGAGAAAAACTCCGGCGCTCCGTGTGGGCCGTACAGCACGCGGATTTGCCAGTTATCGGTATAGTTCGGAATCAATTCCTGCGGCACAGTGTGGGGGATGTGGTCGTGCATTGCCGCAATGTGCAGTAGGTCGCCACTGCGCAGAACGCGTCCGGCATGTCCGCCGAACTGGCCGAGGGTGAAGGTGGCCTTACTGCCAAGGTAGGCGGGTACTTGAAAGCCGCCTTGCACGGCCAGATAGGCCCGGCAGCCATGGCTGCCGATTCGCCCGAACTGCAGCAATGCCCCTGCCTTGACCACATGCGATTGCCATTGCGCCAATGGTTTGCCGTCCAGATGCATCTCGATCGATGCGCCGGTTGCGGCAATGACGCTGTCGCAGTTGAAACGAAGGGTCGGGCCGATAACAGTGATCTCGAGTCCGGCCTCATCCTGTCGGTTGTTGACCAGGCGATTGGCCAGACGGAATGCCAGATCATCCATCGGGCCTGACGGCGGCACGCCGACTTGCCAATACCCCAGACGTCCTGGATAGTCCTGCACCGTCGTCTGCATTCCAGGGGTGAGCACCTCGATGGTCTCTGCGTGGTATCCAAATCCTTTGAGCACACCCGTCGTGTACCGACCGCTACGGAACGCTGCACCGTGTAGGACTTGCTTGAGATAATTCAAATTCGTTTCAATGCCGTGCAGGGCGGTCTTATGGAGGGCTGCCGTCAGGCTTGCAATGGCTTGTTCACGCTCCGGCTCACGGATAATAATCTTGGCCAGCATCGGGTCATAGTATGGAGAGACTTCGACACCACGCTCCACCCAGGTCTCGACACGTGCTTCCGATGGAAAGTCTGCGGCCGTGAGTGTGCCGCAGGACGGTTGAAAATCTTTCGCCGGACTCTCGGCGTACACCCGTGCTTGAATGGCGACTCCTCGCGGTTGGATGTTGAGTGAATGCAGCGGTGGGAGATTCCCGGCAGCCTGCCGTACCATCCATTCCACCAGATCAATGCCGGTCACTTCTTCGGTCACACCGTGCTCGACCTGCAGACGCGTGTTGACCTCGAGGAAATAGAACTCGCCACTGGAGGCATCGACAATGTATTCCACCGTGCCGGCCGACTGATAATTGACCGCTTTCCCCAAGCGCGCGGCCGCATCCAGCAGGGCCTGACGCACGGACGGAGTCAGATTAGGAGCGGGGGTCTCTTCTATGACCTTCTGGTTGCGCCGTTGGACTGAGCAGTCACGTTCGCCCAGCGCGATCACCCCGCCCTTCCCGTCGCCGAAAATCTGAACCTCAATGTGGCGGGCATTTTCGACGTATTTTTCGAGAAACAAGCCGGCATCCTTAAAGTTGTTCTGTGCCAGGTATTTCACCGACTCGTACGCCTCGTTCAGTTCCTCTTTGTTCCGGCACAGACGCATGCCGATCCCGCCGCCGCCGGCTGTGCTTTTCAGCATGACGGGATAACCGATCTTTGCCGCCTCGAATACGGCGTGGTCGATGCTATCCAGCAGACCGGTCCCCGGAAGCAGCGGAACTTGATTCTGCATAGCCAGGGCGCGCGCCGTGTGTTTGAGACCGAAGGCGCGCATCTGCTCCGGGCTGGGGCCGATGAAGGAAATGCCTTGGGCCGCGCACTGCTCGGCGAAATGTGCCTGCTCGCTGAGAAAGCCATAGCCGGGATGAATGGCCTGTGCGCCGGTTCGTCTGGCAACATCCAAAATCTTGTCGGCGCGGAGATAACTGTCCGCTGCGACTCCGCTGCCGATCCAATGGGCTTCATCAGCCTCTACCACGTGCCGAGACAAGAGATCGGCGTCTGTATACACAGCCACGCTTTCCACCCCGATACGGCGCAGCGTACGGATGATACGGCAAGCAATGGTGCCGCGGTTGGCAATCAGTACCTTCTCAAACATGCGCAATCCCTTTTTCTGCCGGCTCCCATACCAACAAGCGAATCGGCGTGGGATTGAAGGCATTACAGGGGTTGTTGAGCTGCGGGCAATTCGAGATCATCACGACGACGTCCATTTCAGCGCGCATTTCGACATACTTGCCGGGCGCCGATACCCCGTCGACAAATTCAAGCCCGCCGGCGTCCGTCACCGGAACGTTCATAAAAAAGTTGATATTGCTGGGGAGATCGCGTTTGGTTAGGCCGAGTTGTTCACAAAGCGGATCGTGCGCCAAGGAATGGAGAAAACTATCTCGGCAGCTATGCATCGCATACTTGTCCAGTGCATAGCGAACTCTGTTGCTTTCCGACGCGCAGGCCCCGCCCAGCGTATCATGACGCCCGCACGTGTCGGCGACGATCGTGAGCATGACGTTGCCGAAATTGGAATAGAGGTTGGTGCCAGTAGTCAAATACAGGCTTCTTTGCCGGCTGATCGTGTCGGTGGCGCTATAGCGTTCCGGTGTATGAGCCGGGTTGAAGAACAGGGTATCGACCGCCTGGTTTCCTTCCAGATCGACAATGCGAAACGTCGCTCCTTTTTTTACCAGCTTGACCCACGGTTCGCCTGCGGGGCAGATCTCATCGACGACGGCATGCTCTGGATCAAGCCGGCTTTCGATCAGGTTGTGCACGCTCATTCGACACCTCCCTTACAGGCATACAATCGTTGAGTGTGTTGGAGACCTCGCATATTCTCAGCCAAACCCATACATTCTGCGGTGGATCCAGCCGGTGTAGGGAACAGGGCTAAGCGGACTGCACCTGGACGGTAGACTTTGGATGGGTCGAGCGGGTGCGGGGCGGCGGACAGCACAACCAGCGTATCCATTTCGAAGCTCAGATCGACGGAGTCGCCGGGTCTTTTGTTGTCGGCCTGAAAGGACAATTCGCCGGATGCGTTGGCCGTGATCTTACTGAAAAAATTAATGTTAGAGACGACATCCCGCATCCCTAAACCCCATTTGCCTAGCTCGATGAGCATCCCGTCCAGCCCGCTCCGATACATCTGATTCCGATGCTCCTGATATCGGGCGACACCGTATTGCTTCTCTATCAGCTCGGCATCACTCAATCCGCATGTAGTGTCATGCCAACCGGTCGTGTCTGCGGTAATGAAACAGAAAATGCGCCCCATATCGGAATAGCAGGCATGTCCTTGGGTCAATCGGAAGGTATGTTGACACTTCAACGTATCCGCCATGTTGTACCGTTCCAATTTCTCTTCGTGGTTGAACAGCAGCACTGCGGCGTTGGCTCTGCCTTCGACATCTTCCAGCCGCAGGGTCGTGCCACGGCGCACAATGCCGGACCAATGACAACCTCCGGGGACGTTTTCTTCCCAGAGCAAGGAATGAGCGTAATTCATGTGTAACTCCTCCATAACGTAAGGCGATTGATTAATTCTTGCGGAGACTGTTGGTCAGCACGTACAGCGTCGTCACTCCCAAGATGCCGCCGAGGACCAGCGGGACGGCCCAGAGTTGCCACCAAGGCGCATCGGGCGAGGTTGCATAGGGGCGGGGCCAGGCGATATTGATGAATTCGAATACTGACCAGAGGAAGGCGATCGTATTGATGAGCAATCCCCAGGCGCCTAGCTTCAGCTGCCCTAACGAGGGGTCCCAACGGCCTGTAAGACGGGTGAAGAGTCCAACGCCCGTGGTCATTGCGAACATCGCGTACAACCCGCCCGTGCCGAACGCCAGTACCGTGGCGACCGCTTCGTCGTTGAGTCCGAAGAGCAATCCGAGCGTGGCGAGGAGAACCGTGAACATCACCGCGTTATGCGGGGCTCCGGCAGCGGTGACCCGACTCAGGACGGCCGGCATACTCCCCTCGCGTGCCATGGAAAACACAATACGGGATGTGTATTGCACCATAGATGACCCGCAAGCCAGAAACGCGATCATGACAATTGTCAGGAAAGGGGTTTCTGCCCAGGCTCCGAAGTTGTCGACGATCACGGGGGTGACGGGGTCTGACGCGGCGCTCGTGTGGACCAACGTGTCACGGTTGAAGCTGAGGGTGAGCGCGGCAGAGTTGAAGAGCACCACGCTTCCCACCATACAAAGGGACAAGAAGATCGCGCGCGGTACCATCCGCTTGGGATCATGAGTTTCTTCGGCAATGGTTGAGCAGGCATCGAAGCCGATGAACGCCCATCCGGAAATGGCGAGCGCCGCCAGAAACGCAGCCGTCTGGCTGGGGGCGGTTCCCGTCCCGAGATGCGCGAACAGTTCGGAGAATTCATGTTGCCGGAAAAAGAGAAACAGCAGCAGCGCGACACCGAACGAGCCGACGATTTCCGCATAGACACCCAAGGAAATAAGGAACTTAAATATTGAGACGTGGACCATGTTGAGGATGGTGCAAACCAGCATGAACACCGCGCCCCATATCACGAGGCTGACTCCCGTTCCACCTCCTGATCCGAAAAAAATCGCCAGCCAGACGCCGCCGGTGTAGGCGGTGGTGGTGAGCATCGCGATTGTGGAGCTGACATAGATGGCTCCGGCATATGTCCCCGTCGTGGAGCCTCCGAGCTGCCTCGCCCATTTGTACGCTCCACCCGCGATCGGAATCTGAGAGGACAGCTCCGCATACACGGTCGCCACCAGCAGCTGCATCACTAGACAGAGCGCCAGCGCTGAAAACCAACCACCTCCGGTCACCACCGTCTGCACGCCGATGATGGCGTACAATCCTGCAACCGGCGAAACGGTTGCGAATCCGATGGTGAGGCTGTTCCAGAGGCTGAGGCTGCGGTTGAGTGTCTCGGGAGCACTCGGAGCGGTAGCGGGAAACAGCATATCCGGATTGTCTTTAATCGACATGACAGACCTCTCTGCTTGGCAGCAGGCCTGCGTGATCCGGTACGGAAAGAACTATGGAGTGGAGATGCATAACGAAGCCTCCTTGCCGAGCGGGTTAAGATCCGAGAAGGCCATGTACCGCAGTACATGATCTCCCGGGCTTTTATCCCTCCGTGGAGCCTCGTTATGCGAGACCGGAAACTCTCGGACCAGACGCTCCCAGTAAAGGCAGCCGGAACCCTAGTTTCCCCTTCGATATGTTTCTTTTACGGTCTTACAGCAGTAAAGTCAAGACAATGTATACACAGCCGTCAACAGTCCTTCTGTCGAGGTGTATGACCGGTGTTGTTGCCCGGTGCCCTGGACCGTAGACTTTGAAAAAATTCCTGCAAGAGTGCCTGGCTTTTCTCCTCGAGCAAGCCACCCTCGACGTCGACTTGATGGTTGAACCGGTGTTCGCCGGGGATGTCAATAATCGATCCGCACGCGCCCGCCTTGGGATCTCGGGCGCCAAATACAAGGCGTGCAATGCGGGATTGTACGATGGCTCCGGCACACATCGGGCAGGGCTCCAACGTCACATAGAGTGTTGTGTCAATGAGCCGCCAGCTCCGCAACTTCTCCGCGGCCTTTCGGATCACGAGCATCTCCGCATGAGCCGTGGGGTCCTGCGAAACCTCTCGGTAGTTGTGGGCAACGGCGAGCACGCCGTCTTTGTAGACGAGGACGGCGCCGATTGGCACTTCTCCGATCAGCGGGGCAAGTCTAGCCTGCTGAAGGGCCAGTTCCATGTAGGAGGAATCAAGATCGTCTTGCTGCATCGAAGACAATGCCGCTAAGCCTAAGGTTGCGACGCATGCTAGCATGGGAACCGGAGACAGGGAAGATCAGGTGTGTTGCGCTCTGAATGGCAGGCGCGTCATGGGCGAGTTGCCGGTTTGTCCTAGGGCACTCGTACCGATCGGCCGCCTCGTTGAGCAAGTTGCGCTTTCAGATCATCTACTTCGGCTTCTCGCTGAATCAATTGATCTCTTACCTCTGCCAGCTCCGCCATGCGGCGTTGCAGCTCCTCTCGGGTCTGTGTGAGTGATTCTTCACGCTCGCTGAGCTGTTTCTGGAGGGTTGTCAGCTTCGTGCCGGCAGTCTCCGCTTGAGCCTGCAGCTCAGCCAGCTTCTCGGTGTCTCCATTCCCTTGCGTGGAGGCATTCCAACTCAGAGCTGCCAAAATGATCAAGACGGCGAGAAAGACCATTCCCAACACCCAGTCGAACGATATCGCAGAGGGGGAAGAGGGAGGGAAGAGGTGCTTCATCCATTCGCCTGGTTCGAGGCTCGGTTTGGCAGGCGATTGGGCTGTCGGTTCTATGGCGGAGACCGGCATACGGGCTGCTAGGATCTTTCCCTTCAAGGCTCGTGGAGGAGGCGTAATGACAAGACCGAACGGTAACGCGACTGCAACCGATTGATATTCCTTGAATGCCGTGTGGCAGGGGGCACATCCAGAAAGAAGATGGGCTTCGAGAGTCTGCCGCTCAGCTCGCTCCAGCGCTCCCACCACGTACAAAGGAA
Organism: Nitrospira sp.; assembly: GCA_024760545.1. Classification (NCBI taxonomy): domain Bacteria; kingdom Pseudomonadati; phylum Nitrospirota; class Nitrospiria; order Nitrospirales; family Nitrospiraceae; genus Nitrospira; species Nitrospira sp. The sequence goes on from CP060501.1 coordinate 3,604,185, forward strand.
CGGCTTTTTCTAATGCTTCATGCGTCATGCCGATTCATCTTGTTGCCAATACAGTTGCAACGAATCCCGCAGTTTCAACATGCCGCGCCCGATGTGGGTCTTGACCGCATCGACCTGTTGATCGAGCCTCGTCGCAATCTCCAGGGGAGATAATCCTTCATAATATGACAACTCGATCACCTGCTGTTGCGGCTGCGGCAAGGTTGCGAATGCCTCTCGCATCAGATTCTGCAGCGCTTGGTCGGCGGGTGACTCGAACTGTCCGGCATTCCGCTCCACACTCTGTGCAGTCTGTGCCTCATCGATCGGAGCATTCTGACGGCGAACACGAGGGCCACGTGTCCGCAATCGGTCGATGGCTCGACCGCGGGTTAACATGATGAGCCAGGCAATCGGTGTCCCGCGGCCGACATCGTAGCGAACCGCCTTTTTCCAGATGTCAAGGTAGACCCCTTGAAGTACTTCCTCCGCCTCCTCACGGCTGCTAAGAATTCGTAGAGCCATGCTGTATAGGATAGGACTCGATTGATCGTAAAGCTGATGGAAGGCAAGCTGTTCGCCTTTGACGACACGAGTGATGAGTTTTGGGTCGATGGTCGATGCCGCGTGCGGAGAAGAGATGTCCATAGTAAATATGTGGCGCTCAAACTGATTCGGCAACAGGTCACAACTATAGCACCCTCCACGCACTCCACGAAGAAATCGCGCAAAGGATGCGTACTGCCTCGCTCGGTGGAAAAGGGAAATGTTATTGCTTTCCGCAGCTGGGTATAGAATTCAGTACGGAGAGCGACGAAGCATGAGGTGCTAAGAAAGGACTGATTGATTCGAATACAACTGCAGTAGTCAGATCTTGAAGAAGCGGCCTCAAGTATAAACCCCAAGGGTCGAGCGTACAGGTTCCGAAATAGATAGGACCCACACGAATGATGAGCATGATGTCACCATCTAACGTCGACAGATGCCGCTGAAGATCATCGGACTGATCGAGATGGGCATGGTGTCGAGCGATATATCCTTGGAGTGAATGCAACGACCCTCGCGTCAGAATATCGATGGTCATGAGTCTTTTCAGAATAAGTCGAAGAATGTTCCGCATAACCGGCCGATCCGCGACCCAATTCACGAATCGTAAGGCGTGGACTCTTCCCAGATGTAAGCTCCACGTCGCAGTTCGAACCCATGTGGAATCTCTCTGTGTACGCGAGATCTTGGGGAGATGATGAGGAACTGCGATTCGTGTCCCATGACGGAGCAGCGTCTTTACTCGACCGACGACCTGTCGGAGATCGATTTCCTCGAAGGGACCGGTATTCGCGTCTCCCCGCAGAAACAGCCTATGGCCTTGGATTTGGTGAATGCGATGACAGACGAACCACCGGCCATGCCGGTATACGACGACGTCGCCGACCTGAAGATCATCGGCATCCTGCAATCTGAGCTCGTCACCTTTCCGGAGCGTAGGAGTCATGCTCTCGGAATTCACGATAGGCGTCAGGATTTTCTGAAGGACCAGTCCATGCGTAGTGTCCGGTAATCCGTCGGTCGAGAAGAGAGCCGATTCGGCAGATGGGTTGAGAAGTCGAACGATCATAGTCGGGGCTCCGCCGATGCTGCGGTGAGTCGCTGAAGCACCCGTCCACTGAGGAGGAGTCCGGCTTCAGTCAAGTGATACACGCGCAACACTCTTGCCTTCCACGGCATGCGTAGTCCATCCGAACCGTACCGGTAGGAAAGAAATGCAGTTGAAGGATAGAGGCGTTGCATGAGCCAGCCCAATTTGTTTCTGCCGGGCTGCGTGAGGAACAAAAGAAGATGGCCGACTTCCGGAAGCGGCTCGGTGGTCACCAGCTTTCGGAGCAACCAAGCCAGCCTCTGTTGCTTTCTATTCTCCGGGGATAGTGCCAGGAGCACGCTATCAGGAATTACGATCGAGGAAAAGAGCTTTCGCACATAGGAGAGGCCGTGCAAGAGGGGCATCTCCAGTCTGGCGTGCTTGGTTCGTGCAATCACCGCAGACCAATTAGGCGATTCCTTCACGATGAGCAGTTTCATGTCCTGAGCAAAGGCTGCAGACAAGTGTCCCCGGTGGATGACGGCGTAGGCTGTCAAATAGATCAACAGGTCCGCGGTATCGAGGCAGGAGATGGTTGTGTGACCGAATGTTCGTACGCGTGCTCGTGTCCATAGATCACCCAGCTCTCGATCGTCGAGGTACCAGAAGGAGGTGATCAGATCCAGCGAAAGACCTTGTTCAGAAGACGCGTACGAAGGATTGCCGTCGATCTGTTGCGTGAAGCCGAGATTGCCGAGCAGGCGGTCGATGGCCGGCAAATCCGATTCATGGACCAACAGATCTACATCCGCAATAGGCCGCGAACCTCGCACTCCGTAAAGCCGGGAGATGACATCCGCGCCCTTTAGGGCGATAAACGCGATCCCTTGCTGTCGAAATTGCTGTGCGATCAATGCGAACGCATTCAGCATCAGCCGGTTTTGGCTGCTCACCCGAGCGTAGGCATCAACCAGGTCGTCGAGGGTCGAGGAGGGCATGGGTGCGGTGCTCCAGTTCAGCCCATTCTTTGAAGTGCGGAAGACAGGTACTCATATCGCCGGTTTCGAGCCACGCATCACTGCGTCCCTGACGGCAGTATGAACGGACTTCACAGGTCGGACATTCATATCGCGCGGTTGGGCGGGCTTCATCAACGGTGCGTTTGAGTGTTTCCCAGCCTTCCTGCACCGTGCCGGTTCTAAGATCGTACCGGGGAATGGGAAACGCCGTGCACAGGTTCATCTCCCCGTAGGGTGTGATCGCAAAGCGCGTCTGGCCGCAGGCGCATTCGATGAACCGGGATGTACAGCACGCGCCGTCTTCCAGCGGCGCGGATCCCCAGCCTGCAAGCATCCGCTGATCGATGGCCATTTTCCTAGAGGGTGGTAACCGGTATTCCAATGGACTCAGGCCGCCGGTCACCGTGGAGGTTATGTCGAGGGAATACTGAAACTTTCGGCCAAGATTTTCCACCAGGCGGCGACATGCTTCCACTTCGTGATCATTGAGGCTAGTCACGGGCATGCGGACGACGACCGGGAGATCCGCCTTGGCCAGCATCGTCAGCCCGTGAAGAAATGCGGTGTAGGAACCCGAGATGCCGGTCATTCGCTCGTATGTCGCTGCCGTGGCGCCGTAGATGGAGACACAAACTTGTTCAACGCCGCATTCTTGCAGGACAGAAACCAAGGCGGCGTTGACTCGTGTGGCATTCGTGAGCAGGCGTATCAACAGCCCCTTGCTGCGAGCATGTAGCAGGATCGTATGGATATCCGGTCGAACGACCGGCTCCCCCCCGGTGAACGTCACGGTTAGGACGCCAAACGCGGCCAGTTCGTCGAGGAGGCGTAGGACTTCCGAAGTGACGAGTTCTCGAGGCAACGCGCGGTGGGTCGGATTGAAACAATGGACACAGCGGAGATTGCAGCCATACGTGAGCTCGAACGTCACTCCGTCGGGATGCCGCGTGTGGCGTGCTTGAAGCGAGACGGTCGAGAGAAACGTGTCTGCGTTGAGCTGCTTCATAGCGGTACTGTCGCGCTTACAGGGGGTTGCTGTTGAACGAGGTCAACCAGATCGGATTGTTTAAGAAAGGCCAGGCTTCGACATGGCACTGATGAGACGACTGAAATCAGAAAGTCTAGAGATCTCTCAATACGATCGCGATCCCAGTGAGGCAGAAAGGATTGTTGCAGCAGCCGAGAGACGGCGATTGAGGCAGGCATCCGGGCGATACGGTGGCGGTCCTGCGCATGGCTGATGACGTACAGAGCGGTCAGAGGGGCCGATGAGTTGGCCGCATACTCACCGGAGCCGACCCAAGGGGAGCCGTAGATGCTGACGCTGCCTTTTTCAAATCGGAGGACGACGCGTTCGTCGCTGAGCACGTGGGCTTGGCGATCTGCAAACATTCGGGCAATGGTGGATTTACCGGTTCCTGAAGATCCGGTAAAGATAAACCCTTCCTGCTGAGAAACCAGGCCGGCTGCATGGAGGAGGATTCCGCCTTCCCGCGCAAGGCGTGCGAGAAAGCACACCTCGATGACCGGATTGAACAGGTACATTGGGCACCACCCGACCTGTCCTCCTAAATATTCCGGGAGTATCCACGCATGAATCCGCCGATAGTCGTCCAGGATCACGGCACGGACTCGTGGCTGACGTGTGGAGGTATGCAGGCTTTCGATGGCTAATCCGGCATCGGTATCGAACAATTTCCAGAGTCCTGATCCGGCGTCATACCGAAGTCGTGGAGAGTCAAAGTCGGGTAAGGGGGAGACGACCGAGACGTCGACATGGATATCCGCAGGAGCGCCGGGCGGAGCGACAAATGATTCGAAAGGGCGCAGTGGCCAGGCCAAAGTCGGATAGTCCCCGGCCTCGCTCATCCTGATGATGAAACCGCCGATAGAGATCGAAATATCCATCGCCGGCTATGAGGCTCGGACACCGGAATCGTGGCAGGTCTGACCCATATAGACCACCGGGATGGTCGATCGTTTGCATCCTGTGGCGCTTGCATTTGGGTAATTCATGCAGCCGGCCGGTGGTCGGCAGCCGTTCGTTCCTCCGGCGCTGACCGAAGAGGTTAGAATGCTGCATGACGACAAGATTGCCTGTTCATGATCGAGTGCCACTTCGAATAGCTGTGGAGGTTCGTAAGGTTTCTTGTTGCTCATACCGATCCCTTTCTTGCAGGAGCCTCACGGATTGGAATTCCCGTTCCCGCGTCCTAAGTATTGACTGAACTGGGCGGCGACGCCGGCCTCCGTTCGCCACTGCCGCGCTCTGTCTGCCCACTGCGTAACGGATGCAGCAAGGCATGGTGTCCGGCCGTCTGTGCTCTTGCATAGGCAATATCGCATGCATAAGGGATCGGCGCATCCGGGCTGCCAGTTTCCCATCGGGCATGTGTCGGCTGCTTGTCGCAAAAGTGATGTACCGCACAGGACCTGCACGGCGTATCACGCTGATAGCGCAGTCCTCGTACTTCGGAAAAGACTCGGTCAACGGCTTCTCGCAGGGAAAACTGTCTGAGCGAAAGGCGAGTTTCGTACTGGAACGTGCAGGTACTGAGCTCGCCCCAGGCATTGATATGGACGGTATTGGTGCCGCAGCCGCAACGAAAAAGCCGGTCGTGATCTGGCCCGCCGAGTGGAGCCCAATCACAAGGCTGGCTATCTTCGGCGCCGAGTTCGCTTCGACCGATCGCTCGCAGGTCTTCGGGCGAGATTCTGTAAGCGAGCGAAGAGCAATCGCCATTAAGCCTCGGAGAAAGCGAGGTGGTGTATCCGAACGGCTGGCCGAGTGACTCCGTGAACGTCTGAAGATTGTGCAGCTCATCCTTGTTCCAGTTCATCAGCTTGGTCTTGAGCGTGAAGGGCAGATTGCTCTCCCGGAGCAACGCGACGCCGCGCATGAATGCTTGATAGGAGCCCGGGACCTGCGTAAACCAGTCGAAGCGTGCCTCATTCAGCGTATGACAAGAGACATCGATGGTGAAGGGGGGCATGGCTTCCAAACGCTGGATCATTGCACGAGTAAACAGAGTCCCGTTGGTGTAAAGCTGGAGCAGGAATCCTTTCCTGTGCGCGTGCTCATAGATCTCAAAAAACCGCGGATGCATAAAGATGTCGCCACCGGAGAGGTTCAGCCAGATGACGCCGAGGTCTCGCAAATCTTCCACGAGACGGTAGAGTTCGTCGAGAGTCAGTTCTCGCGAAAAAAACTGAGGGTCATTGTAGGGATCGGTATAGCAGTGACGGCAACGAAGATTGCAACGATAGGTGAGTTCGAGCTGGGCTTTCACCACCTGATGGTGTTGTGTAGACCAGTCGTGGACTTTCCGGCTGAAGGTGCCATACGGGACCGTCGGTATGGCTCGTGCCTTACCCACGGTGCGTCATCAGTTGGAGCAATGTCGAGAATTCCGGCTTCTTGTGTTCACAAGCGAACGTCGGCAAGGCCTCAAAAAAACCTTCTCTGAATGATCCGTTCCGCAGGTCGTAGCTTTGGCGACGATTGCCTGAGCAGAGTTGCATGCCACCATATGCATCGATGTGAAATCTCTGCATTCCGCTTGTGCAGGGGGGAAGGTCGGCTTGGGATCGCCGGCAGGCTTCTTCCCACAACAGAGGATCCTTCCGGGTCAGCTCCTGCAACTCTTTTTCGGACAGTGCATACTGGAAAGGACCGGCCCCTCCGTCCAGTTCGGACCGCAGATCCTGACCGAGCTTGAATTGGACGGAGCCTAGCGAACCCGCATACTGCTTGATCGATAGGATTTCATGTTGGTTCAGCGACAGTGCGGTGGTCTTGAGCGTCAACGGGATGTGGCGGTCGAGCAGTAAGCGGATGGCCCTGAGGCAGCGGTGATACGAACCTTGGTGTTGAGTAACCCGTTCAAAGGTCTGGGGAGTAGACCCATGAAGGCTGACCTCAATACGGTGAGGCGGCAGGGCTGCAAATTGATCGGCTTCAGAGTCCGTGATCAGTGTCCCGTTTGTAAAGACCGTGACTAGGAATCCACGCCGAACGGCCTGTTCGTAGATCAAGAAGAAATCAGGTCTGCTGAGGGGTTCGCCGCCGGTCAGACACAATTCCAATGTGCCGGCTTCGGCCATTTCGTCCAGAATGCGCAACATCTCGGCTGTCGAGAGCTCTCGGCGGATAAACTCCGGATGATTGAGGCAATCCGTATAGCACATGGTGCAACGGAGGTTGCAGCGACAGGTAATCTCCCATTGGCAGGAAAGCGGGAATCGTTCGGGCAAGGACCGAATCTTATCCAGTGGGACCATCGGTGACAGTCACCTCGTGAATGGCATGAATCGAAAGCAGGTCGGTCAGCAAAGTCTGCAAATCCTGATGCAGCTGTTCCGCGGTGACGTCATATTCCTCAACAAACTCGTCGGCGATCGTTTGAAGGGATCGGGTTCCGTCGATCCGCCTCCAAAGGGCGGCTCCCGTTTCGTTCAGGACGTAGATGCTGTTCGATTCGGTGAGGTTCCTGCGTATGGGAACGAGAATGCATTCGCCGGCAACATCTCGCTGCACATAGTCGGAATTGTGTGTGTAGATGGCGGCGGGGTTCATAGGCCCGGAGAATAGCAAATCCCATGTGCCCTCGCCAGGGATATTTCGCCGTCCGCCTCCCGTAGTCGTTAGGCGATCACGGCGAATCCTTCCTTCCAGTTGAGTTCAAGTATCGTTGCACCGGCTTCGGCAAGCTCGGACCGGAGTTCTGTCTCGTCCAGAAACGCGTGCATGAAGTGACTATGCGAGCAGAAATCGCCCAGCTGATAATCCTGATTCGATCCGGGCAGTTTCAGCAGCCATCGGTTGACGGCTTCGATCAGGCGGTGCGACTTCGTCTGCCATTCGTGGGACAGCAGGAAGCTCAATACGATTTTCCCCTCCTGTCTCAACGCAGAGCGGAATACACGAATGCATTCCTGGCGTTGCCGCCTGGCCGGGATGGCGCTGTACATGACGCTGGATAGAAGCAGATAGTCTGCCTGTCCTTTGCCGATCGGGAGTCGCCGAAAGTCTCCCTGGAGAAAAACAACGGGAAGACGTATTTCGGATGCGCGCGCGGCAGCAATATGCAACCCGTCATAATTATTGTCCAGTCCGATCACCCGATGGCCCCTCTCGGCTAAGGCGATGGATTCACGACCCAGGCCGGCTCCCAATACGACGACGGTCCCGTTTGAAGCCATATGTTTCGCGGCCACGGTTTCTTCCCAGTTGTCGAGAGTCCATTTGTATCGGTCCGCGTGAAAGTTTTGTTCAAGCCCTTCATAACTCCTGCGGTAATAGGTGCGAGTCAGCGCAATGAGCTCGTCGGGAGGAAGGAGGACGGGAAGCACTCCATAGAGGAAAAACTGGATCTGAGAGAGTAGAGAGCCTGTTCGTTCAACGAAGCGAGTCAGCAATATGATGGCGGTGACGCGCAGGCGCACGGGTTATGGTCCCGTTCTCGAAAGGTATGAGGCGAGGATAGCTGCGGCTTCATTCGCCCCGGTCGAAGGCGGAGGTGTGACGGGGACTGGGAGACCAAGGACCTTTTGGAGCGCCGGAAGCCACCGGCCCTGCAGAAAATCGCTCACTGAGAGTTCTACACCCTTCCCATATCGGTGCAGATAGTCGACCAGTGGCTGTTCGTCGGCAAAGTTGTACCGCCGCACGTAGACCAGTGGAGTTTGCAATGCTACAGCTTCCACTAAGGTTCCGTAGCCCGGTTTGGTCAGGATGATATCAACCGAGGCCATCAGCGTTTTGAACGAAAGCGGGAGGGTTTTGATCGACAGGAATCGCATGCTTTCCGATGGCACCGGTCCGTCGAAGAGGAATCGGTAGCCTGTCAGTGGCTCCAATGTCCGAAAAGGGAGCGAACTGAGCGGAATGCCCCCGAATCCGATGAGCACGGTACGCTCCCCTGGGACCAGTGCCAGAAGCTTGGCGAGTTGTTCACGATCAGCCGCAGCCGGTTCGATGATCGGCTGGATATCGATCGTTCGCCGGAACAACTCCATTTTAGGCGAAGGGGCAAGTCGGAGCGCAAGATCGGCGTGGACATAGGCCTGTTGAATCGACTGGATGAGTGCCCGGCCATCGATCGATGGGGGGGCCTGATACTCGGACAGGATCAGATCCCAGGTAAAGCTGACGAGCGCGATGGAAGGAATGGCCGCCGCTTTTGCCGCTGCCAGTGCCAGGTATGGAGTGTCGGCCAGGACAATATCCGGATCGGCAGCCTGCATGGCGGCGACCTCAGCCTGAAGGCGCTCGTTCCAGGTACTGTGGAATCGGTGATGTTCACGCCAGGTTGCTTCGACGTCGATCGTCATGGGGCCGTTTTGAATGCAGCCGATATCCTGCTGGACGGCACTGGTCTCCCATGGAATCGTGAGTCGATCCTTGAAAAACAACGAGGGGACGGTGGTGCGGAGGAACACTCGGAGATTGGGAACGAGACGGCCCAATGCATTGAGGACCGGCACAACTTGGGCGGCGTGGCCGAACCCATGACCTGAAATAGCGGCCCAGATTAGCGGCATAGGCAGGAATGCGTGACAACCCCGGGTGACAAACGCTACAGGGAATAGCTACTCAACTACTGGAGTGGTCTGATTCCATCGGGGCGATGTTGTACAGCAACTCAAGATCGAACTCTTCGATCAAGTCGTTGAATGCGCCGGCTCCCATATCGGAGCGAACCTCGGCCATGACGAGGTCGATCGCCGGAGCGGCATGTTGTCCGTATTGGGTCACGGCCGATTCAATTCGCTTTCTGGCATCGTCGAGGTTCATGAGTGACTCCTGTGTCGCGTAAGCGGGTTCATGCAAGGGTCTGCAGCAAATGTTGCATTTCCGGCACCAGATCCTTGCCGCCGTTGGATCGTCCCGAGAGGGCGGCCTCGATGCCGGCGGCGAGGATCGGCTTGGCATCAGCGTTCCTGCCCAATCCGATCAATGCACGGCCCAGCGCCAGATGGGAGGCGACATGGGTCGGGTCCAGTTGCGTGGCAACCGTAAGATGCTCCACAGCTTCCTCGACACTGCCGCCTTCCTGGAGGATCTTGTTCCCCAGTCCGTAACGACCGAGAAATCCTTTGGGATTCTTGGCGACCATGAGGCGAAAAGCGTCAATGTCCATGAAGCGTCTCTCCGTTGGTAGAGGAGAGGCACTATAGCATTGAAGGAGCCGGATGGGCCAGATGGAGGTTTGACTTAGACCCGATGAGCCTTGCTCACGGGGCCGGTACTGCGGTGACCGGGACGATGGAACGAGTTGGGGTCACGGTTGTCGGTTTTCGGGCTTTGACGGTCACCGTGCGGATGCCGGGGGCCGGCGACGTAGCGCTGCTGGCCAAGTAGAGATTGGTGTCGTGAACGAGTTGTCCCGTCAGGTTGGCGAGGCACGCGTCCGTCACATGCCCCTTCAGTTCGTCGATCATGACCGGCGTGGCGCCGAACAGTTTGTAATGGACCGTGCCCGATGAGCGGGCTTCATAGCGCTTCAATTGGCCGTCCCAACGCTCGAGCTCGAGGCCGACCTTGACGGCATAATCATATTCCAAATCGAAGAAGGGTGAGAGGAGAAACATGGAACCTCCGATGAGGATACCTTTCAGCGCGGACAGGCCGGAATGGGGATCGATGGTCTCGTCCACCGTAATACGGGCCGACACGATTTTTTCACCGAGCGAATCGGATGTTCCGCCCATGGGAATCAAGGTCGAAAACAGACGGGTTTCCTGAACGCTGTTCAAGATCCGCCGTTCGACGTCGGCGGAAGAGTATTGCGGCGAGTCGTTTCTCGAAAGGTGAAAGGAATCCATCACGAGCGGAACTCGTTCTTGGGTGGGCAGCGAGTGGGTGAGGGCTGCCTGTGGATCTGCTGCCGTAGGTTTTACATCGATCCATCGGGTGCATCCGGTCGCGGCGCACATCACGAATCCGGCGAGACCGAAGACCGACCAGCGAAAGGCATCCGTTGTCATGATCGCTGTCTCCTTAGAAATAGAATGAAAACCCCCCGAAGGGCAGGCTCGCGTTCAGTCCAAGATTGGGGAATGCCGTCCCAGCGTTGGAAATATGGTGGAAGCGGTAGCCGGCATTGAAGGCGATTTGCGACGTGAGAAACCATGACACGCCCACTCCACCTGTGAGCACGAAGTTGAATTGATTGGCTTGTTCGTGAATGCGACCGCCGAGATCCGTCCAGAACGGCCCGCCGGCGAATTCTGCATACGGCCGGACACGGCCCAAGGCGACGAACGTGTACTTGATTCTCGGCGTGAATCCGACCCCGTGTGTTAACAGAGGTTCTCGGAACTCAAGGTAGACCATCTCTGCACCGAGCGAGACCTGCCCCCGGTACCAGCCGTCGCCGATGGGATCGGTGATCGTCATCATCCACGTGGGCATCAACGCAGGTCCATGTTGTTTGGTGGTGTGAAGGTGAGTCAGTCGGTGAGAGAACATATACCCGGCGGTGAGCCCGACTTCTTGCGTGCCGACCGTGATCGTCGGCGAAACGTCGCCGGCCTGTACAGAAGGCGCCGCCATGATGATGCCGAGCGCCAAGGCGATGATCGTGCGAGTGAGCATAGACATCCTTGTGTCAGTCAATCCTCTGTCGGCTCATGTGAGGTGAAACTTGATCAATGGGCGACTAGGTGTGACGCTTTAAAGGTAGCAGAGGTTTGAATTCTGTCCAGAAAGTCGGACGCTTCGTGCCCCGTTCGAAAATGAAAGAATGCTGGACGGCGAACAGAAAATGGTCAGGAAGAAATGGAGAGCCCGCGCAGAGTCGGTTTATTCAGAATGGCGCAGTTTGGAGAGATGTGCGGAATCAGTGTGGAGTTCAGGAAGGGTGTATCGTTCGTCAAGGGACACGACACGCTCAAGACAGCGTACGGCGGAAAGGGAATCGCGTCGGGTCTCATACACCGCTGCGAGCAGGCGGAGGACGGCGGCTTCGGCCGGTTCGTTGCCGAGTTTGATGTAATGCTCTGAGGCATTGTTCAAGCAGCGTTCTGCCCTGAGCAGGTCTTCCTGGTCGAGGTAGCATTTCCCAAGTTGGCTATAAGTCACCGCGAGTCCTTCTTCATTGCCGACTGTCCGATGATGGTCGAGGGCTTGTTTAAACGAAGCAACGGCCTGATCCCACTGGCCGTCACGGGCCTCCTGTAGCGCCAGGTTGTTGTAGAGGATACCGAGTCCGCGGCTGTCCTGTAGCTGGCGCAAGAGATCCATGGCCTCCAAATAGTAGGGCCGGGCTTTTTCCGGATGATCGGAAGCGATCTGGAGGTTACCCAGGTTGACCAGGGTATGAGCAACGGCCGTAAGGTTGCGCTCAATTCGTTGAATGTGGAGGACATCCCGATAGCACTGTTCTGCGCGTGGAAAATCGTTCATCAATGCGCAGGTATTGCCGAGGTTGCCAAGTGAATCCGAGAGCGCTTGCTGATCGCCGGCGGTTCGATCATCGGCCACTGCCGCTTCCCAGGCAGCGCGAGCCTGAACCAGATCGCCGCGATGAAGAAAGATTCGCGCCCGATGTTTATGGTTGTCCGACATATCAGGCCTCTTGAGAGGGTGAGGAAAGTTTGCTACGGTGCGGCACACAACCATGGCGCAAACGAACTGCAAGCGATGTGGTCGGGAATATATTTATCACTGTTGCGATGGACCGGTGTGTATGCCGTGCCCCCATTGCGGCTTCGACGAATCCGATCCTGAGCCCTCCATAATCCGCGATACACATTCCCCTTCCGAGAACCGACTCAGCACGTAGGACATCGTACCCGGTACGTTTCCCCTTAGTCTCCTCCCTTCGGCGTGTCTCGCCGATACTCGGCCTGAATCTCGTCCTCTTCCACCAGTCCCAATCCAGCCTTGAACGAACCGTACAGCTCTTCGATCTGTTCAACATCTCGTTCTGTTCGCGCTTCACGAGATGCGAGATACGCTTCACACAGCTTTAAGCCCGTCTCGAAGTGATGCGCGATGGTTTCTTCGGTCACCTGCTGCCACGTAATATAAATGCAGAAAGCGTGGAATGAATAAGCGTTGGGATACTGCCGCGCAAGCGCCAACAGGCCCTCATAGGCGTCGCGCGCGGTCATGCCCGCATTGGAGGAGAAAGTGTCTTCCAGCTCAACAGCCGCATCCCAGTCCGTACCGAGCTCGGCTTCCGCTTCACAAAAGGCATCTTGGGCCGCAAGGGCAGGGTCAAATTGCATAAACTTCCTCGAATCTGTTTCTGCAGCATAAGCTGAGATAGAAAAGGAGGTCAATGATGTCAACAGGATTTCTGTCACTGATACGGAGTGAAGATCAACTCATCGAGGCGATGAACTACGAACTCTCGCTCAAATGATCGAGACGTAACCGTACGTCATAGTGGTCAATCAGATAATTCAGCAGGGCGCTGATGAGAACGATAACACCCGCCATTTCGAGGCCCTCCTCCATTGTCGAGAGCATGGAGTACTGAAAATTCTGCAAACCGTGTGATCCGCCGTAGAAGCCGCCGACAAGTTCCATCCCCATCCCGCCGCTAAGAAAAGTTGCCGCAGCAGCAAGGAATTGCTTTCGTGTTTTCGAGGGGAGACTGAAGAAGAAATTCAGATAGGAAAGGGCAAAACCTATGACAAAGGCAATGCCAAAAATGATCCACGAAAAGTAGAGCATCCTGCTGAGGCGCTCGCCGAGCAACCAATCAGCAGGTCTGTGCAGCAATTCATGGATGCCGGAGGCCTCATCAACCGCCATGTACAACAGAACGTACGAGAGAACTGCCCATTGGCGCCACCGGGAATCGCTGGATCTTCTCTTGAGTGCACTGATGACGGCAAGAAGCAAGGATGCCAAGAGCAGAAGAAATGATGAAAAGAAAGTGGGGACGTTGCCTTCGGTGTCTACGTTGAACAGGCGAATGATTCCATATGCATCATCGTATCCGAGCTCATGCTTTGCCAGCTGCCCTGCAATACTGGCAGCAAGGAGGGAAAAGGTTATCGCACTCAACACGCGAACTATCGTTTGACGATTAAACGATATCTCGCTTTGGGAAAGCATGCTATTTTGACACTGTGCGACGGCATGTATCATGATAATAGCCTAGACCGTGCAAGTTTATAAACAGCGTATATCCTCTGCTATACCTCTTTAGCCGGGGCAGTCATCAATGAACACCACACCGTCTCCCCAAGCTGCACAAGCTGATTTCCTCAATGAGGTCATTCGGTATCACGTGCAGACCAAACACCATTTCAACCGGTACGCACGGTCATTGGGGCACTTGGATTGGGCGAACCAGCCGGATCCGTTCCGGCGGTTTGAAGGAGCCCCGTTAATCCCCCTTCCATTACTCAAGCTTGACGAAGAACCGCTGTCGCCCGCGTATGAAGCAATGTATGCGCAGGGAGCCGTTCCCTGTCAGCCTGTGAATGTGCGAACTCTTTCGCGGTTCTTCGAGTTTGCGCTTGCTTTGTCCGCTTGGAAGATAGCGGGAGAGTCAAAATGGGCGCTGCGGAGTAATCCATCTTCCGGCAACCTGCATCCGACGGAAGGCTATGTGGTCTTACCGCAAATCGATGGACTCGATCTGACGTCAGGCCTCTATCACTATGCCCCGAAAGAACACGGGCTGGAGTTTAGAGCGGAATGGCGGGCTGACATCGTGGAACGTCTGCTGGCGTCTTTCCCTAAAAGCGCCTTTCTGTTTGGATTGACCTCGGTTCACTGGCGAGAGGCATGGAAATATGGCGAGCGGGCGTTTCGCTACTGCAATCATGATGTAGGCCATGCGATCGGCACGGCCCGGATTGCGGCGGCGACTCTTGGCTGGAACATGGTGCTGTTGGACGGTCTGGATCAAGCCACCGTAGCCATGCTGCTCGGGACAGATCGCCAGGAGGATTTTGAGAAGGCTGAAGCAGAACATCCCGATTGTCTGGCGGTGGTCTGGCCACCTGAAAACGTGAAGCGTGAAGCGTCGTTCGTGAAGCGCGAGCATTTGGAGATGCCGTTGTTTCTTGATGTGGCAATTGTGAAGGACCTAGCGGGTGCAACTTGGCATGGGAAAGCCAATACGTTGAGCCGGGAGCACGGCGTCCATTGGGACATTATCGATGAGGCGGCCGAGGCTTCGTGGAAAAGGCAGAGTGAGAAACCGATCATTACTCTCCCGGTGACCCTCATCCCACCAATCGACACGATTCATGCTTCACACCCCAAGAACGATGTGGGTATCACGGCGGGGCAGATCATTCGTCAGCGACGAAGCGCCGTGGCCTTTGACGGGAAAACGTCGATTTCCGCCGCAACCTTCCTTCACATGATGCAGCGGGTCATGCCGCGGGCTGAACGTCCGCAGCTGGAGCGGCCGATGCCGTGGGATGCCTGGCCTCATGACCCTGCCATTCACCTCGTGATATTCATCCATCGTGTCGATGGACTTCCACCAGGACTCTATTTCCTCGTGCGCGATACCAAGAAACTGTCGTTCATTCAGCAAACGATGAATCCCGAACTGATCTGGACCGTCGCACCGAAATGTCCCGCGGACTTGCCGCTCTATTGGTTGCTGGAAGGCGATGCGAAAAAGCTGGCCGCGCAAGTGAGTTGTCATCAGGACATCGCCGGCGACAGCGCGTTTTCCTTTGGAATGCTGGCCGAGCTCGAGGGATCATTGCGGGCGCGAGGCGCCTGGTGGTATCCGCGGATGTTTTGGGAGTCGGGATTGCTTGGACAGGTGCTGTATTTGGAGGCCGAAGCCGCGGGAGTTCGGGCCACGGGAATCGGCTGTTTCTTCGATGACCCGGTCCACGAAGTGGTCGGCATTCAAAATTTGGCGCTGCAGTCGCTCTACCACTTCACGATTGGTGGACCAGTAGAAGACCGACGGTTACAGAGCTTGCCGCCGTATGGACACGTGAAGCGTATCGAGTGAGGCGTATTTCGCAAGATACGAAATAGGAGCGACGAGATACGAGGGACGATCCGAGAAATGTTCAAGATCAAAAAGAAAGCCGAAAAGCCGAAACGCGCGGTGCTCTATAACATCGTCGAAGACTATTCCGAGTTCGACGCACCGGGGAATGTGACCGTCTGTGCTATGACCGAGGCGGAGAATATATCGGTTCATGCGAAGATCCTCGCGGAAAGCTATGACGTGCCGCTTGAGACGATGACGACCTTGCTGACAGAAGGCGGAGTCTACGTGTACCCGGGGGAGGGCGGCATTCTCACACGCGGGTTGTTTGCCTGCTGGATTGATCCTTCCGGGCAAGCGCCGAAGCAAACGTGGACGTTAGACCTTATGCAATTCGCCGAGGCAGAGCGATCGGTTCGAACCGGTGTGGTTCCGCTGCTTGATGCGGCGCTAGAGGTCTTTCGGAAGACGTTGCCGGGCGAGCTGAAAGCCAAGCTGGAGCAGAAGAATTTGGGGCTGGATTACCGGACATTGGATCGCGCTGTCGCCAAAGGCGGCGGCATCAAATATATCGATTTCCGGAAGGACTGGTCACCGCATTTCAAGCGGCTTTGTATCATGCCGGACGGACGGCTGGTCGAGACCGGGGGCATACAGGAGTTTGCCGCGCTTCACGGCATCATGCTGGCTCAGGCGAAGACGTTGATCGAACAAGGCGGTACGCTCGAAGTGAACGGTGAGGTGCTGGCCTGTCAGATTGTGAACGGTCAGCCGGCTGTCGCGCGGTTTAGCGCGAGGAACTATGCGAGGGCAAAGGAATTGGTCGCGTCGAAGGGACTGCACTTGCTGGATGCGCTGAGTGAGGTAGGATACGGCGATCCAGCCATGATGCGCGGTCTTGCACGGAAGGAACTGACAGGTCAACGATAGCTCGGAGTCGAGTGTGTCCGCGTGAACCCGATTCAACCGACGGCGAGTTCTTCGTTCACCGCTTCAACCAGTTTGTTGATGTCGAACGGTTTTTCGAAGGTGCGGCGGGCGCCGAAGAGTTTCGCGACATCCAAGAAGTTGTGATCACCTTGCGCCCCCGTGATGGCAATCACTTTGGCGTCGAGATACTCTCGAGTGAGCTGAAGAGTTGCTTCAAGGCCGTCCGTCTCCGGCATCAATAAGTCCATGATCACGAGATCGACGGCTTCTTGCTGATAGAGGGTGAGCCCTTTTTGGCCATCTTCTGCCTCAAATACACGATGACCCGCCTTCACCAGGACTTCTTTGAGCAGCCCCCGGATGGATGGTTCGTCGTCGATGACCAGGATATTTGCCATAAGATACTCTAAGGACTTTCGCTGGATCTTACCTGGGGATTCCTGACGCTGTCTAGAAATAAAAGGATATTTGAGATACGTGCAAAGGGGGTAAATGCGATGGGGCCAATCAGCCTCATGAATCATGGCCGCTGCCCTGTAGGTTGATATCGGTTTCACTGATCGACAATCGAATGATGTTTCATCTGACGGTAAACCGAATAAGATGTAACCCAAGAAAAAGAAAGAATTTTTGGTTGACCGACTTTCTGATTTTTGTTACAAGCGTGAAGCCTCAGTCTTTCATCACAATGTATTTTCTTGCACATTGATTTCGACCTGTGCTGTCCAGTAGGGAGGTCTCAGTGAATAGTGCCGATCAGTCGACATGGGCATGGACCCGCCGAGCATTTCTTCATGTATCTCTGGTAGGAACTCTCTTGCTGAGTGGGCGGCTGGTTGGTCCCCAGCCTGCGCAGGCTCGGGAACTGCCTGAGGGAAAGCTCACCTTGGTCAACGCATGGACAAATGAGAGGTTGGATGTGACCTACCGTGACGAAGCGGGCGCCTATGATCTTGCGGCGCTTGACGATGTGAATCATATCCTGCGCTGTCATTACACCGGCGAAGTCGCGGCCATGGATGTGCGCGTGCTCGAGCACGTGAATTTGGTGCAGAAGAAACTCGGCGGTCAGCGAGAGATCCATGTCATTTCAGGCTTTCGGTCTCCCGAGTACAACGCCATGTTGGTTCGAACCGGCCGGCGTGCCGCTCGAAACAGTCTGCATATGCAGGGGCAGGCGATCGATCTTCTGATCCCTGGAGTCCGTCCGAAGCAGCTTCGCCAAGCAGCGCTCGAATTGCAGTACGGCGGAGTCGGCTATTATAAGCGTTCTAGTTACGTGCATTTGGATTCCGGTCCATTCCGGCATTGGTAATTTCCAGCCGCATCCCTTCAAGAGACATTTCACATCCCTGGTAGCGGACGTTGTTAGGTTCTGGAATCGGATGATGCCGAGTCCCGGCAGTGATTTGCTATGACTGTCGCTTCAACAACAGGATGGACAGAGGGGGGAGTGTGACGGTCAATGAGTACGGAAAACCATGACTCGGGGTTGCGGCCGCCTGCACACCGCCGTCGTTTCCGATATTGCTGCCGCCATAGGCGACGCCGTTTGTGTTGAGCAGTTCCCGATACCAACCGGGTTCAGGAACTCCGATGCGATAGCCGTGACGAGGGACCGGTGTGAAGTTGCATAGGCAAACGATGGCCGCTTCCGTGCTTTTTGCCTTTCGGAGGTAGGCGATGACGGAATTGTCGGCGTCGCTGAAGTCGATCCACTGAAATCCGTTCCAGTCAAAGTCGACTTCGTGCAGCGCCGGTTCTTCGCGATAGATCCGGTTCAAGTCGCGAATCAAACGTTGCAGCCCGCGATGCGGATCATAGTTACAGAGATGCCAATCCAAACTCGTATCATGATTCCATTCGTGCCACTGGCCGAACTCTCCGCCCATAAACAGCATTTTCTTGCCGGGATGGGTATACATATATCCATAGAGCAGCCGAAGATTCGCAAAACGCTGCCAGGCATCGCCGGGCATTTTGTCGAGCAACGTGCGCTTGCCGTGGACCACTTCGTCATGAGAGAGGGCAAGGATGAAATTCTCACTGAAGGCGTAGAGAAGGCCGAAGGTGATTTGGTTCTGATGGAACCGCCGGTAAATCGGGTCGTGCTGAAAAAATGTCAACATGTCGTGCATCCACCCCATGTTCCATTTGAAGGTAAACCCGAGCCCTCCCGTATAGGTTGGTCGAGACACACCGGGCCACGCCGTGGATTCTTCCGCGATGGTGACGGCTCCTGGAAAATCCCGGTGGATCAGGACATTGAGTTCTTTCAAGAGTGAGACGGCCCCGAGGTTCTCCTTGCCGCCGAACTCATTCGGAATCCATTCGTCTGCCTTTCGGCCGTAGTCGAGATAGAGCATTGACGCCACGGCGTCTACGCGCAACCCATCGATGTGATACTTGTCCAGCCAGAAGAGCGCGCTGTTTAAGAGGAAGGTGCGGACCTCGACTCGGTCGTAATTGAAAATACGGCTGTGCCAATCGGGGTGGTAGCCGAGACGCGGATCGGCATGGTCGTAGAGATGCGTGCCGTCGAACAGTGCCAATCCATGCGCATCGTCCGGAAAGTGCGCCGGCGCCCAGTCCATGATCACACCGAGGCCGGCTTGATGAGCGGCATCCACGAATGCCATAAATCCCTCAGGATCACCGTACCGGCTGGTGGCGGCAAAGTAACCGGTCGCTTGGTAGCCCCATGATCCATCGAACGGGTGTTCCGTCACCGGCATGAGCTCAAGGTGCGTGTATCCGAGATCCTGCGCATAAGGGATCAGCCTGTCCGCGAGCTCTCGATAGGTCAACCACCGATTGTTCTCCTCGGGAACGCGCATCCAAGACCCCAAATGAACCTCGTAGATTGAGAGGGGAGATGTCAGCGCATCCCATTTCGACCGAGCAGCCATCCACGCGTCGTCGTGCCAGGTGTAGGTGGACAGATCGTGAACGATCGAGGCAGTGCGCGGACGGAGTTCACCGGCGAAGGCATACGGATCGGCTTTCAGTAACAGCATGTCGTGCTGCCGCGACCGGATTTCATACTTGTAGATGGTGCCCTCCGGCAGATCAGGAATGAAGAGCTCCCAGAGACCGGTGGCGCCGCGACCCATCATGGGGTGGCGGAGGCCATCCCATCCATTGAAGTCGCCGACGATGCTCACACGGACGGCATTGGGAGCCCACACGACAAAGTGAACTCCGCGGACCCCGCCGACAGTGCGGATATGAGCGCCGAGACTTTCATAGGCCTTATACAGCGTTCCGTTGGCGAACAGGTGCAGTTCGAAATCCGTCAAGAGGGGGGAAAAGGCATAGGGATCGTGAATTTCAGTCGCGGTACCGTCGTGGAGAGTGATTCGTAGCCGGTAGGACGGCACTTGGGTTTCCCCCGCAAGAAGCGCCTCAAACAGGCCGGCTTCATGGAGACGAGTCATGCGCCACAGAGCGGAGTCCGATACCACCTCGACCTCCTTCACGTCCGGGAGCCAGGCGCGGATGATGACACAAGGGCGGCCGTCGATCGTTACGGCATGCGGACCGAGGATGTTGCGGGGATTCCAGTGCGTGCCCGCAAGGAGGAGATCGAGATCGTCTTGTTGAAAGGTCATTGGAAGCGGCATGGCTCTATCCTAATGGCTGCGTGTTCGATTAGGAAGGAGAAAATGTTCTCGGCGGTGTCGGCTGAACGACCGGAAAGACGACTCTCATTGCATTATCGCGGATGCCCCCCGATAATGCGCTGATTTTAGTCGGTCACGAGGAGTTGAATGTCATCTCTCACTGTAGCTCTTCTCATCTTCAGCGTCTGCTACCTGCTGATCGTCACGGAGCGGATCCACAAGACGATTGTGGCGCTGTCCGGCGCGGCGTTGATGATCGTGTTCGGCGTCGTGTCGCAAGAGGAGGCGTTTTATTCCCATGAATTCGGTGTCGATTATAATGTCGTTTTTCTGCTGATCGGCATGATGGTGATCGTCAATATTGTACGGGAGTCGGGTCTCTTCGAAGTCTTGGCCATTTGGGCGGCGCAGCGCGCGGACGCAAAACCGTTTCGCTTACTGGTCCTGCTGGCTCTGTTGACGGCCGGGCAATCGGCCATGCTCGATAACGTCACCACCGTCCTGCTTATGGCGCCGGTTACGTTGGCGATTACAAAACGGTTGGAGCTCAATCCGATCCCATTCCTGTTAACCGAAGCCCTCGCCTCCAATATTGGCGGAACGGCGACGCTCGTCGGCGATCCACCCAATATCATGATCGCCAGCAAAGCGGAGCTCAGCTATCTGGATTTTTTGCTGGCCATGGGGCCGATTGCGATTCTTATCATGGCGGTCTTCGTGGGTGCGTTGTGGCTCATCTTTGGACGATCGATGACGGTCGAGCCCCGTCTGCGGGAAGCCATTCTCTCGCTGAGCTCACGAGAAGCCGTGCCGGATCGCGCCTTCTTGAACCGCTGTCTATTCTTGCTGGTGGTCGTCAACGTCGGATTTTGCGTTCACTCGCTCATTCATCTGGAGCCGGCCACGATCGCGCTCCTGGGTGCGAGTTCATTTATGTTGATCGGTCATGCCCGGCGGAAGGCGGATGATGCCGAAGAGTTGACGTATCTGGCGGAAGTGGAGTGGAAAACCATCTTTTTTTTCATCGGATTGTTTATTCTGGTCGGCGGACTAGTCAAAGTGGGTGTCATCCGGTATCTGGCCGATCAACTGGTGGCGGTGACGAGGGGCAACCTCACCGGGTCCACGATGGCAGTCCTGTGGGGGTCGGCGATACTCTCCGCCGTTGTGGACAATATCCCCTATGTCGCCGCCATGAATCCGCTCATCGTCGATCTCGCCAGGTCATTGCACCCCGAGATCTCCGATTACGCGACCTTGGTCCATCAACCGGATATCATTCCACTCTGGTGGGCCCTGGCCTTGGGGGCTTGTTTGGGAGGAAACGGGACCATCATCGGCGCGAGTGCCAACGTCGTGATTGTGGACATCGCACGCAAGGCCGGCTATCGGATTACCTTCTGGCAGTTCTTCAAGTTCGGATTTCCCGTCATGGTCGGATCGGTCGCGCTGAGCGCGCTCTACCTCTGGCTTGTGTTTCTGCGCTAAGGTAATTTACTGCTTGCCATTAGCCTTCAGGTTAAGTGATCCGTCACTCATCACTCGAACGAACAGCGCGTTCACGTCGGCGAATACGCCGATACCTTGCACCGACTGGACCGTCCCCTGCAGGGAGAGCGTCTGACTGATTGAACGATTCAGTGCCATTCGAAGCAGGCCTTGCATGCGTTCGATTGCCGGAGACACGCCGAGTAAGGTTTCAGCCGTGACGAGATCTCTGAACGAGTAGGCAAGCCAATCGGGGCCTTCCTTTGTGAGCAACTGTTCGGAATCGCGGTCCAAGCGGAGGCCACCGATTTGGATAGACTGTGTCAAGATGTTCATTTCAGGCTTTCCCACGAAATACAAGTGGCCGGTCGCATCTCCCTCAAACACTATCCGCAGGACCACTTGGTTGCCACCACGGCCCAAAATGGCCGCATCAGAGATCTGAACGAATTCCCCTTTCATGGCGACACGTTTTCCCTTCAACCGCGCTGCAAGTGATTTGGACAGCGAGGGATAGTCCAGCGGGATGTCAGCGACGACGTGGAATCCAGTGGGAGTGAGGCGATTCGCAAGCGTTGTGGGAAGTGTGCCATACAACTGGGCATCGGCGGCACCGTGGAATCCGGTAGAAGTGGGTGGAGTGTCGAGTGGAGGAAGGGCTGCACCTCCAGAAGGTGGTTCCGGGCCGAAGACGATGACCGGTTTCGCGGTGATGTGGATGGTGTCATCGACAATGGGGCCGGTCCCCGAAAAGCCACTATGTCCGACTTTGTCGATATTGAACTGGAGCCAGGCATTCGGTTCTAACTGGATGGGGTGGTGCAGTGTATTCCACACATCTTCCACGTGAGATTTGACTGTCAGCGCATTGATGCGGGTGACCGCTCGGCTAAGTCCTCCTCGAACGATGTCTGCCAGCCTCTGTTTCACTTCCTGAGTCACGTCAAGATCGGCGACTCGAATCTGGCATGGATCACTGGTGTTCACTGTCACGCTGGCGACCGATGCGGATAGACCATAGGTCGGAGTCAGCTCAGTCGCAATACTCCCATGCAGTGTGGCCCTTCGTGGCCATTCACTGCCATCGCCACAGTACAGCGAATTCGCTCCAATTTTATATCGAATGGCGGTGCCGACAAATATGTGGGAGCTGGAGAGTTCGATCCCTTTCCACCAATCACGGAGAACTATGCCCGAAGGTGTGCCGTTGGCTTGCTGAGCGCCCGAAGGTGCCATCGTAAAATCATCTCGCTCCGCATAGTATTTGAATTCAGTGCCCTTGGGATGCTTGATGACGCTCGTCCAATGGTCGAATTTCTTCGGGATCACGCCGTCATCGTTGGCAGCAGTGAGAAACGGTGACAGGTCGACATGGACAGGAACGCTGATACTGGATTCTGTCGACGGAGAGAGGGGGTTCGGGATTGCCGGCAGTAGCGTCGGCGCCGGTGGACGAACGACATACTGCTTGGCGAGACAACCCGTTAACGGCAGCAACAAGGATAAGACGACGAGAGCCTTGCCTATGGGTCTGGAAAACATCTGCTTTCCCCCTTTAGATAGTTGCTGATAGTGAGGTGCGTGGCTTCAACCCGCCTCAAGCCTATGAAAAGTGAGTCTAGGTGATGAAGAGACGGGGGCTAGGATACCAGAAACACGCTATTGTTTGTCAGGTCCAAAATAGCGGTCACAGAATTCGAGTTCTATAAATACCAGAGCTACTTGGCCGTGATCGAGGGGGCGCAGGGATTTCCAAGGAGCAAGATAGGGCGGATAGACTTGCGTTACGGTGTTTGATCCTTTTTCAGATGGTCGCAAGCGATTTCCCAAAGGGCTTGATTGAGCGTTTGTGATTCGATCGGTTGCCACTGATCGTTCGAGATGTACCCCGACATGGCCGTACCTGTCGCCATATGCCCGTAATGTTCCACGAATGACAGTGACCGGACGCGCCGGTTCACGCAGTCGAACTGTTTGCGGGCGGTGGTGGATAGGAACCGCGGCGTCCCGACATAGTTGCCTTGCATCCATTTGTAGTCGATCAGTTGCCAAATCGTCATGAGATTCCCGTCGCGTTGGAGGTTGGCTGAGTCCACGTACACCGTTTGCAAGCCCGGTGAAAAATAGTCACGCTCCACCACCGTCCATTCAGCAAAGACAACGGTCGAGGTCAGCATGAGTAGGGTTATGACCAGGAACGGTTTCATGAATCGTCTTTCAACAGCGCTTCGCTCTCATGAAATTGAACCGATCTCTCACATTTTAGCGATCTCAGTCATACCCATATAGCCAATGCGTCGCGGAGGAAGAAATATTTTTGACGGAATGGCGGATCCCTTTGGGAATAAACACCTCGTCGCCCGGTTCCGCGATGATGTCTTCTTTATCGATGATCAACCTGAGTTTTCCCGCCACAACGGTCACGAGCTCGTTCGTGGCATGGACGAAACCATTCCACTCGCGTCCGGGTGGGTCGATGAACACATCACAGGAGTAACCTCGCCGGCGCCAGTCTTGAGCCACCTGGTCACGGTCGAGAGGTATCGGGAATTTCTGACGGGTGAGATAAGACATCGGGCAAAAGTTAAGGGCGGTTTCAGCTGCTCTGCCCTTTACCCACGGGAATATCGGTTGTAATACTCGCGCAATCGACGAAAAGACGCCTCGGAACCAACTTCTGGCTTAACCGACATAATCTGTTCTAAACAGGTGGACAGCTCCTCAAGAGGCCATTGCTCAGATTCATCTACGATCGCATTCAAGAGTGACAATGCTTCCGATGGATACTGTGTCGCTAACTCAGATTCAGCGAGAGCCTTTACAGGTAAGTAAAAGTGTTTGGTTTGAATTATCATCGGTTTGAGTAAGTTGAAAGCTTGTAAAAACAGCGGGCCGGCATACACGCACAGTTCCATGAAGGCAGCCGACTCATTTCCGGTACGCTTGTCATGTGACTTTGGCCAAGCAGATTCAATCAGTGGCTTTACTCGATGAGTCCAATAATCAGGACGACGGTTTTCTGCACTGCCAAGTGAGCGGGCTAGCATTTTTGCTGCTTCAGCTAATCCCTCCTTGGGAAGGGCATTGAACGTGTCTCTCAACTCGCCAATGGTAAGTTGATCTCGCAGCTCAAGTGCCGCCACTACCAATAGAGAGGCATACTGTTTGTCATGTTTCCCAAGGCTATTGTATTTACAGGCTGTCTTAAGAAACGGAGCCTTGAAGGCATCGAGCAATTCTGCACTTATCCTTGGCGTCCACAAATAGCCTTCCCATACTGCTTGTGCTTCTGTCGGGTTTGTCCCCCAGTCAAAGTATGGCAAGAGATGTTGAGCAGTCCACGCAGGGTCCGCTGAATAAAGAGATGTCAGGTGTGCAGCCATGATTGTGCGACCATGGACAAATCCTTTTATCGCTGGATTGGTGAGCATCGTTAGCCTCGCCTTCACCGGCTCGTGTAGTTCCGAGCCAACCATGGGGTCTGTTTGGTACCACCAACTAAGAATGGCCTCTGTAGCGTGTCCCACTGGATTATTAATTGCTCTGCCAACAGGATCTCCCTCTAGCGAGTTCACATCTTTGTCAGCGTTTTCGAAGACCCTATCGATAAGCTGAAACCAAATGTTCTGTAATAAAGGTGATAGATCCTTGACTAGGATTTTCAGCCACCAAGCATAAGTGTGTCGCAATTCCCGAATCGTTTGGTTTGGGGCGTTTAGCAATTGCGGCCCAATCTCGGTCAGAGCGAGTATGCGATTGTCGCTTTCAGCCAATACTTGTAAGGCGTCTCTCCAAACTCCAATGTTCCAGTTTGTTCTTGCAGCAAGGTTCTTAAGGGCATTGATTGCTTGATTCGCATCGGCTTTACAAATCTCTCTCCAATCATCTTTATACCCAATGTTGTCTGTAGGGCGGATCGCAAGCGCATTTATCAACTTGTCTATTTCTCTCGGTAGCGTGATGTGCTCCCCAATTAGTTCTCCTTCTCCAGATTCCATCCAGGTTGGGAAATGGTCACGTTCACCTGACTGAAGGGTCCACCGAGGATATTTGTTTGAGAGCGTTTGCAGCTGCTTTTTAGCAGCATTAGATAGCGAAACATCTGTGGTTCCCAATATCTTTAGCCGTAGCCAAATCGCACGACCTGCTAATTCTTCCCAGCGCATTTCCTGGAGGTCATCACGAAACATGATCCGGGGAGGTCCGGCAAGGATGGTGTTGCAAAGAGTGTCGAGCTGACTGTCATCGAGTTTTGGACCGAGTGATAAAAGCAGGCGAAAAGACTCTCGCTGAGTCTCCGAGGACCAAAGCCACCACCCATTATCCTGCAACAGGAGGGCTAAACCTTCTGAAGGGTGAATAAGAGAAGACTCGCTTGCTGCAAAAAACTCCAACCTCCTAAAAATTGGAAACTTGATGAACTGCCATCGTTCCAATTCTGCCTTTGCCAATGAAGGAGTTTCTGCGGCTGCACATAACCAGGCATCTCGACACAGCTCTATCAAGCAAGTCCATTCATGAAAATCATTGTTCTGCTCGTGATCTGTGATCGAAGGGCGATTAATGTAAGAGAAATCACTCTTGTCAGAAGCCCCCTCTAATTCAGCCATCATATCCATGCTTTCCTGAAGAGAAGATGTGAAATATGGAAGGCATTCGATAGCGGCTTTCGTCCAATCCGGATGTGTTTTAATTTCCTTTAGCTTTTCCCATGGGTGTTCTCCAACGTTTAGGGTAATTTCCCAATTAACAAGGTCTCGGATACGCATCTCCTCAGGGATAGCTTCATGATTCCCTTCCTCTCCTTGTCCTCGCTGACGCCAGCGGAAAGGTTCGCTGAAACAGATCAGCGGTCGGAGGAGACGAAGCAGTTCACGCTTGAGCAAAAAGTTCCACCCAGATCTTTTCAATTCGTCTGCCCACCTATACAGGTGCATGGAAGAACGATGGCGACTGTTCGTCCCTAGTCCAGCACATATCATTCTCCAAATCGTTGTAACGGGACGAGGGAGACTAGACAGCTCATCATTGAGTTTTCTAACAATGAGCTCTTTGAAGGAGGGGTGTAGCGAACATCCGTGCCGGATCGCCCACATTAGCACTTCCGGTTTGTCGAGATGACGAACGATCCATCTACCTATGTGCCACATCACTTCATCTAACTGAGATAATGTGTAATGTGACTCTCCCATGTTCACAAGTGACATGAGGGCACCGCTACTGAGAGGGGCAGGATGATCTAACAGGGAGAAGCGGGTTGGGGTATGGCTTGAAGACGATGGGGTTATCCCAAGTTTGTGAAGATCTTTCTCTGTGAATCTTGGCTCTTCAAACAGATTGAGCCATTGAACTAACGGCACAGGATCAAGGTCTGCAAATACCCTTGCGGTTTGTCCCGATGGCTCCATAAGGGCCCAGAGGACTCGCTCAACTTGGCCGTCACTACTTATTTGAGAGGGAGCGCCAGATGCTTCACGAACAATAAGCGCTCGACGTCCGGTAATGCCATCTCGATATAGTTCGGACCATTGCAGGAGGGTCTCATGCAACAGTTGATGCGAATGTGTCTCGGGGTAGAGGATAGGCACGACTCCTTTTGAACACCAGTCTTGTTCGGCTTGAGCCGAGTCTCCGGCACTCTCAGCAAATGAACCAAATGCGTAAACCTCCTCTGACATTTCACCGAGAAGTCTGTCTGCCGACAGCGCATCAAGCATATATCTCATCACAGGGTCATCAATGCTGTACCCTATGAAGCAAACTACATAGTTGCGGAACAGCTCCGTTATGAATCGGCTAGCCCACCGTTCTGCCAAATATGCCAAGCCAAAATCACCGCTCGAAACAACAAGACTATTGAGCGCAGCTGCATTGTTGTTTTCTGGTAAAAGGCCGTGCAGGTACACAAGACCATTCCACCTGCTTTTCTTGGGAACTGGAAGTAGCGGAGCGACATAATGGTGCAAGGACGGGTCTAACCTAATGAAGATTCTGTCGAAATTAGTGGTAATTAAGCGAATGGTCTGGTCTTTGTTCTTGGCTAGTGTCAATAAGGCAAGATGAGTAGCAGTTGAAGCTGAATCGCCTAGATCCTTTGGAGTGAGAATTTCCTTGATTTTTTCACGAACGACAGATCGTTTCTTTATCCTTCTTTCCAGTAGATCGAGTGCCTGATCAAAGCGACCCTCGTCGATAGCCTTCTTCTCTGCAGAATTAGGATTTTCTCCCAGAGATTCAAATATGCCATTGGTGAGTCCTTTAAAACCAGGCAAGCCAGCTGGATAGGAGATACCTGCTCCACAAAAGAAGATGACCTCTCCGTCTTCATGAGCCTGTACTAGGCGATTAGGTATATCCGGTCCGTCCTTGATGAATCGCATTGGAATGATGCCTTGGGGGAAATGTGTGAAAAGTATACGTGAGTATAAGGAAATACGAAAGACTGGTCAGGTGCTGAACCATTCCTTCATAAGGTCAGAACCGTACGTAATGATGCGCGAAAACGTCTGTCCTTGGTGCTGCTCGGTCAGCTACTGAGGAGCGCAATGGATGTCGCTACCGTAGCCATGTGTTTGAGACCACAATCGGCGGTAATGCTCGCGGCGAAGGTTTCAAGGTTTCTAGGGTGGATTCTGGGAAAGCCGCTCGTCGCACAGGGCGATCAGGCGTTGAGCCGTTGCGTAATCTTCTGAATCGGCGGCAAGCAGTGCCAAGGCTTGCCCGGCAAGTACTCTGGCTTGGCCCCAGTCTTGTCGGGATTCACATGTGATGATCGCAGCGTTCAGTAGCGCTGTGGCGCGATAGTGCTGGTTGCCAGTGTGCTCCGCCACTTCGGCAAGCTGGAGGAGTAATGGCAACGCTGATTCAAGGCGCTCCTGCCGAATGAGCGTATCTACCCAGGACTGCAACAGGGACTCGCAGTTGCTGAACGCCTCTCCGGCCTGACGCGTGCGCCCGAGTTGCAGAAAGCCGTTGCCGGCGGCGCCATACCACTCTACGGCCCGCGCCACGTCGCCGGCGAAGCGCGCGCTGCTCGCGGCGGATTGTTGAAAAGCCACGACCAGTTGTTGCGCGCCGATCTGTTGATACATGGCGATGAGTTCGGGATAGAGCCTAACCATTTCGCTCGCCGCCTGCCGTTGCCGTTCGATGTCGGTGAAGGTATGACCTTCGGCAGACAGCTTAGCGATCCGGGCATCGAGCTGCACGGCTGTCTCGCACAATCGGCAATAATCCCGCTCACGAGCTTGGCCGAGTGTGTCCCATAGCTCGGCGGATTCGGTAAACACAGTTGCGGCTTCTTCATCGCGTTGCTGGAGCAGCAATGTCAGCCCCAGGTTTTGAAGGAGGCCTGCGAGCGTCGGCGGATCACGGCGCTGTCGGGCCAATTCGACGGCTCGACGGGATGCTTGTTCTGCTCCCGCTAAGTCGCCCATTCGCAGAAGAGTTCGTCCTATGAGACCATACAAGTCTTGCTCCAAAACGGGATGCCGTTGTTCGACGAGCGGAAGGGCTTCTCTGGCAATCTCGATCGCGCGTTGCATCTCACCCGCCTCGGCTTCCAGCGTCGCGAGGCGATACAGTGCAAGCGCCTCGTTCGTGGGATTATGCAATCCGCGCTGCAGGTCCACCGCTTGGTGGAACCAGCTGCGCGCCGCATCGAGGTTGCCGCGGCCCCGCTCCAGCAAGCCTAACGCAAGGCAAGTAGACGCCTCATTTTCTCGCCGTCCGGTTCGCCGGTTGATGGCCAAGCTCTGCTGATACACTTGCTCTGCCTGATTGAATTCACCTTGAGCCGTGAGCACTTCGCCGCTATTGGTCATGGCGGCGGCAGCGGCCTGGTCGTCGCCCAGCCGTGTAAACAATTGTTCCACTTGCCCGAATAGATCGAGCGCGGCTGTATAGTCGGCTCTTAGCTTTGCGATCAACCCAAAGAGGTTGAGTGTGGTGCCGCGCACATACTCGTCGCCGATGGTCTTGGCAAGGTTCATAGCCTCTTCACACAACCTATGCGCTTCGTCCAGCTCAAGTTGGCGAATCAGAAAAGCTCCGTAGCCGAGCAGGCCGAAGACAATGGCGGTGGGGTCGCCGCGTCGGCGATAGCCCGCGAGTGCCTCGGCGTACAGTTCCTTAGCTTCGGCGATGTATCCCAACGCTTCAAAGCTCGTCGCCAGGTTGCCGCGCCAGCGGTCCCGGGTGTCGCCGTCCTCGGCAGTCTCGATGGCTTTCACGAAACGCTCCGATGCTTCTTCGTGCCGGCCGAACCCCTGCAGAAGTATCCCCGCGGCGTTATTGACGAGCGACAAGGTGGTCGATACCGCTTGGGCATCGGCCGCCGGAAGCTGTTCCATGGCAGATAGAATCGCGAGTATGAGATCGAGCGCGACAGAGGGTTCGGCGCAAGCGCGCACCACGAAGGCTACCGAAAGCCCGCATAGAGCGGACGGAAGGGCAGATGCCCAGTCGGCGGCCCCTTGTCGTAGCGTCAGGTTCCCTTCCTCTTGTGTCGGAGCAGGTTGAACGGCAATTCTGGAGGCGATCTGGTCTCGTGCCTGTGGGGCGTGCGGCTGTAGCAAGTCCTGCACGAATTCAGGGAGCTCTCCTTCCACAATCGCCGCCCGCGCCCCATACCGTTCCCGCAAAGCGAGTACGGCCGGTTTTGGTTGGGTCCCCTTGCGCACCATCCAGGTAAAGCCGACGGCGTGTTCGGACTCAGCCGCCAGGCCGAGATAGTTCGGTTCGGCTTCCAGATCAAGGCCCGAAAATCCGAGAAACAGCCAGTGAGCCTGCCGCAGCAGATGGCGTGTACATTGTGTGACCGTAGGCGGAAAGCCCCGTTTGCGCTGTGCCAATGTATCGATCAGCGTATTGGGATCAACCACCGACCCATGGAGTTTCAACAGATGACACGGGCCACCGGCGACGGTGAGCTGATCGAGGTTTTCAGCGAGCGCTCGAAAGTGTTCCGGCTGGTAATGCACGTGAAGCGGCACATCCAGCAATGAGAACGCCGATTCCAGCACTCGATCAAAATTGGTCGTCACAATGGCGCGTACGAGACCTGCACGCGCCAGCCACGCGATCGCGAGATGTGTGGCATTCGCCCGGTCACTATCGAGATGTCGAATCACGTCAAAGTAACGGCGACGCAGGATCTCGGCGAGCACCTGGGCTTGATACTCCGGCGGTAGTTTCTCCTGTCTATGCCGGGTGGACACCACGTCCACGGCCCGATCGGCGAGCGCACGATCGAGTAGCGGTGCCGAGGCGTCGGCGAGCGCTCGGATCACGACATGATTGAAGTCGCGCCAGGACGGCAAATTTGTCGGCGGTGCCATCGAGATGCCGGCACCGGCAAAGATCACTAAGCGAGATTCATCCGAGGCTTGTACGAGTGGTTGGAGCATCGGGACGATTGTACTCTGTCCGCGCGAAAAGAGGAAAATAGGCCGGGCACGTTCTCGCTAAGCGATTACGCGAGGATGATGCCGGCCCATCAATGATGGTGGGCGAAGGTAGGTGTGTCGTCGTGCTGCTCGGTCAGCTTCCGGAGGTCGCAGTGCATGTCGTCAGGATCGCAGCATTCGGTTTCCAGTTGAATGGTCATGTGTTTGATGCCGAAGTCTGTTGTGATCCGGTTCTGGATCAACTGCAACAGCTCCGGAGGCGTGTGATGAGGTTCGATCATGACGTGACTGGTAAGCATGACCAGCCGAGGTTCGACCGCCCAAATATGAAGATCGTGCACATTTTTGACACCGGGAATGGCTTCCATGGTTGCGGCGACATGCGACGCGCTGATTCCCGGTGGCGTCGACTCCAAGAGGACTTCCATCGACTCTTTAAAGATCGGCCAAGCTCCACGGAGGATGGCGCCGACGACCAGCAAGCTCACGAGCGGGTCCAGGATGGCCCATCCCGTCAGGAGTATCGCGGCACCGCTAACGATGACGCCGAGGGAGACCCAGGCGTCCCCTAACATGTGCCAAAACGCACTGCGAATATTCAAATCGTCTTTCGCTCCGTGTTGAAGCAATAGGGCGATCACGAGGTTGGCGGCAAAACTGACGGCGGCGACCGCCATGACCCACGAGCCATCGACGGGAACCGGATGGAACAATCGTTTCAGGCCGACGATCGTGATGCCCAGTGCGGTCAACAGAAGGATAAAGCTGTTTAAAAATGCCGCGATGATGCCTGCGCGATGATACCCGAAGGTCCGGCTCTCTGAAGCCGGCCGTGCGGTGAGGAGATGGGCGTAGAGGGCCAGAAACAGCGATCCCTGATCGACGAGGTTGTGCCCCGCGTCGCTCATAAGACCAATGCTGTCGAGAAACCAGCCCCCGACGAACTCAGCCGCAATGATGACCGCATTGATGGCGAGGGCGAGTTGCAGCCGTGATCGAAGATGTGAGTAAGATGCGAGCGTCGTCATTGATACAGTTTCGCATGGGTTGCGCCATGCGGCAAGCCTTGGCAAAGGTTTATCGAAAAATCCGCAGCGACTAGCGGACGGGTTTTGATGGGAGACGTTCGCTCAACACCGGGTAGTTCGCCTGATCCATCCCTGAATTGCCGGTGGAGAGATCGGTCGCAATCACGCGCAGCTTGATTCCGTCGGGAGCCTCTCTCGACGGAGGGACAAAGAACGGAGCTTCGAATGTGCGGCTTCCTTCATCGTAAAACATCTGCAATCGCTCGATGATTCGATCACCGACCAGGACCTCTCCATAAATACGGATTTTTCTGGAGTCCCAATCTCCATGGGGACGGACCAAGGAACCGGATAGGGTGCGGACGGAAGCTCGCAATTTGACGTCGTCTTTGGCGATCAACGGATCTCGCGGCTTTGGTCGTTCGATCTGGACTAGGTAGCCAGAGAGATGCAGCACGATCCCGTCATCCGTCAGATCCTGCCCCGGTATCAATAAAAGCGTCTTGCTGGTCTTCTGCATTGAAGCCGGATAGGCCAGCGGCCCTTCGGCGGAGATGTCCACCACCGTCGGTTTCTGCAACTCCAACGTCGTGATGAAGGAGGCGGAGGGACGAGAACTGTAGATCGGCTCCTCCATCAGGTGGGGGGTGCGCATGATCTGATTCTGATCGCCGGCCTCTCCTTGCTGCAGGCCGGTGGCCAGAATGCGGCCGCTGGCAATGTCGGTGATAGTCACGCGAGCTCCACCCACCTCGCGGCCCAATACCATCGCTCCATGAGCGACGACCCGTACAAGCACTGTCGTCGGGTGTGGAGCGTTGAGCGACGAATCGGGCGGGGTTTGGCTTTGGACTGGAGCCGGAAAGCAGGGAAGCAGGGAGAGCGAGACGGTCAATCCAAACCGGACGAGGGCGGACTGCGTCATTTTACTTTGGTGCCGGGATCGACTTCTTCCAGAATGGTGAGCAGGCCGCGCACGTCGGCATCACCCGCCGCCAGCACCATCCCCTGCGATTCGATACCCATGAGCTTTGCCGGCTTGAGATTGGCCACAATGACGATCGTCTTGCCGACGAGCGTGTCCGGCTCGTACTTCTTGCCGATGCCCGCGACGATTTGACGCTGTTCGGTGCCGAGCGACACCTGGAGCTTGATTAACTTTTCCGATTTCGGTACGCGCTCGGCGGAGAGCACCTTGGCGGTCTTGAGCTGAATCTTCATGAATTCATCGATTGTGATCTGCGGCGGCACGGGCACTGCTGCTTGAGCAGCGGGTGTGACGGTTGCAGCAGGGGCCGGCTGTGGAGTTGCGGATGTGTCGTTCACGGATTTGGCTCCTTGTGGTTTCGATTCGATGCGTGGGAAGAGTGACGGTCCCTTATGAATAAGAGTGCCGGGCCTGAGGCCGCCCCATTCGATCTTGTTTTTCAGCAAAGGGGATATGAATTCGGCTGAGATGCCAAGCTGAGAACAGATCGACTGCGCGCTCGACGGCATAAAGGGATACGTGGCCAGGCTGAGGCAGCGGAGGGTCTCCGCCATGGTGTAGAGAACTGTCCTCAGTTGTTCTGCGTCATTCTCATTCTTTGCCAGTGTCCAAGGCGCAGTTTTGTCGACATATTGATTGGCCAGTTGAACGACTTGCCAAATCGCTTCCAAGGCTCGATTGAACTCCAACTGCTCCAGATGGCGCGGGAACACCTCATTCAAGAGCGTCATCGTGGCATGTTGCAGCTCTTGCTCTACCGGCCCGATCTCTTTTGGATTCGGTATCAGCCCGGCTTGAGTCCGTTCAATGAGGGTCAACGTGCGACTGAGGAGATTGCCGAGACCATTGGCAAGATCGCTATTGATTCGTGTGAGCATGGCGGCGAGGGAGAAATCTCCATCCTGCCCGAACGGCACTTCACGGAGCAAGAAGTAGCGAAAAGCATCGACCCCATACACTTCCGATATTTTGTAAGGATCGACGACGTTGCCGCGGCTCTTGGACATCTTCTCGCCGTCCACCGTCCACCAGCCATGGGCGAAGATGGTTTCGGGTAATGGAAGATTCAACGCCATCAGCATGGTGGACCAATACACCGCGTGCGTCGTCAGGATGTCCTTGCCGACCAGGTGAACATCGGTGGGCCAGAATCGGTTCCCGGCCGGTTTTTCTCGTGGCAGGTACTCCAGCGCGGACACGTAGTTGACCAGCGCATCGAACCAAACATAGGTGACGTAGTCGCTATCGAAGGGGAGTTCGATTCCCCAAGACAGCCGTGATTTCGGCCGCGAGATTGAAAGATCACCGAGTTTCTGGGTTTGGAGGAAGCCGAGGACTTCATTGCGACGAGAATCCGGTCTGATAAACGACTGACGTGTCTTAATGTGGTCAAGCAGGCGGTCTTGGTACTGGCCCATTTTGAAGAAGTAGTTGTGCTCACTGAGCTGCTCGACGGGACGTCTACAGTCCGGACAGAGTCCGGATTCCACGTCTTTCTCGGTCCAGAACCGCTCATCGAACGTGCAGTACCATCCGGTGTAGGAATCCTTGTAAATCAGCTTCTCGTCGTAGAGTTGTTGAAGATACCGTTGGACGACGAGTGTGTGCTGTGCATCCGTCGTCCTGATGAACGCCTCGTTTGAGATGTTGAGGCGTTGCCACAGTGTTTGAAACTGTGGCGCGAGTTTGTCGCAATGAGTCTGCGGGGGGATGCCGGCCTTGGCGGCAGCCTGCTGAACTTTTTGTCCGTGTTCATCGAGCCCGGTGAGAAAGAACACCTCGCGCCCGCGCAGCCGCCAATAGCGCGCCAGCACATCTGCCGCGATAGTGGTATAGGCGTGCCCGATATGCGGGACATCGTTGACATAGTAAATCGGGGTGGTGATGTAAAAGGTGTTATCTTCTGCCACGATAAAGGCAAGATATCAGGTTGGCAGTATTTATTGCTAGGCGGAGGCTCCAGCCGGGATTAGGCCAAGCGCTTCGCGCAGGCGAAGAAACGTGGTCTCCAGCGCCATCTGCATGTTCAAGTGCCGCGTCGCTTGCTGCTCGATGCGCTCGATGTCATTCAAGAGAGTGAGCAAAGTGTCGATGTCCGCTCGTTGGGCGTATCGACGCAATTCGGCAAGTTGATCGTCGTGAAGAATCTGGTCCTGATCTCCCCCCACGATGACGATGACCAGATCGCGGATCCATCGCGTGAGCCAGTTGAGCGTCTCCTCTCCCCGGTCTGTCTTGGCCAGGCTCTCGGCGGCGGAAAGGACGGTGGTGCTCGATGTCAAAGATTCCGGCTTCACCAAGGCCAGGCATTCTTGTTGTCGGGCTCGAACTTCCGCAGCATTCGTCGTGAGAGCTTCTCCGATACGTCCATCGGTAAGCACTGCGAGGAAACGCGCATCGGCAGGGGAGAGTTCTCGCGTGAGTATCAGCGCCGCTTCTACTTGCGTGCGGGCGGGTGTGGTGAAACGGAGCGCTTGGCAGCGCGATCGAATAGTGATCGGGAGCGCATGAGGCCGGCTCGTAGTCAAGACGAAAAGACTATGGCCAGGAGGCTCTTCCAGGGTCTTGAGGAGCGCGTTGGCGGCCCCGATGGTCAGCCGATCGGCGTCGTCGATCAGGCAGATCTTTCGTTCACCGATCAGCGGTCGATAGACGAACTGTTGTTCGATTTCGCGTACCTGCTCGATCTTGATCTGCGGCGTGGCCAACTCCGGATCGGGCTCGATGACCGAATAGTCCGGGTAAGTCCGTGCGGCGATTTGCAAGCAGGATCGGCAACGGCCACAGCTATCCAAATTATCCGCGTGAGAGGGCTGCTCGCAGTTCAAGGCTTGGGCCAACCTCACCGCGGTCATGAATTTTCCGATCTTGGCTTCGCCGTGGAACAGGTACGCATGGGCCAGCCGTCCGTTGCGTATGCTTGCCTGGAGCAAGGAGATGGGTTGCTCGTGGCCGGTGATATCTGCGAAGGGCATGGTTTATCGGCGCCTTGGCTTTTGGGAACGGTGAGTTTTGAGCCAGTTGCTTACTCGGGATTCTACTTCGCGTTCGACCGATTCTATGGATCGAGAAGCGTCGATCATCATAATGCGCCGAGGCTCTTGCTTTGCTAAAGCGTGAAACCCCTTTCGCACACTCTCGTGGAATCGTTCAGCTTCTCGATCCAAGCGATTTTGGGAGGAGGTCTGGCCCCGCCGACGCCTGAGTCCGACGGCAATAGGAACGTCGAAGAGCAGGGTAAGATGGGGGACCAGTTTCCCCGTCGCCCAACCGTTCATGGTGCGTAACACTCGAAGGTCCAACCCACGTCCATACCCCTGGTAGGCCGTCGTCGAATCTGAGAATCGATCGCAGACAACGATCGTCCCATCGGCGAGAGCAGGCCTAATGACATGGTCCACATGTTGGCGCCTCGCCGCAAGAATGAGCCAGGCCTCCGTTTCCGGAGCGATGGTCTCCGCAGAATTTTCAAGCAGGATCGTGCGCAACCGTTCAGCAAGGATGGTGCCGCCCGGCTCTCTGGTATGCAGGACATTCAATCCCTGTGCGGTCAGCCACTGACACAGCCTCCGAGCATGCGTCGTTTTCCCACTTCCTTCACCGCCTTCCAGCGTGATGAAGATGCCCGTCGATTTTCTGGATGCCTTACCCATGAGCGATGTTCGTATCAACCCCCGATCGGGGAGTGATCCTATGTCAGGCCAGGGTGAATAGCAAGACCGGTACCCTTCAGGAATTCGTCCGGCTTGAGTGCATAACCCTTTGAAATTTACAATAAAACGCTTGCGAGGCCGGTCCGGATCTCTGTAAGATGAAGAGCTCAATGTTCCCCCAGCGACTGGGTGCCGGTGATTCATGATCAAGACCGCTCTGAGACGTTATTTTTTGACGGGCCTTCTCCTTGTCACCCCCATCTGGGGCACGATTCTCGTGCTCAAGACCCTGTTCATCGCAGTGGATGGTATCCTGGGGGACGCGGTCGCGGAATTGGTGCCTGATCATTACATCCCCGGATTGGGGATAATTACCCTGGTTCTGCTCATCTTTTTGGTCGGGTTATTTGCGGCCAACTTTATCGGACGCCAGATCGTCAGTCACTGGGAGGATTGGTTGAACCGGCTGCCCCTCGTCCGTGGGATTTATTCCACGCTGAAGTCCATGATGGATATTCTTTCATTTTCGGAGCGAGGGTCGTATCGGCGGGTCGTCTTGATTCAATTCCCGAAGAACGGCCATTATTGTTTCGCGTTCGTGACCGGCATGACGAAAGGTGAGACGACGGCATTGGGTCAGGATGCATTGATTCATGTGTATGTGCCCACCTCACCGAATCCGACGTCGGGATATTTTCTGTTAGTGCCGGAACGGGAAGTCTCGTCCGTTGATATCAGTATCGAGGAAGCGATGAAACTGATTGTCTCGGGCGGTCTCTATACGCCGTCCGCCGCGATGGTGGCGGCCCTGAACGCGGAAACGAAGTGGAATCAGGTCAAGCAACCGGAAGCCGGTGTGCCGATTGGATAGAACGTTTCCCGATACTCTGTTGAGATACCCTATCTTCTGAGATGAAACAGTCAGCAGGCCAACACACAACACTCTCCCGCATTTCCGGCTTAGGCGTGATCGTGATGGCGGCTGGCCTGGGCAAGCGAATGAGGTCCACCCAAGCGAAAGTCCTGCATCACGTCGCAGGACGGCCGATGGTTCTCTACGCTGTCGATGTGGCGTTGCAGGTAGCGGGTCATCGGATTGCGGTGGTGGTCGGACATCAGGCCGACAGGGTTCGGCAAGTCATCGAAGAAGGCATTGCGGACAAGCCGGGAGGGAACGCGGTCAGCCTCGTCGAGCAGGCCGAACAACTCGGGACCGGCCATGCCGTCATGCAGAGCCGTTCCGTGTTTTTCGTGGCTAAGGAGGCACTCCCGACCAATTACCTCATCTTAAACGGTGATACCCCGTTACTAAAAGAGCAGACTGCGCGCGAACTCTTGCAAGTTCATCAGTCGCAAGGCGCATCGGTGACCATTCTCACCGCGAGGCTCGATGATCCCCGTGGGTATGGACGGGTCATTCGTCGGGAGTCTAGCCGAAAAGCTGATGGAGTGATTTCGTGCGAGGTGCTGAAGATCATCGAAGATCGAGATGCGACCGCAGCAGAGCGGGCCACCAACGAAATCAATGTGGGTACGTACGTCGTGTCGGGAGAGTTTCTCTTCGATGCGCTCGATAAACTGGAACCTAATAATGCTCAGGGTGAATATTATCTGACCGATATTGTGCGGATGGCCGTGGCGCAAGGGCGGCGTGTAGCCGCGGTCACTCTCAAAGATCCCGATGAAGGATTGGGGATCAATACTCGACAACAGTTGGCGACTGCGGAGCACGTCATCAGACAGCAGATCCGCGAGCGCTGGCTCGAGGCCGGCGTCACGATGCGAGATCCCGGCTCCGTGTGGATTGATGCGGGAGTCACTATCGGACGAGATACGGTGCTCTACCCACACGTGAATCTCGAAGGCAAAACTATAGTCGGTGAAGGGACGACAATCCGTTCCGGGGTCTGCATTTCAGATTGCGTGATCGGAAACAATGTGGAGATTCTCGATCATTGCGTGCTACGCGAATCGCAAGTCGACGACGAGGCTCATCTGGGACCTTTCGCACATTTGAGGCCGGGGGCGATCGTGCGGCGGAAGGCGAGGGTTGGAAATTTCGTCGAGATGAAAAAGGCCGAGCTCGGCGAAGGATCGAAGGCGAATCACCTCACGTATCTCGGCGATGCCCGAATCGGGAAAGGCGTCAATATAGGGGCCGGGACGATCACGGTGAATTATGATGGTGTGAACAAACACCGGACCGTGATTGAGGATCAAGTCTTTGTGGGGAGTGATTCGCAGCTGATTGCGCCGGTCACGATTGGAGAGGGGGCGGTGGTGGCGGCTGGGACAACCGTGACGCAAGACGTGCCGGCCGATTCATTGGCAATTACTCGCGTCGCACAAGTGAATCGAGTGGGGTGGGCGGCTAAACGTCGAATGTTGCTGGCCGGCCGTGCCCCCAGTGGACACTCAGCACGGGCAGCGGATGAGCCGACGAACCTGAAAACCAAGAACGCTTCAAACAAGCTGAAAAAGGGGCGCGCGAAGTCATCGAAACGCTGATCACGGTGAGAGAGTCGTCGTCTGCCGGTCAGTCTAGTTAGGCCTGGAGTAACCGTCATGTGTGGAATCATCGGATACGTCGGCAATCAAGATGCGGTTCCGATTCTCATCGGGGGATTGGCGAAGCTGGAGTATCGCGGTTACGACTCCTCGGGAGTAGCCGTCATGCAGGGGGAAAAGATTGTGGTCAGGCGGAGTGTGGGCAAACTGGTCAATCTCCAAAATTCGCTCAAGGCCAACGAGCTCAAAGGGACGGTGGGAATCGGCCACACCCGTTGGGCAACCCATGGAAAACCGTCGGAACAGAATGCCCATCCGCATCGGTCGAAAGGCTGCGTGTTGGTGCACAACGGAATCATTGAAAACTATCAGCAGCTGAAACAGCAGTTGGAAAAAGACGGCTACAAGTTCGAATCGGAAACCGATACGGAAGTTGTTGCGCATTTGATCGACAAGTATCTTCAGAAAGAGAACAAGCTGGCCGATGCCGTGCGGTTGGCGACCAAAGATGTGAAGGGTAGTTATGCATTGGCCGTGATTTCCGAGCGGGAGCCCGGTACCTTGATTGCCGCGCGTTCCGGTTGCCCGCTGGTCGTCGGGAGGACCAATCAGGCGTCCTATGTTGCCTCCGATGTCATGGCGATGCTCGCGCACACGCGGGAAGTGACCTACCTCGAAGAAGGAGATGTGGCGGTCGTCACTCAAGATCGGGTCGATCTCACCGACGTCGACGGCCATGCCGTGTCGCGGAAGCCGTCAACGATTACATGGGACGCATCGGCGGTGGAGAAGAGCGGGTATCCGCATTTCATGCTGAAGGAGATTCACGAGCAACCGCAGACAATTCTGGATACGATGCGCGGACGGTACTCGTATGAGACCGGTGAAGCGGATCTGCCTGATATTGGGCTGACACCGGAGGAGTTCGCCGCCGTTGAACGCATCTGGATCGTGGCTTGCGGCACCTCCTGGCACGCGGGGCAGGTGGGAAAATATTTGTTCGAAGAAATGGTCCGCACTCCGGTGCAGGTGGATATCGGCAGCGAGTTTCGGTATCGCGACCCGCTTGTCGGCAAGAAGGATTTGTTCATTACCATCTCCCAGTCCGGTGAGACAGCCGATACGCTGGCCGCTGCGCGAGAGGCAAAGGGAAAGGGTGCGCGCGTCGTCTCGATCGTGAATGTGGTCGGGAGCACCTTGGCGCGGGAGTCCGATGGGGTACTGTACACCCATTGCGGGCCCGAGATCGGCGTCGCGTCGACCAAGGCCTTCACCGCCCAGCTCACCGCCCTCTATCTTCTGGCATTGCATTTTGCCCGAGTTCGTAATGTGATGAATATCGCGGACGGCAAAGCGTGGCTCGACCGGTTGGTGCGCTTGCCGGTATTGGTGGAGAGTGTGCTGCGGAGAGAAGCTGAAATCGTGGCGATCGCCAAGCGCTATTATAAGAAGCGGAACTTTCTGTTCCTCGGGCGGGGCATCAACTATCCGATCGCGCTGGAAGGCTCGTTGAAGCTGAAAGAAATCTCATACATTCACGCTGAAGGCTATGCGGCGGGCGAGATGAAGCACGGTCCGATCGCGCTGATCGATAAAGACATGCCGGTCGTGGTCTTGGCGCCTCGCGACCGGCTGTATGATAAAACGGTCAGCAATCTCATGGAAGTCAAGGCGCGGCACGCGCCGGTGATTGCCTTCGTGGCCGAAGGCGAGCGGGAGCTCGGCAAGATCGCGGATGCCGTGTTCACGGTGCCGGACACCCATCCGCTGATTTCGCCGATTCTGTTTACGATCCCGCTGCAACTCCTTGCGTATCATATTGCGGTGCTACGCGGCGCGGATGTGGATCAGCCGAGGAACTTGGCAAAAAGCGTGACCGTGGAATGAGGCAAGAGTGAGGCGCGAAGGCGGGTCCCCGTGCTCGCTCAACGCTCGAGCCCTAGGGGAAAGGCGGCGTCTTGGCGCTGCCAGGGCGGCGAGGGTAAGAACTGTCAAGGCCCTCGCTGAATGCGCGCAGTAGGAGATCCCACCATCACGCCTCATGGATAAGCGAGAGGAATAAGAAGGTGGAGATTACGCAGCAGGATGTGGAAAAGGCGGCGCAGTTGGCACGATTGACTGTCACGCCCGCCGAGAAGGAGACCTTTGCCAAACAGTTGAGCGAGATTCTTACGCACGTCGACAAATTGAACCAGTACGACACAACCGGAATCGAACCGACTGCGATGGTCATGGGCCAAGTGAATGTGTTTCGGGATGATGTCGTGCGTCCATCCCTCGCACAGGACCAGGCGTTGGCGAATGCGCCGCAACGTGAAGCGGACGGCTTCGTAGTGCCTAAAATTCTAGAGGAGCGTTAACCGTCAAGCGTCCGGTTCATACGCGGCGTGCCGCGAATGACGAGGGACGGATGACGAATGACGAACAGATACATGTTTCGACAAATGCTACGTTCGAAAATTCACCGCGCCACGGTGACGGGTGCCCATCTTGAGTATGAAGGCAGCTTGACCATCGATCAAGATTTGATGGAGGCCGCCGGTATCCTTCCCTATGAGGCCATCATCTGCTCGAACTTGAATAACGGCGAGCGATTCATGACCTACGCCATCAATGGAAAGCGGGGAAACGGAGATATCATCCTGAACGGGCCTACGGCGCGAAAAGCGGCGGTCGGAGATCAGATCATCATCTTTTGTTACGAGTATTACGGCGACGAAGAAATCAAGAAGCACGCGCCGAAGATCGTCCGAGTGGACGAAAAAAATCACATCGTGACCGTGCGCTGACCAATCGGGGAAGTAGGACGACGGAAACGGTCGGTGATCCAGTCGGCCGATGTTTGGTCACGTGGCGGCAGCGGGGAAACG
Organism: Nitrospira sp.; assembly: GCA_024760545.1. Lineage (NCBI taxonomy): Bacteria > Pseudomonadati > Nitrospirota > Nitrospiria > Nitrospirales > Nitrospiraceae > Nitrospira > Nitrospira sp. The sequence goes on from CP060501.1 coordinate 3,646,186, forward strand.
ATGTCCCTCCACAAACTGACTCTCTTCGAGCTTCACAAAAAATTCAAGGCAGGCGAAGTCACGGCGACAGAGATCGTGCGCGCCTACTTCCTACGTCTCAGCCAGGTGGAGCCGAAGATCAAAGCCTTCGTCACTCAAACAAAAGAAGCCGCGTCCGCGCAGGCAGAAGATTTAGACCGGAAACTCAGGGACTGGCGAAGGACCCAGCCGCTCACCGGAATGCCTCTTGCCGTCAAAGATAATATCTGTACGGACGGCGTTCCTACGACGTGCAGCTCTCGAATGTTGCAGAATTTTGTGCCGCCGTACGATGCCACGGTCGTCGCCAAGTTGCGTGCGCAAGAGTACATTTTGTTGGGCAAGACGAACTTGGATGAGTTCGCGATGGGATCGTCTACGGAAAACTCGGCGTTTGGGCCCAGCCGGAATCCCTGGAATGTGCACTGTGTGCCGGGAGGGTCGAGCGGAGGGTCCGCGGCGGCGGTGGCGGCAGAGGAATGCGTGGCCGCGCTTGGATCGGATACCGGAGGTTCCATCAGGCAGCCGGCGGCCTTCTGTGGCGTGGTGGGACTGAAGCCGACCTACGGACGGGTGTCTCGGTATGGCTTGGTGGCGTTTGCTTCCTCGCTGGATCAAATCGGCCCGATCACCAGAAATGTGTCCGATGCGGCGTTTCTCCTTCAAGCCATTGCCGGCCACGATCCAATGGATTCCACGTCGGTCGATCGCTCTGTGCCGGATTACATGAAGGCGTTGCAAAAGCGTGACCTCAAATCTCTGAGGGTGGGCGTGCCGGCTGAATTTTTCACCGAAGGCCTAGATCCCGAAGTCGAGCAGGCAGTCAGAGCTGCCATTGACGAGTTGAAGCATCTGGGAGCTGAAATCAAGGAAATCCGGCTGCCGAGGACCGATGCTGCGGTGGCGGTCTACTATGTGATCGCGACGGCGGAAGCCAGCTCGAATCTTGCCCGTTTCGACGGGGTGAAGTTCGGGTTGCGCGCCAAAGAGACCAAGGATCTGCTCGAACTGTATATGAAGACGCGGCAGGAGGGGTTTGGGCCGGAAGTGAAACGGCGAATCATGCTGGGGACGTATGTCCTCAGCGCCGGGTATTACGATGCGTATTATGGAAAGGCGCAAGCTGTCCGCACGCTGGTCTGCCAGGACTTCACGGCGGCACTAAAAGAGGTCGATGTGATCGTGACTCCTGCTACTCCGACACCGGCTTTCAAGTTGGGGGAAAAGAGCGAAAATCCCCTGCAAATGTACCTGTCGGACATTTTCACGATCTCGGTGAATCTCGCGGGTCTGCCGGCGATTGCCCTCCCCTGTGGGTTCAGCAAGGCGGGGCTTCCGATCGGGTTGCAGTTGATCGGGCGGGCGTTCGAGGAAGAAACAGTGCTTCGAGCCGCGCATGCCTATGAGCAATCGACGCAATGGCATCTTAAAAGGCCGGTGATACGGTAGGGACCGGGCGGAGAGTGGCAAGGGAGAGGATGTACGGGATGAAAGACCGGGAGGATTGGCTGCTATGAGCATCGTTGAACTCGCTGCGCTCCTCGTGGCGATCGCCTTCGTTGTGTTGGTCGGGTATCTCGTGCCGGTATTGATGCAAGTCCGCAAGACGGTCGCCGAATCGGAACAGCTGCTGTCGAAGATGAACGTCGAGGTACCGGCGCTTGTGGCGGAACTACGGACCATGAGCCAGAACTTGAATGATGTGACGAATCAGGTTCGTGAAAGCACGGAACATGCGGCGGTATTGCTTCATGCCGTGGGGGAAGTCGGTGAGTCCGTGCAACAAGTCCATAACATCATTCGCGGATCGGGTGGCACGCTATTGACGAACGTGGCAAGTATGGTGGCTGGCGTGAAGGCAGCCACCCAAGTCGTGCGAGAACGAATGCGACAAGAAGGAGGGACACACAATGGCGGATGATCGAGGAACATCGGCAGCGGTCCTCTTGGCATTTTTAAGCGGCGCAGCGCTGGGTGCGGTCGCAGCGCTGTTATTGGCGCCGCAATCAGGGAGCGAATCCCGCGATCGACTGCGTGGGTATGCCCGTCGCGCGGAAACCGATCTACGCGACCTTGCCGGACGGGCCGGAGAGGCGTTTGAGGAAGCCGTCGATCAAGGCAAAGAGTTTGTTGAAACGAAGCGATCGGTCCTACGCGAGGCGTTCGATGCGGGACGCGAAGCGATGAAACGCGAACGTGGCCGCATCCAAGAGGAGGGGCCGAACCGAGGATGATCTTTGAAACGGTCATCGGAGTGGAGGTCCACGCGCAGCTCCGGACCAAATCTAAAATGTTCTGCGGGTGCGGCACGACATTCGGGTCGTCGCCCAACAGCCAGACATGCCCGGTCTGCCTCGGTCTGCCGGGCAGCTTACCCGTCATCAACCGGACCGCGGTCGAAATGGCGGTTCGCGCGGGTCTGGCGCTGAACTGCGCGATCACGGCGAATAACCAATTTGCGAGAAAAAACTATTTCTATCCGGATTTGCCCAAGGGGTACCAGATCTCTCAGTACGAATTGCCCATCTGCCAACATGGTTGGATTGAGATTGCCGCCGCCGGGGTGATTAAGCGAGTCCGCATACGCCGAGCCCATCTCGAAGAGGATGCCGGCAAGAACACGCATGGAGCCGGCACGGGGGAAAGCCGTGTGGACTTGAATCGCGCCGGCACGCCGTTGCTGGAAATTGTCACGGAACCCGACATGGGGTCAGCCGACGAAGTGGTGGCGTACCTCAAGGGACTGCGGGACATCTTGATGTATCTTGAAGTCTGCGACGGCAACATGGAGGAGGGGAGCTTTCGGTGTGAGCCGAACCTGTCGCTCCGTCCGGTGGGGCAGAAAGAGTTTGGGACGAAGGTCGAGCTTAAGAACATCAATTCCTTCAAGTATGTGAAGGATGCGATCGAGTATGAGATCAAGCGCCAGACCAAGGTCTTGAATGAAGGCGGCAAGATTCGCCAGGAAACCAGACTCTGGAACATCGACCGTGGTGAAACGGCCGTCATGCGATCCAAAGAAGAAGCCCATGACTATCGCTATTTCCCGGATCCGGATCTGGTGCCCTTGAAGCTGGAGCAGGAATGGATTGACGGATTCAAGTCATTGTTGCCTGAATTGCCGGCCGTGCGCATGCGGCGATTTGTCGAAGCGTATGGATTGCCGGAGTACGACGCGGGTGTATTAACGGCGTCGAAGGGTATGGCGGACTATTTCGAGAGCAGTGTGAAGGAGTTCAATCAACCGAAAACCGTGAGCAACTGGGTGATGGGAGAGTTGACGAGAGAGTTGAACAACTCCGGGACGGATATCAGCGTCTCACCGGTCAGTCCTGAGCGTCTCGTCAGCCTATTACAGATGGTGGACAAAGGCGCGATCAGTCTAAAGGTGGCTCGGGATATGTTTCCGGAGCTCTATTGCAGCGGAAAAGCGCCTGAGCAGATTGTTCAAGAAAAGGGTCTGACGCAGGTCTCTGATGAAAACGTATTAGACAAGATAATCGCTGAAGTGCTGAGCAAAAATCCAACCCAGGTGGCGCAGTTCAAAGAAGGCAAGCAACAAGTATTGGGTTTTCTCGTTGGACAGGTCATGAAGGCGAGCGGGGGGAAAGCAAATCCAGGAAAGGTGAATGAGTTGTTGAAGAAGAAGTTGGGATGATCGCGGGTCCTGTCGCCGACTGGCCCTTTCGTCCTCGCTTCACCCATCCCCCAGTGGGTCCCTTACGCTGCGGGCGCTCAGGGAAGGCCGTGTCTTGGCGCGGCGGGATTGGGAGGGTGGAAACCGTTGCTCAGTCGGCGCCACCCGCGCATGTGGGATAAGAAATTTGTGATGTGTATAAGTGAGGAGAGGAAAGCATGAGCGCGATTAGAGAAATCAAGGGCAGGCAGATCATCGATTCACGGGGCAATCCGACGATCGAAGCTGAGGTCACGCTTGAAAGCGGTGCGAAGGGGCGGGCGGCGGTGCCGTCAGGCGCGTCAACCGGGGAAAAAGAAGCGATCGAACTCCGTGACGGCGACAAGAAACGCTGGATGGGGAAAGGTGTCACGAAGGCTGTGGCGAATATCAGTAAGGTCATCGCGCCCGAGTTGCTTGGCAAAGAGGCGTTTGATCAAGCCGGCGTCGATCGAGTCATGATTGCCTTAGATGGAACGAAGACGAAGGGCAAGTTGGGGGCGAATGCGATCTTGGGGGTGTCGCTGGCTGTGGCGAAGGCAGCGGCGAATGAAACGGGGCAGCCGCTCTATCGTTATCTGGGAGGGAGTAATGCTCGAGTACTTCCGGTCCCGCTCATGAACATTATCAACGGTGGAGCTCATGCCGACAATCGGTTGGATCTCCAAGAGTTTATGATCATGCCGGTGGGTGCCGGCCGGTTCAGCGAAGCCCTCCGAATGGCCACCGAAGTTTTTCATTCGCTGAAGGCCCTCTTGAAGAAGAAGGGGCTCAACACGGCTGTGGGGGATGAAGGCGGGTTTGCACCGGATCTGCAATCGAATGAGGAAGCGCTGAGCCTGATTTCCCAGGCGATCGAAGAGGCCGGCTATAAGACCGGGCGAGATATCGCACTGGCGCTGGACTGTGCAGCGAGCGAGTTCTATGACAAGGGACGGTATGTCCTGGAAGCGGAGAAGAATCCGGAACGCTCATCGGAAGCCATGATCGCATACTATGGCACACTGCTGGATCGTTATCCGATCCTCTCGATCGAAGACGGTCTGAGTGAACTGGATTGGAAGGGTTGGAAAATGCTCACGGAAAAGCTGGGAAAGAGGGTGCAGCTTGTCGGGGACGACATTTTCGTCACCAACGTGGAGATCTTTTCGAAGGGGATCAAGGAAGGAATTGGGAATTCCATCTTGATCAAGCTCAATCAGATTGGAACATTGACGGAGACCTTGGATGCGATCGAGCTTGCAAAGCGGTCAGGCTACACGGCGATCATTTCACACCGGTCCGGTGAAACTGAAGACACGACCATAGCGGACGTGGCGGTCGCGACGAACAGCGGATTGATCAAGACAGGATCGTTATCCCGAACAGATCGAGTGGCGAAATATAATCAACTCCTCCGGATTGAAGAAGAGCTGGGGGCCGCCGCGCTGTATCGTGGCCGGGAAGCAGTGCCCGTGAGGGCATAACTGGTTTTGGAGTCGATGGACGCGCAGATGATCATCAAGCAGAATCGTGGCCGACAGTGGCTGGAATGGCGGGGGCGTCTCTTTGCCGTGATGCAAGTGATTGGGGCTGCGGGATGTATCTGGCTGCTCGTGGCGCTGTTCTCCGGAGAAATGGGCCTGACTCGCTATTTATCCATGAGGGATCATGCTACGAGCCTGGAGCAAGAGCTGTCGGCCTTGCGCAGAGAAAATGCCACCTTACAGCAGGATATTACTCGTCTGCAGCATGACCCAGCCAAAATCGAACAGTTAGCCCGAGAACAGTTGGGTTATGTGCGCAAGGGAGAAACCGTCTATCAGCTTGTACCGGAAACTATAAAGAAACAGGAGCCCTCGTCGAGGCCATGAAGTTCGGAACGGTAGCCATCATTGGACGGTCCAACGTCGGCAAGTCGACGTTGCTGAATCATTTGTTGGGTGAAAAAGTCTCGATTGTGTCGAGTAAGCCTCAAACCACCCGGACACGAATTATGGGCGTCGTGCATGCGGAAGGAGCCCAGATTGCGTTTCTCGACACGCCCGGCCTGCATAAGCCCGAGCATTTGCTGAATCGCCGAATGGTTCGAACCGCCGTGGAAACCTTGGAAGACGCGGATCTGTTGTACATGCTCATGGATGCGACGAGCCTGCCGGGCCCAGGAGATATGACGGCCATTAAATATATGAAGGAGGCGCTGGCGAAACATGCGCGGCCGGTGATCCTTGTCGTCACGAAGATTGACCTCGTGAACAAGCACAAGCTGCTCCCCGTCATCGATCGATATGCCAAGCTGTTCGCGTGGACGGAGGTCGTGCCGGTTTCCGCACAGGGAGACGACAATGTGGATCGGTTGCTGGCGGTCACGGTTCCCTATCTTCCCTCCGGAGAAGGAGCGTACGATGACGATGTCATCACAGATCAGACGATGAGGACGCTGGCGGCGGAAATGATCCGAGAGAAGGTGTTGCAGGAGACGGAAGAGGAGGTGCCGCATGCTGTTGCAGTCGAGATCGATGAGTTCGTCGAACAGGGAAAACTCGCGAAAATTCGGGCTTCGATTGTAGTTGAACGAGAGACGCAGAAGGGCATCCTGATAGGCAAGCAAGGGGAGCGTTTGAAAACGATCGGTACGCAGGCCAGACAGGATATGGAACGACTATTCGGTATGAAAGTGTTTCTTGAGCTTTGGGTGAAGGTCAGAAAAGCCTGGCGTGAGGACGAGCAGGCGTTGGTGCAGCTGGGGTACTAGAGAGTTATGCAGCCGACGGAACGACCAACGGAGCCACGCGTACCGGATCAGCGGCCTCGCCCGTCTGAGCGGGATGTACTGCGCGAAGTCTTGCGCGATCAGGCCGAGCGTGGGCAGACGAAGTCGGATATCGTCATTCAGTCTGTCCAGAAGCTGCTGCGGCGAGGAGCGATCACGAACCTATCCAAAATGTTAGGGCGCATGCACCCTGCCGATATCGCCAAAGTCGTGACCCACCTGTCATCGCTAAAAGAAAAGCGGGAAATATTCGAGCTGGTCCGCGGAGAAGGCAAGCGGGGCCAAGTGCTGAGTGAACTCGACGGCGAAAGCATTCAACAAGTCGTCGCGGATCTGCTGCATTCCGACATTGCCTGGCTCTTAAAAGATCTTGGCCCTGACGATGTGGCCTACATTCTCGGATTCCTTCCCGAAGAGCGCAGCAAAGAAATTCTCGCCCTGATGAAGACCGAGGATTCGACCGAGGTCGCCGATATCCTCAAGTATCCGAAGGATACGGCCGGGGCGATCATGACGACGGAGTTCTTTTCCTTGCCGGAAGACGCCACGGCGCAGGAGGCGATCCGCCGGTTGCAGCAAGCCACCGATGCGGAAATGGTGTTCTATATTTATGTCACAGACAAAGATGATCGCCTAGTCGGTGTCCTCTCGCTCAGGCAACTCATCACGGTCCCTCCTACGACTCCGCTGAAGAACATCATGACCCGGGAGGCCATGAGTGTCACGATCGACATGGACCAGGAAGAAGTCGCACGCCAAGTGGCCAGTTATAACTTGTTGGCTATTCCCGTCGTGGAACGGGACGGCAAGTTGGTAGGCATTATCACGGTTGATGACGTGGTCGACGTCATCCGGGAGGAAGCGACCGAGGATATGTTGAAGATGGCCGGTGCGATTGAAGAGGAGTCAGGCTCGAAGTCTTCAAGCATCGGTTCAGCGAAGCTTCGACTGCCATGGCTTTTTACCAACTTAATCGGCAGCCTCTTGTCCGGCGCGATTCTCTGGTATTTCCGCTATACGATCCAGGAGGTCGTAGCGATTGTGAGTTTTATTCCCGTGATCGCGGCGATGGGCGGCAATGTGGGCTTGCAATCCTCGACGCTGATTATTCGAGGGTTGGCTACCGGTACTGTAGAACTCACTCATGTATGGCCCGTCTTCTTTCGCGAAGCGAAGATCGGCCTGGTTATGGGAGTGGCCTGCGGCGTGACATTGACACTGGTTGGTTGGGTGCTACATCAGGGATTTTTGGGCATGGTCGTTGGAGCTTCGCTGATCATCGCCTTTCTGGTGTCGACCAGCATGGCGACGATTATGCCGATCCTTCTCAAGCGCATGGGAGTTGATCCGGCTGTTGCGGCTGGTCCTTTTGTCACGACGGCCAACGACATCACCGGTATTACGATATATCTGACCTTGGCTACTCTTTTCTTGGAGTCTCTCCGGTGACGCGAACCAACGCATTGTTCGGTTTCTGTGGTGTTGGTGTGAGGGAGTGGCCGTGCCTCTCATAAAAACAACTGCGATCATTTTGCGGAGCCGCAAGTGGGGTGATGCTGATCGAATCGTGACCTTTTATTCTAAGAATTTAGGAAAGATCCGCGGGGTGGCCCGTGGCGCCCGTCGCCAGAAAAGCCGTTTCGGGGCTGCGCTTGAGCCCTTCAGCCTGTGTCGCCTGAATCTGTTTGAAAAAAGTGGGGATTCGCTGTTTCGGATTTCGCATGTTGATTTGGTGAGGTCCGCTCAGATCTTGCGGGAAGATCTCACCTTGATGGCTTCGGCGGCACGAATGGTCAACGTCGTGGGGGCAATCACTCCAGATGGCGATCCGGATCCGCTCTTATTTGATACCCTGGATCAGGGGCTGATGTCGCTTCACGAAAGTGAAGATCCTGCGTTTACGGCTTTGCTTTTTCAGATCAGACTGTTGGGGCTCACGGGGTTTCGTCCGCAGACCGATCATTGCGTTGCCTGCGGGAAGACACGTTTCGTCGGGGAGCCACAGTTTTCTCCGATCGCTGGAGGCCTCGTATGCTTGGTGTGTGCTGCACACCAACGGGTGCAGTGTGTCGCACTCTCACGAGGCAGCCTCTCGTTTCTCCAACAAGCCATTCGGCTGGCTCCCACCATCGTCACGCGGTTGCGGGCCACGGGTCAAGTGAGGAACGAAGTAGAGGAGGCGATTGAAGGATATGTGACGGTGGTAGCCGGGCGACGGCTCCCACCGGTGAACTTTCTGTCGCTCGCATCACCGGGATGAGTAAGACACCATGACAGAGGAACGCATGGCCGGTACTGCTTTAGAGCCTCGGGATATGGAGTGGCTCGACAAAGGAGTATTGGGAATTCAGTGGAGCGACGGACACAAGGGCATCTATCCGGTTCGCCATTTACGGCAGCACTGTCCCTGTGCTGCCTGTGTCGATGAGTGGACAGGCGATCGCCGGCTCAATGCCGAAGATGTACCGCTCTTGATCATGCTGCAGGATATTCAACCGGTTGGCCGCTATGCCTTCCAGTTCACGTGGAGCGACGGCCATGCGACCGGCATCTATTCCTATTCTTTACTGAGAAAGTTGTGCCAATGCGATGTCTGTCAACCGGTGAAACCAGTCGAAGCCAAATCCCGCCGGCTCATGTGAGGGCAAGATACAAGGTGATCGACATGCTCATCGTCCCGATGAAGATAGTGCTGGGCCTCTGCGGTCTTTCGGCGTTCGTGTTGCTCGTCGGCTGTAAGAGCATGCCGACGCTGGAGCAGCAAGAACAGCTGGTACGGGCCGATAATCTTGTATTGGATCAAATCACGGCTGGAGCAGTTGTCAGCGCCTGGGGGAAGCCTCCTCTCTATCACAGTGAGTTCACCTATTTTTTCGTGATGCCGGACTTCAGTGTCATTCCTCGATCGCGAGTGGCCACGGGAGAAGCGCCGAAGGGGTGGAAGGCTGGAGTGCATGCAGGTGAAGGGGTTTACTTCGCATACCCCGATCGCGGCTGGTTACTGGTATTTCTCGATGATCGCCTTGTTTACAAGGAAAAGCTCAAGCCCGACGAGTTACAGGTCCTTGCAAAGTCATGGGCCTATGAGGATCGATTCAAGACCATGCTCGATGAACCTTCCCGTCCTTAGTTCCGCTGCTCGATATCCTTCATGATCTCAACATTACCAGATGGTTTGCATATCGCGATGGCAGCTTCCGAGGCTGTCCCATATGCGAAGACGGGTGGGTTGGCCGACGTGGTCGGCGCGTTGGCGATCGAGTTGACGAAATTAGGGCATCAGGTGACATTGCTGTTGCCGGGGTACCGAACCCAGGCAACCCCTGAGTCTCGTCAACCGACCATGCGATTCTCTATTGCGTTGGGTGGGAAGACGGCGGACGTATCGGTAGAAGAAGAGTATGTCTCGGTCACAGGAGCCTTGCATCGATTGAGAGTACTCTTCGTGCGGTATGATCCCTACTTTGATCGTGAGGGGCTCTACCAACAGGACCATCGTGATTATCCGGACAACCTCAATCGGTTTGCCCTCTTTTGCCGCGCAATTCTTGAAGTATTGCAAGTGCTGGCCGATGTGCGAGGAGAGAAGGTCGATGTGCTGCATGTGCATGATTGGCAGACTGCATTGTGTCCGGTCTATCTTAAGGCTCTGCCTCATGAGTACAAGGGGCTCCAACATCTAAAAACGTTGTTGACCCTGCATAATTTGGGGTATCAAGGTATATTTTCAGGCCAGCAGTTCGTCGAGATCGGGCTCCCTCCCACATTGTTTTCTCCGAGCGGCGTGGAGTTCTACGGGTCGATCAATTGCCTAAAGGGCGGTATCGTTTTTTCAGATGCTGTTTCTACGGTGAGCCCTACCTATGCCAAGGAAATCATGACGGCGGAATTCGGCTGTGGGCTTGAAGGTGTACTGGCGAGCCGCCAGGATGGAGTGAAAGGTGTTACGAATGGCATCGATGTCAGCGTTTGGAATCCCGAACACGACCCCTACCTGCCTACGCGGTACATGGCAACTAATTTGTCCGGGAAACACGTGTGCAAGCGAGTGTTACAGCGGGAACTTGAATTGCCGATTCTTGAGGTGCCTCTTTTGGCTGTGATTGGTAGGCTGACATCTCAAAAGGGTTTTGATCTCTTGATAGAGGCTATCCCTGAACTGATGTCTCTAGATGTACAAGTTGCCGTGCTGGGCACCGGTGATCGTCATTTGGAGCAACAATTTATTGCAGCCAAGGCGAGATATCCGAATCAGATCGGCCTTCATCTTGGCTTTAATGAAGAACTGGCGCATCGAATTGAGGCTGGCTCGGACTTGTTAGTCATGCCGTCTCGCTATGAACCCTGTGGATTAAGTCAACTCTATAGCCTTCGGTATGGCACGGTACCTATTGTGCGTCGTACAGGAGGTCTAGCTGATACGGTCGTTCCTTTTCGTCCGTCAACGGTCGAATCCAAGTCCGCGACAGGCTTCCACTTTACCGATGCCACAACTGAATCCCTGCTTTCCACGATTCTGCTTTCCCTTTATGTATATAAAGAGCGAGAAACATGGCAGTCATTGATCAATGCAGGAATGAATACCGATCTGTCTTGGACACGATCGGCAAAACTGTATGTCGAGCTTTATCGCGGGTTGCGGAGAGAGGAAAGGAGCTAGGCTAGCGAGTATTGAACGAAACGTTGATTCCTTGCCCGAGTTTTGCCAGAAGAACTTTTGCTCTAAGAACGTAGTACGAGTTTTCTTCCCTCTGAAGCTTGGTGACTGAAACAAGGAGATCGCGGGCAGTGTCGGTCTGCCCTTGATTTAAAGCCAGCTCCCCAGAGTGGAGGGCACAGGCGGCAACCATTGCCTCTGCATCAACTGCGACTCGACTTGTTGGATTGGCAACCAGGCGCTCAAGGTGAGTTGGCAGTGGAAGGATAAATCCTTCGTTTCCATCGGCTAGTTGACTGGCTGAACGAAGTTGGCTCAAATCTGCCATTGCCTGGCTCAAATCAGAAGTAGATTTGCAGTCGGCATAGGTGTTCCAGAGCGACATGAAACCGCTGTTCTGTAGCTCTGTTACCTGGGATGATGGGCTAGTTGCACAAGCTGAAGTAAGAACCGCTGTTCCAAGCAACCCGATGACTAGACTTTTAGCTACCATGCCTTGCATACCGGCTCACCTCTAGCAAGCCTTACTGCAAGTGGTAGGCCTGACAAATATCTTTTGGATTTCAAGGAAAATTGGAAAAAGTCAGGATTTTCATAACCAGAAGATGTGTCAATCTCAACTCACTGTTGCGCCGTTGACACAATCAAAAAGCTATAGCAAAGGGAAACGTGAGGACTAGGAATTGAAGATTTGGACGAGAATGCCGGTCCGGGTGGTAGCGTTCGTTTTTCTCATAATGTGCTTAATATGTTCTTTTACTGTTTGTTCAGTAATCTGAAGGGCATTCGCGATTTCCTTATTGGTCCACCCTTTTGCCAGATGTTCAACTACTGACTGCTCGCGGTTTGTTAATTGGAACCGTTCTCGAGCATGTTCGGTATTGAGATTTTGTTTCCGCCCCAGCTCCTCCATGGTAACCACAAGCCTGGCGTTCTGAATCCCTCCTCGATCTGGCAACCCAAATCCCCTTAAAAGAATCGGCTGGTTCGGATCTCCAGTCACACGCTTGAGTTCGAATTGTTCCCAATCCTTAGCCTCTGTGCGTATATGAAGGGCTTTAATAATTTCCGCACAAAGCTCAGTCAGGGCAGTAGGGAGGACTCCACGTGCTGAAATTGCGGTATTGCCACCATGCTCAACAGCATTGATTTTTTTAGCAAGTTCAGTAGCTTGTCGATTCATATGAAGAAGTTGCATAGATGCTGATAGCACCACAATCCCAGATCCAGCCCTTTGATCAGCAAGCACATCTGTTTGGTCAACACCTTTTGGTGATTCAGTCATAAGACTATGACGGCACTCTATTCCTATGGAATGAGCCAGTATCGATTCTCGGCAACTCTAATTAGATCAGCTCGATAGGGATAACACAGGTTAATGCAGGTATAGTACCTAACCCTTTCGAGGGAGTCAACATATACCTTTGGGAAAGCAGCCTACATCATTGGTATTGTTGATCCAAGTTGCAACAAATATATTCACCACAGATTCTGAAAGATATGGGGAAGAATTTCAGTCATAGTTAGGCACGGTCCAGTCGATTCTAGCCTCATTATCTAAATGTGACTACTAAAAATTAAGTCTATTCAATGCTTTATAGCCAAGGAGGGTGCGAAGTGATACCAATAGAATGGGAATGGTCGATAAGGGACAGCCATGAAAAGCATAGCGAACGAGCGGCGCTACTGAGGCCGATTCTCTATCAAATCACATCTCCGGAAGAGGGAAATAGCATTTCCGCGAGAGATGGCAGAGCGCTATCGCTGAATATCAGCAGCGGCGGTATGCTGGTCCTCATGGATCAAGCTCCAGCCGTTGAGCAGGTGTTGAAAGTTTATGTGCCGACACCGATAACCATTGCCGAAACACCGACATTGGCTGAGGTCCGGTGGACGAGGAAACTGCCGTTTGGGAATTCAAATGGTCATGCGGTATATTTTGTGGGGCTTAAGTTTATGTTTTGATTATCAATGAGAGTGAGACTGTGCGAAGAAGAATCTCAATTTTGAAAGTGGCTCGTATAGAGCCGAATGGCATGGGTAAGTGGTGAAAGAGGTCATTGGAATCAGCAAGATAGCCAACATACATGCGAATACCGGTCACGGGTTATCTGGTTTTCAGTCAGGACTTGCAAGCTCTTCGCATGACCTGTTAAGAAATATTTCTTTGACCATTGGGGCATCGTTCTTGTGCTGCAACGACGGTTTCCTCTCGGTCGATTGACAGGTGTGTACACAATTTGTTGTAGAAGGAAGATCGGGTATGTACCGGATGGGCGGTAGCCTGTTTCGAACTCAAGTTACACATATTGGAGACGCCTCCATATGAGCGATTCTTCCTGGGACAAATCGAGATCTTCCGAGATGCGTTGGTATGTAGTTTGCGCAAAGCCGAACCACGAAAGGCAAGCTGAGCAGAACATGGAACGGATGGGGGTAGAGTGTTTTCTGCCGCTATTGCAAGAGCAGAAGACTATACGCCGCAAAATAAAAACCGTAATTGCTCCTCTTTTCCCAGGATATTTGTTTGTTCGGATCAATCTGTCGGAGCAGTATCGGACAGTGATGTATGCTCGAGGAGTTCGAAAGTTCGTTGAATTCGGCTCCAGTCCTGTGGAGGTCGACATTGCTATGATTCACGCAATCAAGAATAGAATGGAAGATTCTAGGGTGTATGTGCTTGAAAAACAGACAGAGCTGAGAAGTGGTCAACTTGTCCAGATCAAGAGCGGCCCGTTCATCGGGCTTGAGGCTGTCTTTATGCGGGAAATGCGAGGGCAACAACGGGCGATGGTTCTACTCCATACACTTGAACTCCAAGCGCGGGCTGTAGTGAATATTGATCAAATCGTTCCATGTGCTGCTGCGTGAGCGCTGATAATCCTCATATCAGATGGTCGCGTAGTGACACGCACCAGCAATCCAGGTCCATGTACATGACGTATCTCATCCTGTGAAGGCCAGGGTGTGATGATAAGGTTCACCGCTTCATGCTGATCAAACGCAACGTTGTTTCTTAAAGTAGAGTATCCGGTAGGTTATGGGGGATCTGCCTGGTTCTCAAGGAGAATGCGTATGAAGGCAATAATTCTTGCAGGTGGAATGGGAACTCGACTTTCTGAAGAGACAACCCTACGGCCTAAACCCATGGTCGAAATCGGGGGAAAACCAATCCTATGGCACATCATGAAGATTTATGCTGCTCACGGGATAAAAGAATTTATTATTGGTCTTGGATATAAGGGGGAGATGATCAAGGAGTACTTTCTCAACTTCTACGCCTTTAACAAAGATATTTCGGTCGACCTTGGGAGCGGAAAAACAACGATTCATGATGGAAGACGGCATGAAGACTGGATTGTGCATCTCGTCGACACTGGCCTGCACACTCAAACTGGAGGCCGGCTCAAGCAGCTGAAGAAATGGATAGGCGAAGATGAAACATTTCTATTTACGTATGGCGATGGAGTGTCGGATGTCGATATCCAAGCCACCATTAAGTTCCACAAGGCCCACGGAAAGTTAGCGACAGTGACGTCGGTCTTGCCTCCTTCTAGGTTTGGCCGGCTCGTGTTTGATCAAGATCACATAGTCGACTTTAAAGAAAAGCCACATGGCGATGAAGGCTGGATTAATGGTGGCTTCTATGTCCTTGAGCCTAAGGCCATTGATTACATTAAAGGTGATGAGACTGTGTGGGAGAGAGGGCCGATCGAGCAGCTCACGAAAGCTAACCAGTTAATGGGTTATCGGCATGGTCGCTTCTGGTCCTGCATGGATACGCTGAAAGAGAAGAATTATTTGGAGGAGCTGTGGCAGTCGTCAAAAGCTCCATGGAAGGTCTGGTAAGCACCTTAATTCTCCGAATCGTCATCGTATTCTTTCTGCCGTAGCCTTGAAAAGGACCTGGAAAGCCATAATCGTTTTATACAGCTAGTTAATAAATAGAGCACGAGGTGTACATTTCGTTCTAGGGTATCCGGAATTTTGGGTCGTTTGGCGAGAACAGTCTCGTTCAGCACCCTGATAGCGTATATATACAAGAGGTGTCTGTCGACATGGCAGGGTTGCTAAATCGTGGAGATAGGACATGAGAATTTTGATCACCGGCAACATGGGGTATGTAGGTCCATTGGTTCTGCGCCGATTGAGGGAATCGCATCCTCAGGCTACCCTCATCGGCTACGATATGGGCTATTTTGCGCATTGTCTCACAGGTGCTTCCCGACTCCCTGAAAGTCAGGCCGATCAGCAATATTTCGGGGATATCCGACATGTTCCTGAGCAGATCCTGCAAGGAATCGACGCCATCGTGCATCTCTGTGCCATCTCAAACGATCCGATGGGCGCCACTTTTGAAAAGGTTACCCTCGATATAAACCATCGAGCGAGTATCGATCTTGCCGGGAAGGCAAAGCGAGCGGGGGTTAAAGCGTTTGTGTTTGCGTCAAGCTGTAGCGTGTACGGATTCGCCGAAGGTGGTCCCCGTCGAGAGGAGGATGCTCTGAATCCTCTTACGGCGTACGCGAAATCGAAAGTCCGAACCGAACAAGATCTGGCCGAGCTTGCATCAGAGACATTCACTGCAACTTGCCTCCGATTTGCAACGGCTTGCGGAATGAGCGATAGACTTCGGCTCGATCTTGTACTGAATGATTTTGTGGCAAGCGCGGTTGCCACAAAACGCATCAACATCCTCAGCGATGGGACACCATGGCGCCCGTTGATTCACGTTCAGGACATGGCCAGGGCAATCGATTGGGCAGTGCGACGAGACCATCGGGATGGAGGGACCTTTTTGACGGTTAACGTGGGAAGCGACACATGGAATTATCAGGTGAAGGATTTGGCGGATGCGGTGGCCAATCTTGTGCCGAATGTTGAGGTGTCGATCAACAAAGATGCGCAGCCGGATAAGCGCTCATACCGGGTGAACTTTGACAAGTTCACTAAGTTGGCGCAAGGATTTCTCCCTATGGTTGATCTTCAAAGCGCCGTGAAGAACCTCCATGATGGGCTCATCGCCATGCGGTTTCGCGACCAAGAGTTCCGGGCCGGTGATTTGATACGACTCGTTACGTTGAAGCGACTAAGGGAGAACGGACAACTGACCGACGAACTCGTCTGGAAAGAGCGAACCAATGGCTGAAGATGTATTCGGTTGTCGTGTCGGGCGTCGATCCCGGCACATCATCGTTCGTACGTAGGAGGGGACATCAGCATGGGACAATCAGTGTGTCGGTCATGCGGTACGATGCTGAAGAGCACGTTCGTCGATCTTGGCATGTCTCCGTTGGCCAATTCTTACCTCAAACCCGAGCAGCTGAATCGTATGGAGGCCTTCTATCCGTTACACGTATATGTGTGTGAAACGTGTCTGCTGGTCCAGCTAGAGCAATTCTCAAGCCCGCACGATATTTTTTCTGACTATGCCTATTTCTCATCTTTTTCAGATTCGTGGTTGGCTCACGCTCGAGCCTATGTCGACATGATCGTGGCACGGTTCAAATTGCATCATCGTTCTAGAGTTGTGGAAATCGCCAGTAACGACGGATATCTTCTGCAGAATTTCATATCGCGAGGCATTCCTGTGCTAGGAGTCGAGCCTGCCGCAAATGTAGCTGAGGTCGCGAAGAAGAAGGGGATCAATACCAAGGTGGCCTTCTTTGGGGAAAAGACCGCGCTCGACTTAACGGCTGAAGGATGGGGCGCTGATCTTATTGTTGGAAACAACGTGCTGGCTCATGTCCCTGATTTGAACGATTTCGTGAGGGGACTCAAGATGCTGCTGAATCCAACGGGTCTGGTCACGATGGAATTCCCCCATCTCCTTCAGCTCATGCGGCAGAATCAGTTTGATACGATCTATCACGAACACTTTTCCTATTTTTCGTTCATAGCCGTTGAACAGGTGTTTGCGCGTCATGGAATGAAACTGTTCGATGTGGAAGAATTATCGACTCATGGCGGATCTCTCCGAATCTACGCGTGCCACGAGAACGATACGTCCAAACCTACTGAGACGCGGGTAAGGGAGCTGAAATTACGAGAAGAGACGGCAGGATTTAATAAGCTGAGTCACTACCTTTCATTTGGCCCACAGGTCGAGTCAACGAAGAGGCAGCTGCTCTCATTTCTGATCTCTGCCAAACAGGAAGGCAAGCGTGTTGTCGGTTATGGAGCTCCGGCGAAAGGCAATACGCTGCTCAACTATTGCGGCGTTCGGACGGACTTCATTGACTACACCGTCGACCGAAGCCCCCATAAGCAAGGCCATTTTCTGCCCGGGGTCCATATCCCGATTTATGAGCCGGAACGAGTTTCCCTGACACACCCTGACTATCTCTTGATTCTGCCCTGGAATATCCGGGAGGAAGTCATGCAGCAGATGAACTACATTCGGGAGTGGGGAGGGAAGTTTGTCGTTCCGATTCCTGAAGTCCAAGTGTATTCATGATCTTCACGGAAACCGGCCTCAAGGGTGTATTCGTAATTGATCCTGAACCGGCACGAGATGAACGTGGCATGTTCGCCAGGATATGGTGCCAAAAGGAGTCTGAGGAGCAGGGCCTTGCCGTCACGTGGGTTCAATCGAGTGTCTCAGTGAATACCCACAGAGGAACCCTGCGGGGGATGCACTATCAAGCGGCTCCGAATGAGGAAGTGAAATTGGTCCGATGTACCGCGGGGACTATCTATGATGTGGTTGTAGACTTACGGCCTGCATCGCCCACGTATTGTCAGCATGTGGCAATAACACTATCAGCAGACACTCGCCGGGCCGTCTATATTCCGAAAGATTGTGCCCATGGGTTTCTCACACTCGAGCAAAATAGTGAAGTGTTGTACCACATGTCGGAGTTCTACATGCCTGCCAGCGCTCGGGGATTCCGATGGGATGATCCAGCGTTCAAGATCGCCTGGCCGGCACCTATCTTGGTCATGTCGGAGAAGGATCGAACCTGGCCGGCATTTGTCATGAACGGACCCTTGAAACCATGACATTCGTTGACCAACGGGAGGCATCGATAGGTGGTGAGGACTTAGGCAAAGAAATGCATAACTTCATGGTAGAACTCTATCCCATATGCCGGAGCATTACGGGTGAGGGGGTGAGGGAAACTCTCCGAGCGATCCAAAAGCGCATTCCACTGGAAATTCAGGAAGTCCCTAGTGGAACGAAGGTCTTCGACTGGACAGTCCCGCTGGAGTGGAATGTATCTGATGCCTATATCGTGAACCAAGAAGGAAAACGAGTCGTCGATTTCAAAGCTCACAATCTGCATCTGATGAGCTATAGCGTACCGATCCGAAAACAGATGAGACTCGAAGAATTGAGGCCGCATCTGTTCAGTCTGCCGTCGCATCCAGAATGGATTCCGTATCGGACATCCTATTACAAAGAGAACTGGGGATTTTGCCTTCGGCATGCGGATCTCGAACAACTGCGTGATGAGGAGTACGAGGTCGTCATCGAATCCAGCCTTCGGCCTGGTTCCCTGACCTATGGTGAAATCTATTTGCCGGGAGAAACCTCTGATGAAGTCCTCGTTTCGTGCCATGTGTGTCACCCCTCACTCTGCAATGACAATTTGTCGGGGATCGTCGTGTCCGTGCGGCTCGCGGAGATCATGGCTGTTCGTGCAAGGCGCTATTCATACCGATTTCTCTTCATCCCGGGTACGATTGGATCGATTACATGGTTGGCACGAAATGAACATGTGGTGTCTCGTATTAAGCATGGGCTCGTCTTGACGGGGATTGGGGATGAGGGGAAGATCACTTACAAAAGAAGTCGCCAAGGAAATGCGGAAATCGATCGCGCCATGACTCATGTGCTTCGATATTCGGACGAAAACCACACTATTGTCGACTTTTCGCCTTATGGATACGATGAAAGGCAATATTGTTCTCCAGGGTTTAATCTGCCGGTTGGATGTTTCATGCGGACTCCTCACGGTCACTACCCGGAGTATCATTCATCTGCAGATAATCTGGATTTTGTGAAAGCAGAGTCCCTCGCTCGGTCCTATGCTCGATGCTTGGAGGCCGTTGAGTTACTGGAAGGGAATCAGACCTATAGGAATCAAAACCCGAAGTGCGAGCCGCAACTGGGCCGGCGGGGCCTCTACCGAGCGGTCGCAGGACAGAATGAAAAGCAGACTCAAGAGTTGGCGTTATTATGGGTGTTGAATCTTTCGGATGGACAGCATTCGTTGCTGGACATCGCCATGCGCGCTGAAATGCCCTTCCGTGAGGTGCGGCGGGCGGCTGATTCGTTACTTGGCTGTGGACTACTGGTTGAAGTCGGAAAGACATGACCACGCCCAGGTTCTTCGTGCGGATTTCATGAGATGAGGAAACGACGGTGATAATCCGGGGACGTGAGGTCGTGGCTCTGCTCCCAGCAGCTGGACAATCTCGTCGATTGGCACCATTACCCTGTAGTAAAGAGCTATTTCCAATCGGCTTTGGTTCCATTTCTGGGCTCAAGGGGGCTCGACCAAAAGTTGCAAGCCACTACTTGCTGGAGCAGCTAGGAGCAGCAGGCATCAGCAAGGGCTACATCGTAATTCGAAACGGGAAGTGGGACATTCCTGAGTACTGGGGTAATGGCAGTAGGGTGGGGATGGACCTCGCTTATCTTGTGATCGAAGGTTCCGACGGACCACCGGACACAATCGATCGGGCGAATGCGTTCGTGCGAGACAAGGTCATTGCATTTGGCTTCCCGGACATACTGTTTCGTGCGAAGGACGTGTTTCTTAGGCTCCTGGCTCGTCTCGATGAGTGTGGGGCCGACCTTGTGTTAGCTCTATTCCCAGCGCATGACCACAAGGCAATGGACATGGTAGACATTGACGCAGGTCACCGTGTGCGGGCCATTCACTTGAAGCCGAAGAAGACTCGCTTGAGATATGCTTGGTTATGCGCTGTGTGGACGCCAATTTTTACGGAGTTTCTGCATCAATTCCTGATTCGAGTGAGAAGGGGGCAGACGGCGGGACTGATCGGAAATCATAAGATTGATCCTCAAGGAGACATCCCGGTCGGAGCCGTGCTGGCCGCGGCGGTGCGTGCTAAACTTAACGTCAAAGGAGTGAAATTCCCAGCGGGTCGATATATCGACATCGGCACCCCGCAGGGTCTGTCGGGAATTCGAGGTTTTGTTTCCCGTTTCCCGACACCATGCATGACGTAACTCAAGAGGAAGGGGCAGGAGTGTTTGGAGAGAGCTATACGGTTCCGAAGTTGCCGAGCTGGCGTGTAAAAAGACACCCGTAGTTACACTGAGTAATGATTGGTAAGATATTACCGGTTCGCGTCTCGGAAATCATGAGATTCAGGCGATATTGATTCAAAGAGAGATAGTTGAGTAGTGTCATGATAGGGACTATGTGGGTGCTTGAACCAGAGAAGGAGCCAATAATTATGAAACGCACCCTCTATATCAGTACGGTCTTGCTATCGTTGGGATTCGGTGCAGGCTTGGGATTGTGTGAAACTCCGACAAGCGCGCCGGCCGCACCGGGAAAATTGAAGACTGACACGGCACTGTCTGTTCCGCTTGCGGGCCAGGGTGAAAAGGTGGCAGCTCAGATGAACAAAGAGGCTCCTGCCGTAACACAATTGATGGAAAAGCCCTCGAACGCCGTGAGCAGCGAATACGTCATCGGCGCCGAAGATGTCCTGGACATTACTGTCTGGAGGAATCCTGACCTGTCGAGACAAGTACAGGTTCGTCCCGATGGCAGAATCTCTATGCCGATCATCCGGGATGTGGTGGCTGTGGGAAAGACGCCCACGCAACTGGCAGAGGAATTGACGAACAAATTGAAAGAATATGTCCAAAACCCCGTCGTTGCCGTGACTTTGAAAGACGTCAATAGTTCCAACATTTTCCTGCTCGGTGAAGTGGCTCACCCTGGAAAGTATCCGCTGAAAAGTAAAACGACGCTCCTGCAGGGGATTACCATCGCAGGCGGATTCAAAGAGACCGCGGCACGAAATCAAATCGTCATTTTTCGGTTTACAGAAACCGCCCCAGGAATGAAACGGTTCACGGCGAGCTATGACGATATCGTGCTGCGCAGTGGAATCAGCGACAATTTTGAACTCAAGCCTGGTGATACGCTCGTGGTTCCGAGTGAGTCGATGGTGGTCTTCCCTGGTCGATAGGGAACGCCGGAAAGGATTGCTGTGGACAATTACGCGCATTGGACAGGAAAGCCAGGGCGGCATCTGCCAGTACTGAGAGCACTGTCGATTGGGTTCTTGTTGTGCTTAGTCGTCGTCCAATCCGGTTGTCTGGGACCGGTGACATCGAGAGAATACAAGGCATCCGACGTTCCGACCGAATTTCTTCTCGGTTCTGAAGATCAGATAGAGATCAATGTGTGGAAGAATCCGGATCTGTCAAGAGTCACCTTGATCCGGCCGGATGGATATGTTTCGATGCCGATCATTGGAGATGTTCAGGCAGCGGGTCTCACGGCGGAGGCTCTCGCTGCACAGATTACCGAGCGCCTTAAGGGGTACATTCAGAATCCTTCCGTGTCGGTGAACGTCAAGGAGCTGAATAGTTATTCAGTGTTTGTCTTGGGCGAAGTCGCCAAACCCGGTAAATATCAGCTCAAGTCCTATGTGACGGTGCTTCAGGCTATTTCAATGGCCGGAGGCTTTACAAATTACGCGAGTAAGAATAAGTTGCAGGTGGTGCGAGTGATCGAAAGCCCTGGCCACAAACGACAAGAGATCCATATCCCTTTGCGTTACGATGATCTCGTCAGTGGGCGTGGAGAGCCCGGCAATATTGTGCTGGCTTCCGGCGATACGCTTGTTGTACCTTGATCGCCGTGACGCAATTTACCTGACATGCCCTGATGTTGTCTCCAGTAGGGGTGCTTAGCAGAGCCGGATTGGTTTATTGAGATTCGGCCTGGTGCTAGCGGCTCCCAGATGAAGGAATGGTAGTGATTCGATTGTGGTGTCGCAGGTGTGCCTGGCTCGGCCGATCGCTCAAGCTTGGAGTCGCGTTCGCGCTTGTCTGTGGCGGATTGCCGCTGGCATCGGTTCAGGCAGAGACAAAGATTGTTCCCTCCATGAATGTGACAGGGCGTTATGACAGTAACATATGGGGTCGGCCATCACAGCTCTTACCCGCGGGCACGCAGCAAGGTGATTTTGTGGCGAGCACGGGGGGAGACGTACGCCTATTGCATGAGACACGAGACCTCGAAGCGAATATCGCCGTCGGAGGAAGCTTCAATGCCTATGCGGATAATTCAAACCTGAATTATTTTAACGCGCATGTGAGGGGCTATGTCACGTTGGATCGATGGGTTGATCAGTTCGTGAGGGGAGCGCGGTTGCAAATCGTCGAGAATTTTAGTTATACGCCTGAAACTCCCGGTTTTATTTCAGGGGTGCGGGAGACCGTGGTTAGCAGCGATGGGTTCTTTCGTGGTATCCAGGGATTCCGGGCGAACACGTTCATCAACACGACATCCGTCACTGGCTCATATCCGGTGTCGAGAGACCTTTCTTTAGAAGGCGGTTACACGTTCGGACTTCGGAGGGTGGGTAGGATTGTAGGGGGGGACACACCCGGCGTCAGCTTCTTCGATACAAATACGCACACCTGGTTCGGAGGGCCTCGGTATCAACTGACCAGAAACGACAGCATAGCGGCCGTGTATCGACAGACGTTCATGCTACAGTCACGAGCCGAAGGCGGCAGGTTATTCAGTACCACTCTGGTGACGCTGGCAGGCGATTACACCAAGGTGTTCCAGGAGTGGAAGCTTAGTATTGAAGGAGGGGTGACGTTTGTCGAACCGGCCGGTCGGACATTTCCATCCGGGTCCATCCACATTACAACCCAACCTGAGCGAGATACGGTACTCAGAGCAGTGATTTCACGGGAAGCTAGGCCATCTTATTTTTTACAGGGTGGAGCGACGATCAGCCATCTTGGATTGGTAGGGATCAGCCATCGGCTCCATGAACGGCTCACTGCCGATGGGAGTGCAGCGTATGGCTATAACCAACTGTTTCCCAATACCAATCAGACGTTTCAGAACTTCACTGCGTTGGCGAAGCTTAGTTACAAAATAACCAGGAGTATCATAGGAGATCTTTCATATACCTACACGACCATCAAGAGTGATCAAAGCACACTCGACTACATGTACTCGCGCCATCAAGTTGGATTTTTCCTAAGAGCTGAATGGAATTAGTATAAGCTTGGGATCCCACCCTCAAGCAGAGGCTTCAGTGGGATTTCCGGATGTGTTTTCCGCTAAATCCTAAACGATATTCCTCGTCTTACTTGGCCACGACGCTGTTATCTGGGCCGTTCCTCCATACAGAGGTCATTCTTGCTGGGAAAGTAGTCGCGCCTTCAAGGTTGTTATTCTCGAGACATACTGAGATTCAAGGAATTCTAGAATGGAATTCTCTCAATTGACAGGCCGGAAAATATTTGTGACCGGTGCGGCCGGATTCATCGGTTCGCATTTATGCCGCACGCTTCGTAACCGAGGTGTCGAAGTCCATGGCGTTTCACGGGCTGTTCAAGTGAATACTGAAGCCGGCATACAGTGGTGGCACGGCGACCTCGCGGACATGTCGACCGTGCGGAATCTTCTGGGCAGGATCAAACCCGATATCGTTTTCCACTTGGCAAGTCACGTGGCCGGTTCACGGGATTTACAATTAGTCCGGCCGACCTTTGAGAGTAATTTGGTAAGCACGGTGAACTTGCTGACGGTTGCTTCAGAAATAGGCTGTGAGCGGATCGTCTTGACGGGTTCGTTGGAAGAGCCGGTAATCGATGGAGGCGAGACCGTCCCATGTTCTCCGTATGCGGCCGCGAAGTGGGCGAGCAGCTGCTATGCGAGCATGTTTCACGCGCTATACCGGACTCCTGTCGTGATGGCACGGCTGTTCATGGTGTATGGGCCTGGACAAAGGGATGTGAACAAATTGATTCCATATGTGACCCTGTCTCTCTTAAACGGGCAACCACCGAAGCTCGGTAGCGGGCAGCGTCAAATAGATTGGATCTACGTTGAAGACGTCGTGGAGGGGTTGCTTGCAGCCGGCCTAGCTCCGAACGCGGAAGGGCGTACGGTCGATGTAGGTTCAGGCACCCTGGTGTCGATTCGGGCGATTGTCGAGGAATTGGCCGATCGGATAGACTCTCAGGTAGAGCTATTGTGGGGCGCGCTTCCCGACAGGCCGATGGAGCAGACTCGTGTTGCCAATATTGCGGGAACATATGACATCATAGGGTGGAAGCCGAGGATTCCCTTATCGATGGGGTTGGAACGGACGGTGAATTGGTATAGGGAAGAAGGTAGGTCACTTTCTAAGACATGTTGAAACGGATTGCTTTTCATATGCGCATCAGATCGATCATAGTCTGACATCTCCAACCCGGCGCGCCGTGCATCATCAACCGATGCCTGTCCTTTGTGATTTAGGTAGCGCCAATGCGACAAAAGCTTATGATAAGGTCTAACCGGAGCCACGGCTTGGCCGGTGCTGCTCCGGTATGAACTGTGTTGGTGTCGGGATATGTCTGAACGCCAAAACAAAGCGTTCAGGCCTTAAAACTTCTGGTACTCAGCCGCATTATAAGTATCTATACGAGGTATTTGATGGAAGGCAATGCTCAGATTATTCGGATCACGGCGACCAAAGGGTGGGTGGCCCTGCAACTAAAAGAGTTATGGGCTTATCGTGAATTGCTCTACTTTTTGATTTGGCGTGATGTGAAGGTGCGGTACAAGCAGACGGCGCTCGGCGCAGCGTGGGCCATTATTCAACCCGTGTTCACGATGATCGTCTTTAGCGTTTTCTTTGGGCGATTGGGAAAGATTCCTTCCGACGGAGTCCCCTATCCGCTCTTCGCATATGCGGCCCTGGTTCCATGGACGTTCTTTTCTCAGGGGCTGAGCCAAGCGTCCAACAGCTTAGTTGGAAGCGGGAATCTGATCAAAAAAGTCTATTTCCCCAGGCTGTCCGTCCCCATCGCGGCGGTGACCTCCGGCCTTATTGATTTTGCGATTGCTTTTATCGTGCTGCTCGGGATGATACTGTATTACGGTATCACTCCCACCCTCAACGTCGTTTGGCTTCCGTTCTTGCTTCTGCTCACACTGATAACGTCGCTCGGTGTCTCGCTCTGGCTTTCCGCCTTGAATGTTCAGTTTCGCGATGTCCGTCATGCAATCCCTTTTCTGACTCAATTCTGGCTCTTCGCAACTCCCATCGCGTATCCGAGCAGTCTATTGTCCGAACCGTGGAGGACGCTGTATAGCATCAATCCGATGGTCGGAGTGGTTGAGGGATTTCGTTGGGCGCTGCTTGGGACGGACACCGCCCCAGGGCCGATGATCATTGTTTCAGCGCTGGCCGCGCTGGCCATTTTGGTGAGCGGAACGTTCTACTTCCGGCGTTTAGAAAAAACGTTTGCGGATGTGATTTGAGCACCGGGGATGAAAGTAACAGTCATAGATGACATCAGCCGCTTTTATGAACTGAGAAAGGCGTGGAATGCTGTCTATGCTGTCGATCCTGATGTAACCGCCTTTGATTCATGGGCCTGGCTTTGTGGATGGTTAGAAAGTACTCCTCGCAAATGGCTGGTGTTGGGGGTCCAACAAGATGATCCACAGCCATGTGTTCAAGAAAATCACATGCGGGAGGTTTCCACTCATAGTGCGAGCGAGAGCACACCGTATGTGGCGTTTATGGCTTTTTCAGCCCGCACGAAAGAGTCGAGGAACATCTTATCGATGGGGGGCTATCCCCATGCAGATCACACAGGATTTGTGTGTTTGCCCGAGTATGTTGCAGAAGCCATTCCTGCCATGGCGGTCTTCGTAAGGGAACAGCTGGAATGGGACACACTCCAGTTGTTGAACGTATTTGACCCACGCTTGGATCTTTTTGTTAAACATTTATCTTCAAAGCGGATCAGCATTCAGGAAACGAAGGGACCTTCATGTCCGTATATTCCGTTGCCTGAAAGTTGGGATCAGTACTTCAATACGGTGCTGGGCAGCAGCACCCGCAGGGGTTTAAGAAATGACCTCAATAAGATCAGGCGCCTTGAGGGTTTTCATGTGACCGAAATCCAGCGCGGCAACGCGGAGTCTCACATTGAAACACTGCTGTCGCTTTGGCAAGCGCGCTGGGGGCTTAAAGATGATGACAACTACATGGATCTTAGACTTGAAGACGTGATCAATATCAAACGCTCATTCCTCCGCTCCTGCTTCGAAGATGATCGACTGTGGTTGAATATTGTATGGGACGGGGAAACGCCGATTGCAGCGGGTGCAGTATTTGTCGATACAGTCAGAAAAAACTTCTGCATCTTAAAAATTGCGGCCAATTATCAGTATGCGCAATACTCTCCGGGCAACATCTGGTGCTTATTTGCGATTCAATACGCAATTGAGAAGGGGTTTAGAATTTGTGACTTTGGAAGGGGAACCGAGAAATACAAGTTTTCCCTTGGATCGGTAGAGAGATTCAATAAGAACGTGATAGTCGTCCGAACCAGCCCAATCATGAAGTTACTCACGAAGTTGCGAGGCCGATTGCAAATACGGACACGTTTGCAGAAACTGAAAGGAAGTCGGCCTGTAGTGCACTGACGGGGCTCCGGCACATTTCGCACTGCCTCGGTATTGGATTCAACAGCATCGTGCACGTGGACATCGTCACACCCAGGCTTTGTGTAGCCCCGGGTGAGTCGTGCGAGTTGAAATGATGAACGATAGGTGATGCATGGGACACATGTATGGTGAGCGGACGACGGTGAAAGGCGGACCGATTTGTAATTTTGAGTAAGGCGAGAGGTCAGCTCCATATCTTTCTTAGCGTGAGGGGTGGCGCGATGAGGGAGGGTCCAACCAAGCTCTTGTATGCAGTGCCGAATTTCATCAATGAAAAAGAATATGGGGCGGGTAATTGGAAAGCCGCGGCGGCGAATCGCCTGGCCTTGGATCGGGCCGGAGTTACCTACAAGCATATCGTGTTCGATCCGGACAATCCCGCCACATTATTGGAACAGATGGGGCCCGATATTACGCATCTGTTGATGGAGTACAGCGGATGGCCTGAGATTCTGGAACAGTTGCGGGACAGGCAGCCTCAGACGAAAATATTCGTCCGAACCCATAACGCGGAAGCGTATCATCATTTCCATCGGAAAATTATCGCGTCTAAACGGGACTATGTGAGTGTCAAGAATTGGTGGAAGCTCATTCAGTTGGCTCGACGCGATTCGCACTGTCGACAGGCGGCCGACACATTGTTGGGAATCAGTGAGTGGGACGATCAGCACTATTGGGGATGGTTGCGAGGAAAGGCGAATATCCGATACTTGCCGTACTATTCTCCATGGCCCTATCTTCGACCGGAAGTCGATATTCAAGCCTGGAATCATCGGAGGCGCGCGATCGTATCCATGGGCGGAAATTTCGACCCATCCGGAATTGCCAACTTCGTCAATTTTGACAGACTCGCAACAGGGCTTTCCGAGCGGATGGCTGAGCGATGGTCGTACTTATTGACTTGGTGGTCTCAATGGCATCGGAGGGTGCCGAAGGTGAGTGAACACATCGAGATCGTGCGTGACTGTCGAGAGCCCTGGGACCTTCTTTGTCAGTCGCGCGCGCTGGCGGTGTTGACCCCATTGGGTTTTGGGTTTAAGACCACGGTCCTCGATGGCCTCGCGGCCGGCTGTCATGTCATAGTGCTGTCAAAACTCGCAGATCGGCTCCCGGGCCAAGTGAAAGACCTTTGTCTGGCGGGCGACCCGTCTCGGAAGCAAGACATCGATAGGTTGGCGGAGGCTCTTTCGGCTCCCCCGAAACCCCACAGCCTTAATCAGCATCTGTATGACAGGGTAGCCGAAGATTTTCGAGCGATGTTTAGCTGACCGTCATTTCACCGAATGGATTAGGTGTCGCACGGCGCTCTTACTTGCTCATATCTCTTCAGCATCGAGAGCATCACTATCAATCGTGTCCAAGTCATCGAGTAGAATCAGGGTTCATCATGCTGCAGAGGTTAGACCAAAAGTGGGGCATCGAACGGCTCTTTCTGGGGTTTTAAGGAGTATGCGCCTGGAGTAAGCGTTTCGGAAGTACGAGGTGGATGATGGGTGGTTGGAAACGGGCTATGGTGGTAGAATTGTTAAGATGTGCGCCCGACGATCCGTTGCGCATCTATTCGACTGATTCCCTGTACGGTCCTTGCTGTACTCTCAATGCTTGGGCAAAATCACAGCGTCGAACAACAGTGAACTGAAATGTTACGAAATGGATGACCAAACATGGGCGACATCGCAATACGAGTAGAAGGGCTCAGCAAGCAATACCGTATCGGGAAAAAAGAACGGTATCAAACCCTGCGGGATACGTTGACTTCGGCGATAACCCTTCCGTTCAGCAAAGTGGGAAGGTTATTGAAAGGGGGAGGAGAGGCTGGTGAATCGACTGAGACGATCTGGGCGTTGAAGGACATTTCCTTTGACATAAAGCAGGGTGAAGTCATCGGTATTGTCGGCGGCAACGGTGCCGGCAAAAGCACCCTCTTGAAGATACTTTCGCGGATCACCGAGCCGACGAACGGATTCGCTGAAATTCACGGACGCGTGGCCTCCCTATTGGAGGTGGGAACCGGATTTCATCCGGAGTTGACGGGGCGGGAGAATATCTATCTCAATGGAACGATCCTCGGCATGAGGCGGGCGGAAATCGAGAGAAAGTTCGATGAAATCGTCGACTTCTCAGAGATTGAGAAATTCATCGATACCCCTGTGAAACACTACTCGAGCGGCATGTATCTGAAACTGGCGTTTGCCGTCGCAGCGCATTTGGAGCCCGAAATTCTGTTGGTCGATGAGGTGCTTGCGGTGGGAGATGTAAGGTTTCAAAAGAAATGTCTCGGCAAAATGGAAGGGGTGGCCAAAGAGGGGCGGACGGTCATTTTCGTCAGTCACAACATGGGCGCGATTACCCAGCTTTGTGGAAGAGGCGTACAACTGGAAAATGGACGGTTGAAGCGAATCGGTTCTTCCGTTGAAGTGGTGACCGAGTATTTGGCTTCAGCGCTCGGATCGGAAGTCAAATCGGACTGGTCAAGCACATCCATGAAGCCCAATCTACCCGTCCAATTGCGATCCGCACGGTTGTTGTCGGTCGATCAGCAATCTCCATCCGTCGTGACCTTTAACGATCCGCTTCTGATCGAGGTTGCATATGATGTGAGGGTTCCCATAGGAAACCTTGCCGTGACGTTTCACCTGTTTGACTCGATGAATCATTTAGTATTTGAGTCGATGGAAACCGACTTGCCCGAATGGCAGGATTGTGAGAGAGAGCCAGGTCGGTATCATGCCACCGCTAAGATTCCTCCATGTCTCCTCCGGCCCGGCCGGTATTCAGTATCATGTGTCGCATTCATTGAGGACGTAAAGGTCTTCGAGCGCCAGGAAGCAATATTGAGGTTCGATGTGTCGGAGATGGGGTATCCCTTGAATCCCCACCGCTTGGGCATTGTTTCTCCAGTGCTTGAATGGAAAGTGATTCGCTCAAACAAAACCGATCAAGTTTCGTGAAGGTCTTCCGAGAACCTATTTCAACATTGAATCGCGATACACAATCAGCGACTGTTCACGCAAGCCTCGGGGTAATGAAGCGCGGGGGAGTCCGCAGAATTCCCGACGTTGTCCGACGGTGCTATCCTAAACAGAGTGATGTTGGGCTAAGCGCTGGTCTCACGAGAAGTATGAAGAGAAAGGCAGTATGAAGGTTCTCCATCTTACAGAGGGACTTGTGGATGGTGATGGGGGCACGATTTCGCTGAACCGGCTGCATTGCGGCTTGAAAGATGCCGGGGTCCAATCTCAAGTCTTGTGCACGGCCAAATGGCCGATTGGGGCGCCTGATGACATCATAAAATTGCAGGCTCCACGAATAGGGGCAAGGGCAACGCAGTATCTGAAGAATATTTCGCGAAAGGTCGGGCTGGAAGGTGCGCTCGATCCGACTCATCGGGAAATTCTCACGAATAGAGCGTTCTTGGATGCGGACGTTCTCACGATGCATAACATCTACGGGTCTTGTTCATATCTCGCCATTCCGGCGATCACTCAAAGTAAGCCGACCGTTTTCGTACTCCGTGACATGATGAGCTTCACCGGACACTGCTTTCATAGTTTGGATTGTGAACGATGGAAGACAGGTTGTGGAAATTGTCCCTATCCAAATACCTTTCCTGCAATTACTGTCGATAATACACACTTGGCATGGAAACTCAAGAACTGGTCTTTCAGCCGTTCTCGTCTTGCAATCGTGGCACAAAGCACTTGGATGGTTGCCATGGCGAAACAGAGCATGCTCAGCCGGTTTCCTATCCATCACATCCCCAACGGAATCGATACGGAGACGTATAAACCTCGTGACCAGGAACTTTGTCGTTCGGTGCTGAACATACCAAAAGGGAAAAAAGTGCTGATGTTCATGGTGACGCATCTCACGAGCCGTTTGAAGGGGGGGGATCTCTTCATCAAGGCCGTCCAAGGTTTGCCAGAATCCCTGAAGGCCGAAACGGTAATTTTGCTTCTGGGGCGGCAAGGGGAAAAGCTTGCCAACTCACTCGGAATGCAAGCCGTTTATTTGGGGTATGTCGGGAGTGATTTGCTGAAGGTGATGTGTTATTCAGCCGCGGACTGCTTTGTCTCGCCGACTCGAGCCGAGTCGTTTCCCAATGTCTTGTTGGAGAGTATTGCCTGTGGAACACCGGTGGTGTCTCAAAGGGTCGGTGGTGTACCCGATCTTGCCCGTCATAAGGTGACGGGGTTATTGTCGAATCCGGAGGATGTAGAGGGATTTCGAGATCATATCGTTGAACTGCTTGAGAATGAAACCTTGCGTAGTGAGATGCGTCAACACTGTCGAAGGATTGCCTTGGAAGAATATTCCGTCAATCGTCAAGCGCAGCGGTATATCGGGTTGTATCAACAGGTACTGAACGGCTCCGCGGAAGTGAAGTCATAGGTTGAGAACGGTGAGCCGAGAATTCACCACAGCTCATCTCCCTCGGCCTGCTGCTCAAAGGGCGACCATGGTGGCGAGCACGCGTGCTGCTGTTCCGAGCGTACTGGAAGACTCGATCGTCGTGGTCGCTCATCCGGATGACGAGGTGTTGTGGTTCAGTTCCATCCTGGACAAAGTGAATGATGTGGTGGTCTGCTTTCTGGAGGCCAAGCGGTATCCTTGGTGGAGTGTCGGAAGGCGGAAAAGTTTGGAGGAATATCCGATAAAACATATATCCTGCCTGAATATCGATCAGTCGGATGTGTTCGAGAGCGCGGATTGGCAGAATCCGGTGGCCACTGAGTATGGAATCGAGATCGTAGACCAGAGTATCCCCGGTAGAGATGAGCAGTACAAAAAGAACTATGAAGAGCTGAGACGGCAACTGGAGAAACGATTGAGCGGGTATCGCAATGTGTATACCCATAACCCTTGGGGCGAATATGGGCACGAAGAACACGTACAGGTGTATCGTGCCGTCAAAAGTTTGCAAGGTGAGCTTGGATTCAACTTATGGTATTCCAATTATGTCAGCAATAAGTCGTTCAAGTTGATGTCGAGCCATCTCGATCGGTTCCATTTCGAATATGTCGCCTTCAAAACGAATAAATCCCTGGCACACGAGATCAAACACATTTACATAAAGAATAAGTGTTGGACCTGGTACGGAGACTGGGAATGGTTCAAGAAAGAATTGTTCATACGGGAGGTGTCTCATGGGAAAGAGAACAATCGAGGTCACGCCTTCCCGACGAACTTCATTAAGATGAACCCCTCCTCTTCCTACAACCCGCCGATCAAGCGAACCATGGTGGAATGGATGAAGGAAACCCTGGGGAAATTCGGCGTGTCCATAACGAGGCCTCGGTTCAGAAAAGTCGTATCGCTTCAGCCGGAAAACTCTTCCAAAGGAGACGTGCTCCTCTCCTGGCTCGTTGACCCGTTTTTGCTGAAGCCGGGTGAGCCGATGCCCAATTCTCATACCCAATACTGGGATTGCTTTCAGATCGCACGGACATTTTTGGATCTGGGATATTCCGTTGATGTGATCGATTCTCGCAATAAGACGTTTGATCCAACGAAAAACTATTCTGTTTTCATCGGGCACCGTATCAATTTTGATCGGATTGCCGAGCTGCTCAAACGCGACTGTGTCAAAATCGCACATCTGGATACGGCGCAATGGGTCTTTAATAACCATGCGACCTACCTGCGCAAAATCGAACTCCAACAAAGAAGAGGGGTAACGATAAGGCAAGGCCATCGAATCATTGAGCACAATCTTGCGATTGAAAACGCGGATTATGGTGTGACATATGGAAACCGGTTTACTCTTGATACCTACCGGTATGCGAATAAACCGATTTTCAGGGTTCCGATATCGACATGCGCTCTCTTCCCGTGGCCGGAGGACAAGAATTACGACGCTTGTCGATATCATTTCCTATGGTTCGGCAGCGAGGGCTTGGTGCATAAGGGATTGGACTTGGTGCTGGAAGCGTTCGCTGAAATGCCGGATTGCCATCTGTACGTCTGTGGACCGCTGCAGCAAGAACAGGACTTTGTGAAGGCCTACTATAAAGAGTTGTATCAAACTCCGAATATTCACGCGTTCAGATGGGTCGATGTGAATGGTCCTGAGTTTGCCGAGATCGCCAACAAGTGCCTGGGACTTGTCTATCCGTCTTGTTCTGAAGCCGGCGGAGGAAGTGTGATTACGTGCATGCATGCTGGGATGATTCCGATTGTAAGCTACGAAGCGAGCGTTGACGTGGATGATTTCGGTGTTGTTCTCAAAGATCATTCCGTCGAGACGATCAAGAATACCGTGCGAATGATTGCCGGCCTTCCTGCCGAACAACTGCAGCGCATGGCCCGAAAAGCCTGGGAGTTTGCGAGGGCACATCATACGAGAGAGAACTTCTCGGAAGAGTATAAGAACATTGTCCTGGACATCATGAACAAAAAGAAGAGCGGGGAAGGCAGTGTTCAATAGATGATGAGGCGATGCCCGAACTTCTATAACCATGAGAAACCGTATCGAGTGCTTCATGGGTCCACGATCGGGCGAGTGTGCTTTGACGACCTGCCGCTGCAGCGCACTACTGCGTAGTGCTGAACACCGCGAGTGCTCCTAAGGAGTGGACCACGCTCGTGCCGGCAAGCGGGGGCACCTCTTTCGTGTAAGGGAAGTTTTGAGTTATTGGGAAGGAATCATTCGCAATGCCTGGAATGTTTGGGGTTTTAAATCTAAACCCTACCAATCAAATGCCGGATGATTGGGCCACTGATGTTCTAAGGACCATGGCGAACGATCTAAGCCATGGGGCTAAGAACGTTGTGAGCACGTGTATCGGTAGGTCTTATGGGGTTGCAATTGGACGAATCTCTCTTTCTTCGAGCGTGAATTGTCCCTGGCCTGATACTACCCGAGAATCGCAAATGCATCCTAAGCTGTTTACACACGGTGTTTTGTTCGGAAGCTTTACAGATATCGTTTCCGAAGCACAGCAGAAAGATATTTTTGCAAAGCCTGAGGTCTTTTTACGGGATCTGTCGGGATTCTACAGCCTGGTTATGTATAGTAAAGAAAGAGAAACTGTTATTATTGCGGTGGACCGAAGAGCTTCTGAGCCGATTTTTTATCTGCAAAAGAAGGATCTGATTTTTTTTGCCCCAGAGGTCAAAGCACTGCTTTCTGCTTCGTCTCATTCGATCGAGCTCAGCACTGAAGCCGTTCCAATGTTTTTGTCTTGTGGGCACTTATTGGGAGAACAAACATTAGTTTCTTCCGTTAGGCGCTTATCTGGAGGCGCCTATCTTAGGATCCAGAATGGAAAATTATCCCAGGGATCTTACTGGTCTTTCCTCCCAGGTTCCCAAAGCCAAAATGCAACTGAAGATAGCCTAAAAGAGGAACTTAAAGACCTATTGAAACAGTCCGTAACGAAAAATATTGGAGATGCATGCACAACAGCTATTTTGTTGAGCGGGGGTGTGGATTCACGTGGGATTCTTGCAAGTGCGCTGGCTGTGATGGAGGGGCATGAACACGATTTGCACACCGTCAGCTGGGGGCTGGATGAAACGGTGACCGGATCGGACCCCAATATCGCAAGAACAATCTCCGACAAATTTAACTTGCATCATACCTTCTTCCCACGGTTGACCGCACAGTATAAGGATTTCTTTGAAGAGACCAATTACATTGTTGATGGATTGTCGGACATTGCAGCTTTTCATCCGTATGAATTGACCATCATGAAGAAAATCAGTGAATGTGGGTATGATCGGGTGCTTCGAGGGGATGAAATTTTTGGATGGCACGAAAGGGTCTATACATATTCTCAGGCAGAAACTGAGGTGGGGCTCCGCTCGTTGGGAATGCTTCCTTTTTATTCAGAAGTAATTCAACCGAAATTTTATTCATTATGGTCTGCCGCCAGTGATGCGATTATGGTCGATATACGGTCTTCCATTCAAGGAATGGAACCCAATGATGCAAAAGACCACCTGTACTTTACGCACCGACTCCAGGGCTATCTCCATACCTCTGCGTATTACAAACAAGTTTATTTGGATCATAGGAATGTTTTGTTGGAAGACTCGATCCTTGAGTTTCTCGCTCGGGTGCCTCCGCAATATCGAATCGACAAAGGGCTATTTCGCAAAGCGGTGTATGAGTTGAATCCATTGCTATCAGGTATTCCAATTGCCAATCGAACGGGATATGAGAACTGGGCAAATGAATTGGTGTCATCATCCTCATTGCGTGAATACACACAAACTCAACTGAACGACACTAAGAGCGGGATTTGGGAGTATTTCAATAGACCTGCTATGGTCAAATTGTTCAATTCGCTCTCTCTCGCCACTCCATCCCTAGCTTCTCAAGAAGAAGGAAGTCTCGAATTTGTTAAGAATTGGATTGGCGGTAAGACAAAGGAGGCACTTTTTGCGTTTGCTCCTCGCCATACCACTGAGCTTCGTGCCAAACGATTGCAAAGTGCCTTACTCCCTTATCATGTGATTCTGCGTTTTCTCGTGTTCAAAAATTGGCACGATCGGTTTGTTTCGCAATGTGGAGGGCCATCCTTGCATTAATCCGGCGGGCTACCGGCGAACTCTTTGGGCAGTGGGATCGATTGCCGGTTATGTGGACCTCCTGGAGAGGAATCAAAGCTAATGTGTGTCGTTGATCCGTGTGTCTTCAGTTTTGTCCTGTGGGCCTGAAGTTCGACACCTGCTGGAAGCAGAGCCTATGAAGCCAGCATCACAGCCTTTAGTGAGTGTGCTCACGCCGGTCTACAACGGCGAGAAATATCTAGTGGAGTGCATTGAGAGTGTGCTCGCGCAAACCTATCAGAATTGGGAGTATTGTATCGTCAATAATTGCAGTACCGATCGAACGCTGGAAATCGCCGAGACATATGCTGGAAAGGATAAGCGGATCCGCATCCATAACAATTCGGAATTCGTAGGTTCTCTCCAGAACGGAAATATCGCGTTTCGGCAAATGTCATCGAACAGCAAGTATTGTAAAGTCGTCCATGCAGATGACTGGCTGTTCCCGGAATGCATCATGAAAATGGTCGAATTGGCTGAGGCTCACCCCACTGTTGCAATCGTAAGCGCCTATCGGCTTACGAATACCCGGATAATGGTGCAGGCCTTGCCATATGAGCGTACGGTGATGCCCGGTCATGAAATTTGTCGCAAGACCCTCCTGGGGCTCCCGTCTGTGTTTGGGTCCCCATCGTCGATGCTGATTCATGCCGATGAGGTGAGAAAGCGCCCAACTTTTTTCAATGTGTCCAATCCTCATTGCGATATGGAAGCCTGTCTCGATATTCTCAGAGAACGCGACTTCGGTTTTGTGCATCAAATGTTGACCTTCTCACGATCCCATACCGAATCGGAGACAGATCGTGACAGTCGTTTTGGCACCTCTCACGTTGCAAGGTTTGAACACCTGATAAAGTATGGACGGGAATACTTGAACGAGAAGGAATACGACGCACGGTTCAAGACGCGAATGGACGACTATTACAAGTTCTTGGGGTCTCGGGTATACCGCAGGAATGAGAAAGGGTTTTGGGAGTATCATCGGAATGCCCAGCGTAGACTCGGCTATTCATTGAGCATGGCTCGGATTGCCAAGGCCGTATGCGTGAGGCTGCTCAACTTGGTCCTGAATCCGCTGGACAGTTTCAAGAAAACGACGAGAAAACTGTCCCATTCTTCCGAGAACACAACGACCCAGATGAAGTGAAAGAAGTGACACATGCCGCAGCGCACTAGAGCGTTGCCGCGCATAATGTTCTGCAATCAGCAGGGACCCTTGCGGCCCGTTTGCCGGCTGTATATCAGACCGGTTACTGCTAATAACGGAGAGGGGGCCTAGGGAGAGCAGTCCACACACCACGAGGCTTCGTTTAGGGATGGAACATTTTGTCCAAACGACATGGTCTACCGCTGTTCGGGATAGGTTGCAAGGCACATGGATTCATTCTGTTTTTGACAAATTGCGCAACCTAAAGCGAGGGTTGCTACGCCGATCCGAAGGTGAGGCTATTTTGTTACGGCGGTACATTCGCGTGCATGGAAGGCCGCTCAATTTGAAGAGCCCAAGCACGTTCACTGAAAAGCTCTTTCGCAGAATGATCACCTTGAATCGGAACCCGAACCCGCATTTTACCCTGGTGTCAGACAAATATGCCGCGCGGGCATTGGTGGCGAGCAAAGTAGGTGAGCAGCATCTCGTGAAACTATTCTGGCACGGAGAGGATCCACGAGCGATTCCGTTCGATAGTTTGCCTACAGAGTACGTGGTCAAGACCAATCACGGGAGCGCACAAGTTATCGTGGTCAAAGGAGTCGCCGATCGAGCGGATATTACGGGCAAACTGTCGAACTGGTTGAAGAAGAATTTCTATTGGTCCTCGCGAGAAGCCCAATACTACGACATCAAGCCGAAGATCATGATCGAGGAATATCTGAGAAATCAGGACGGTAGCGGACCTCTCGACTACAGATTCTGGTGCTTCAATGGGGTTCCCGAAGTCATTCAGGTGGATAATCACGCACATGACATCAACCCATTCTTTGATGTCCATTGGAATCTATTGGATCTCTACTATAGAGAGGGTGTCGCTCGACCGCTCATTCCAAAACCCATCGACTTTGAGAGAATGCTCGCGGTGGCTTCGCAACTATCGGATGGGTTTGATTTCGTGCGTGTCGATTTATACAACATTGACGGGAGAATATGCTTCGGGGAGTTTACCTTGACGCCTACGTCCGGGTCGCTCACATTGCGGCCGCATAGCTGGGACATGAAGTTAGGGGAGAAATGGGCATTGAAGTCAGCCGACTGACCATTCGATTCTTCAATGTGTTACGGGATTGTACTGACCTCTTTCCGGTATCTACATGCTACTGCAAGCTCTAGCCAATCCGTCATTGCCCAAACTCGCCTGGGTCGCGGAAGTCGATCGGACGAAGGATGTCGTGACCTTGCAGCACGGTTCAGGTGTGGAAGTTCGGTCGACCTTTTTCATTGAGGGGGTGTGGAACGGTCCGTTCGAGGAGGGGGACTTCAGCGACACCGACTGTGTCTTCGGGACCGGGGGCATTCTCGGCGAAGAGTCGATTCGCTTCGTGACGAGCGCTTGCACGACAGACTACTTGTTCTATGCCGACACTCCAGGACTGGTCACAGTATCGAACTCCCTGCCGCTGCTGCTGGGGTCCATCGGGGATGCGCTCGATCCTCGATATCTGGGATACCCCGAAATCTGTGATTCGATCATGGAAGGCATCAACCGGTATCGACGAGACATTCCGACACAGCGAGGAATGGTGCGGCGTCAGATGTACCGAAACCTGGATGTCTCCAGGGAGAAGGTCTTTGAGACAGAAAAGCGAATGCCGCCTCGGTTCAGGAGTTTTAAGGAGTACCGGAGTTATCTCCAGGAGAACTATGCCCTGATCGCGGCCAATGCGAGAGATCCACAGCGAACACACCCGCTCGAAATATGGTCTACTCAATCGAAGGGCTACGACACGACCGCGGTGAATGCGATTGCACGGACCTATGGGATCGATAAAGTCTTTACCGTGACCAAAGCCAAGCAAGTCGGCGTGCTGGCCCACCAAGACGAAGGCGAGTTGCCTGACGATGATGGGGGGGAAATTTGCGAGTCACTCGGTCTGTCGTGCATCCGGCTCAATCGGCGTGCGTTTACCGAGGAATTCGATCAAGAGTACCTCTATTATTGTGGGCTCCATCACAATCAGGATGCGAATCTCAAAGATATCAGTAAGCACATCTCGAAAGTCGGTGTTCTGCTGACCGGAACGCATGGGACGATCTGGTACACAAAAACTTGCTTAGGGAAGCGAGCCCATTTAGATTCGGAACTGAGAAAATGGGATATGGGTGGCCACGGAATGGCTGAACTCCGTCTGGTGGCCGGCTTTATTCATGTCCCATTGCCGTTCATAGGAGCCAGGAGAAAAGAGGATATCGTCGAGATTACGGAGTCTTCCGAGATGAATCCGTGGCGGTTGGGAAATGCGTATGACCGGCCGATCGCGAGACGGATTGCCGAAGAAGCCGGCGTTCCCCGACACGCGTTCGGCCAATCCAAAATGGGGTCCGTGGTCCTTTTCCCTGGCCCGTCGGTCCCTTATGGCCGAGCGCTACGAATCGAGTTTTTCAATTACCTGGCGAATGAAAAGATTATGATGAGATCCGCGGCGTGGTTCTGGCCGTTGGTCCGGTGGGTCAATACCGTTCTCATGATGAAATCAAGGCGACGCTATGCGGCCGTCTACTACGTCGAACGGGTGATTGCCAAGCTGACCGGCCGGGACTTTCGTTTTAGGCAGTGGTGGCGGGAACATGAGGGTTCACTCTTTTGCTTTTGCGTGAATAGAACGGCAAGGACGTATGCGGAACATCTCCAACAATGAGCCGATGCGAGATCACGCGCCAAAGAAATACGTCATGAAGAAGCGACTTTCTTTCAGGATGGCGTACGCAAGGGTACCTTATCGTTTTCCGGTGTGTGGAAGCTAAGACCCATGGATTCCAAATCCATCCTCATGATCTCCTACTATTTCCCACCGGAGGGCAACGCCGCCGTCTATCGTTCTATGCGTTTCTTAAAAGAGCTGGTGAAGGCGCGATGGCAAGCGACAATGGTCTGTTGCCAACCGTACCAGTACGAACGATATGATCCACAGCTTCTCGACCAGGTGCCGCCGACTACTCGGGTTATTCGAATCAAGGCTCGGGATCCCTGGCGTGCGATACAGACCTGGCGCGGAGTACGGACAGAGAACAAACTTGCCAGCTCATCCGTCCAGGAAGCGCGGCAGGTGGTCGCAGGACATCACGCGCCGTGGCGGTCAAGCCTTCGCGAGTTAGTCCGCAGGGCGGAAGCGTGGGTGTACCGCCCTGATATGGCCATGCTCTGGATAAGGCCGACGACGCAGGAAACCATAGCCTTCTGCCGGCAAAGTGAACCGAGTGTCATTTGGGCTACGATCGGACCGCTCTCTGCCGGTGTGGTCGCCTATCGGACATCAGAAGCGACCGGCATCCCCTATATGCTGGACTTCAGGGATCCCTGGGGGTTGGAGTATTACGGCCGTGAAGCCAGGCGTCCGGCTTGGGCCAAGAAAGTGGACAATCGGATCATCGCCCGCATGTTCGAGCGAGCGCGGGCGGTGGTTTTCATGTTTGAGTCGGTTGCTCAGGCATACTTGCGCGCGTATCCTCAATCGTTGGAGCGAACGAAGATTCATATCATCCCGAACGGTTTCGAAGGTGAGGTTGAATCCTTTGTGCATGCGCCTGGAGAGCGTTGCCTGGTTCTGTATGCCGGCACGCTGAGTTCATATCGATACGACACACTCCTCGAAGGCATCGTCCAGTTCAAGCGCAAAGACCCTACGCGAGCCACACAGCTACGATTGTTATTCATAGGCGGAGGTCTTCGGGAATTCGCCGAACGAGTCAGAGACCTCGAGATTGAGGATGTGGTCAAAATCCTTCCACCCACCTCCAGTGCCGAAATCCGCCGTCTTCAACGAGAGGCTCATGCGCTCCTGGTGTTGGGCAGAGAGTCGGGAGTAAAGGGACATGAACTCGTTGCCGGTGCAAAACTGTTCGGCTATCTTCAGGCCGGAAGGCCAATTGTCGGAGTCCTCCCTCATGACGAAACACGCCGCATTCTCTGTGAAGTCGGGAACACGCTCATCGCAGATGCAAGCAATCCCGAAGAAGTGACCGCCGTTTTTGAAAAAGTCGTCGAGGCTTGGGCAAGCAGGACACTCGATCGATTTGTGCCGAATCGCGCAGCCTGCGAGGCTTACTCGTCCGGCCGCCAGATCTCGAATCTTATTGCCGCCCTAAATGGGGCTTCCCCTGAGAAGATAGTGACAGTGGATGCGTCTAATATGCCGCTGCGGTTGCAATCAGAGGTTGCCCCATGAAAATCGTGTATGTGAACGATATTGTCTATGGATACGCGATCGGAGATCCATCGGCGAAAGGCGGAGCGGAGCGGTATGGGTGGTATCTGACACGAGCGTTAGCGGCTCACGGCTGGTCGGTCACCGTAGGGGTTGTATCTGCCTTAGGAGAAGGAGAGGAACGAGTAATCGAAGGTGTACGATTCCTCGGCCTTAGCCGCCGCGCCCATTTTCTATTGGATTGGTACGAATTCCTGAAAAAGGAGCGGCCGGACTGGTGCTTCTGGCAATGTGCCGACCACCTCTGGGGGCCGGCAGCGGAAATTGCTCGATGGCTTGGAGTGCGAACAGCCTTTTCCGTGATGCACGACTTGGACGTGCAGCCACGGATAGCGCTCAGGCGGCGGAGAAAGAACTGGTGGCTGCTCTATAAATGGGGACTTCATCGCACCGACCTTATGTTTGTTCAACATGGCGCTCAGCGTGACTTATTGCCGGCAGTTTGGCGCGAGAGGGCATTTCTCCTTCCCGGCATTGTGCCGTTATCTGACCAAGTGATGCCTCATTCAGAACGGAATGGAACCGTGGCCTGGGTCGGCGTAATCAGGCCCATTAAACGGCCTGATCTGCTGATCGAAATCGCGCGCCGACTGCCGACGATTCGCTTCGTGGTATGCGGTGCGCCGACTCTTGGTTACTGGAATGCTAAAGAAATCGAGAATATCCTCGCACAGTTGCGATCTCTCCAGAACGTCGAATACCGGGGCCATGTCGCCCCTGACCAGACTGTGAAAATCATCGGCGGGGCCAACTTGCTGCTTTCAACATCGGATGGCGAGGGCTTCCCCAGCGTCTTCTTGGAGGCCTGGGCCTCGGGAACACCGGTGGTGAGTCTTCAGATCGATCCCGATCACAAGATTCGGAATGGTGAGCTGGGAAAGATCACTGACACTGTTGAAGGTGCCGTTGAGGCGGTGCGCTTTTTAATGGGATCCGATAAGAGCCGTCAAGATATGGGGACAAAAGCTCGGCGCCATGTCGAAGAGCTGCATAGCCCGATTGCGGCAGTTCAAGCATTTGAAAGCGCGGTTGCAAGTGTCACTGCATTGAGGGCTTCAACCTTGATGCAACAGGAGAGTCGGTGAGAGTTCTTGCCTGTGCATTCGAAAGTATCCGGATCTTGAATATTCCTCGAATTTGGACCATCTAATGGCGGTGATGCGTAATCTACAGAGTGCTCATGTAGGTGTGACAAGGCGGGCAACCGCTGAAATGGGAGCCGCTCCACCGCCTATTTTGGAGTATTTGTGGTACGTGAGCCTTGTTTACGCGATGCTTGGACAAGTATGGGGTATTGTCATCCCTTCAATAGGAGGGGCGATCTGGATGATCTTGGCAGTAAGTTGCTTCCTGAGCGTTACTGCCAAGGCCGTTCAGGTGTATGCGCCAGTCGCATTGGCTTTCTGCACCGGAATCTCGACCCTTGCGATACACTTCATGTTTTTTGAGGTGAATGACAATGCGATGGCAGAGGCCCTTTATTTTCTTGGATGGCTCGAATTGTTGGTCATTGTTCAGGCCTTGTCTCTTCGCCCAGGGTTTCTGCACCGTTTTGCAATTGTGGCTCTCGCGATCGGGTTAGCAACCGTGCCCTATGTCAATTTAACCGGCGGCGCCGGTGCGATTGTGCGGGCTTCGGCTGTTGGAACAGCGCTCGCCAACGGAAATGCGCTGGGGATGTGGTTCGGTTTCTGTACCGTGTATTCTATCTTCTGGGGTTTCCAGTCTCAGAATATAGCTTTAAGAATTACCTCTTGGGCCATTGCAGTAGGGTGTTTCTACATGGTCGCAATTACGGTCAGCCGGGGTCCCGTGTTGGCGATTGCCTTGGCATG
Organism: Nitrospira sp.; assembly: GCA_024760545.1. Taxonomy (NCBI): domain Bacteria; kingdom Pseudomonadati; phylum Nitrospirota; class Nitrospiria; order Nitrospirales; family Nitrospiraceae; genus Nitrospira; species Nitrospira sp. The sequence continues at coordinate 3,688,790 of CP060501.1, forward strand.
TATCGTTGGGTTTCGTTCAATGCTGAAGCACAGCTTTGTTCCTCTCTTGGTGCTCGTTCTGATGATATCCCTGCTTTATCTATCCGGTGTGTTTGATCAAGAGTTGGAAAGCTACACATCTCGAGGGGTAGAGGAATCTGGGCGTGGAAAACTATTCCCACGCGCTCTGGAGCGGATACTGAATTCCCCATGGATTGGTGTCGGCCTGGACGACATCAAAGTACCTTATGGGGGGCGGCGGGTTATGAACCCGCACAATGGGCTCCTCCATATTTGGCTAGGGGCAGGAATCGTCCCCGCGATGTGCTTTCTGGGTTATTTGTGGAGAGTGGCAATCGGCACTCGCCACCTTATGCGAATGGTGCCTGTGGACGAAGCTATGCTTATTCCGCCACTGGTCGTGTTCGGATTGGTGGAGTTCATGGTCCTTGATTACACGTTCATGTCCCCCTGGACCGTAGTGGCATTTGGTTTGGCTGCTGGCGCTGGTCAAGCGTATGCTCGCCGCGCTCCCCCGCCCCTGCAATGAATCGATGTAGCTTTGGCTTCTTCCTATGTCCAGGGGTAAAACACTCACAGCTAATCTCGGACTTGCAATCCTGGCCGTGGCCATTATCCTTGGTGTGTTGGAAGCCGTGTTGGCAATAACGAAGTTCAATGCCCCGTCTGCATCACGTTTTGTTCCTGGTAAAGGAGTGACATATATTCCACATGCGTACTACCGTCATACAAAGGAAGGTTTTTCAGAAGGACACTATAACTCCCAGGGGTTTCGTGATTATGAACGCACATACATAAAAGCACCCGGTGTGTTTCGAATTCTTATCTTAGGGGATTCCTACATCGAAGCCCTACAAGTGGCATTGGAAGACACTTTCTCTGCACAACTTGAAAAGCTCCTCAATAGCCAAGCAGCTTCTACTCATACACGATTTGAAGTTCTTGCACTTGGCCAGTCCGGTTTTGGCACCGCTGATGAATACATCCGCTATCTCAATTTCGGTGCTGCTTATGATCCTGATCTTGTGATTCTGGCGTTCTTCACGGGGAATGATTTTCGCAATAATTCGAAGTATCTCAATCGTGAGAACGTAGGCTTTTACTATACGTTTGATCGTCAGCATAATCTCGTTCTTGATCGATCGCTGATTGATGCGTATGAGAGGAATCTTTCATTTGCAAAACGCCTCTACGAAGAGCTGAAAGCCAAGTCCCACCTATTGAGCCTGATCTCAGAGAGAATCTATCTTTTCAAGCGCCAACTCCTGGAAGATAGGATGGCAGAAGCGGATAAAGATAGGGAGAACGTTGGAGAGAGAAAGAGCCGGACAATTGACTCGTTATCGGATCTGAACATTTATCGGACGGATCTTTTGCCACCATGGAAGGAAGCGGTAGAGATTACTAAGGAGATTATTCTGAAATTCAGAGATGCAGTTGAAGAACGCGGGGGTCGGTTCTTACTGCTTGGGCTTTCCAATGCCGAACAGGTCCATCCCGAGGTAGGGAATGAACTGAAGAACCAATACGATATTGATCTGGATTATGAGCAACCGGACAGAATCTTGGAGGGGTTTGCCAGAGAGAGCGGAATCACGTTCTTAAAACTCATGCCGGCTTTTCGAGAATACCATGTGAAAACGGGGGAGTATTTGCATGGCTTTGGGGCCAGCCACCAAGGTCACTGGAATCAAGAAGGGCACCGTCTGGCGGCCGAACTAACGTTCAAGTTCCTCAAGGAGCGCAATCTGTGCGTGCTCGAGAACAGGGCATCGTGAAGAAGGTCAGTCGTTCATTCAAAGCTAGGTAACAACCTCCTCTTCTATCTCCGGTCTTCTTGATAAACTAGGGCGTTAATATGAGGATGTGACATGATCTGTATACTCGGGGTGCAGGGAATAGCTTGTACATATCAAGGCTAAATTCATGTTGGAGTGACAACTCACGCACTATGAAATTCAATATGCCTGGGCCCGTTCCCCAGCAGATCCTAGGTCCCATTTCAGGCAATGTACGCTGCAGACTTCTCTACGTTGTGGGACAACTTGGGCTTGGGGGGCTCGAACGGCAACTGTTCTATCTTCTTGCGAATCTAGATCATGCCCAATATCGACCTGCCGTGATTGTCTGGAATCTCAATCCAAACGACAAATACGTTCGGGACATCGAAGAGCTGAGAATCCCAATCTGGGGATTCCCTACTGAATGGTCGCCTTTCTCTAAGTTGCGAGCCTTGGGAGTATTAGCACGGCAGGTTGTGCCGGAGGTCATTCATTCGTACGGCTTTCATACAAACTTTGCCGCATATTATGCTGCATGGAAAACCGGAGCGCTGGCGATCGGCTCTCTCCGCAGCGACTTTGCGAATGCTAAGCGAGAGGGAGGAACTCTGAGAGGAGCGCTCAACGCCAGGTGGCCGGTTGCCCATATCTCAAATAGTCAGACATCGGCTGACGCCGCGCGATGTGCTACCGGCTTGTTTGCGCCTAGACAGGTATTTGTCGTCCGTAATGGTCTTGATCTCGACCGCTTCAGATGGGTGAGCGATGGCACTGGGAAGAGAGAGTATGTGGCAGCAGTTGGGTCCTTGCTCCCGGTCAAGCGTTGGGATCGCTTGTTAAGAGTGGTTCAAAGGGTGAAGGCCGTCGTGGGCGAAGACGTACGGTTTCGGATTGCGGGTGATGGTCCCCTGCGCCCCACTCTCGAAAAACTGGCAGATGACCTTAGTATTTCAGGAACCGTGGAATTTTGCGGAGCCGTTCATGACATACCGGCGTTTTTGAGCGGGGCCAAGTTTCTCGTCCACACTTCGGAGAGCGAAGGATGTCCCAACGTAGTAATGGAAGCCATGGCTTGCGGTCTTCCTGTTGTAGCGATGGAGGCAGGGGATATCCCATATCTCGTGGAAGATGGAAGAACTGGATTTGTCGTTCCTCAAGGAGATGAGAGAGTGTTTATGGAACGTGTATCCGAACTGCACGGCGATGATGAGCTGAGCTTCCGCTTAGGAATAGCTGCCAGAGAAAAAGCGCGACAAGAGTTCACGCTGGAGCGCCTTGTTTCGGAAACGCTAGCAGCTTACAACGCTGCCGGGTGGGGGAGACGAAAGCGATGACAATTCTCCTCTGGCAAGTGTTATCGGATCACCAGTTCAGTGGGAGCAGCAGGCAAGGATGAATCATTCTCATCTGAAAATTCATAGGCTCCAATATCAGGAGCTCCGTCCTTGACAGGAGGAACTCCGAGCTTCGTTCCTCTGTTGATTGCGGCACTTGCAGAGGAAAGGTGAAAGTCGTTCTTCGACTTTGCGATGAAGCCTAGGTTGGTACTCTCTTGGACATTGTTGGAAAAAGTGACGCCCGCAGGCGGCGATCCGATTTTCTCTTGAGTGTCAGAGAGGTTGTTGCTGATGGTGACGTCGGAAGCTTTCAAGTAATACGTAATTACCATTCCGTTCTGCGCATCATTCGAAATATTATTCTTGATGGTGGCACCATTGATCGTGCCACCCAAGAGGATATGCCCGGCTGGCTTCCCTGTTGGGCTATGGCCGGAGATTGTGTTGTGATAGATATTCAAGTCTGTCGTTGTTCCGCCGTAGACGTGGATAGGCCATCCGCGGGATGTGTCATAGAATACATTTCGTCGTACGATGACATTCGTGACTCCATTAATATAGATTCCATGATCATGGTAGCCAGTCTTCGCAGTGCAGCCATTCTCTCCCTCTCGCAGGCGTCCAATAGAATAGAAATAGTTTTGCTCTACAATAATATCTCTTGCTTTATTGAGAAGCATACCTGTTTTTCCGTAAGGGCTATTGGTGCAGACGTTTGTGGCTATGTGGTGGAACGAGTTCAATCGGGCGATTCCACCGGCTATTTGGTTAAACACGATGCCGCTATGGCTCGTTTTCAGTCCAGTATTGGTTCCTCCTCTGATATCGAATCCTTCGATAATATAGTATGGTCGGCTGATGTAGAATCCCACATTGACAACATCATCTGGGCCATTGGGTAGAATGATCACGGCTCCAAGTGGTGTCTCGCTTTTAATTGTAATAGGTTGTGAAGCAGTACCTGCAGGTGAGCGTCCTGAGGCATACACTACGATTCCCTCTCCTTTCGTATCAGTATAACTGCCATCTCGCACGATACAGGTATCGCCTGCTTGGACGGGCGAGGCAGCACATTTTTGAGGATTACGCCATGGATTGTCCGACGTCCCGGGGTTGCTATCATTTCCTGTCGTGGCCACATAGTATGTCTCAGCATGAAGCGTGACGGTGCTCAGTAGGAGGAAGGCACTTTGTGCTAAGGCAATCACGTGCTTTCGTGAAATTGTGATCATGGGTCAAGTCCTCAAAATAATTAACGCTTCTTATTATATGACTATTGGCATGTATCCGTTATCGTTTGGTTCAGACAAGGCGTTGATGTGAATAGTCAGCACAAGTCGTGCCAGAAGCGTTTGTTTTAAGCTATTGATTTATTGAAATAGTTCAGCTCGGAAGTCTTTCCCAAGAGTTCAAAACAGGTATTCTGCGGTACAGAACGGGACTAACCTAATTACTGCCGGATAATCAATGAGAGCGCGGTTGAATAGGCTTTGAGATAATCCTGCACGGATTGGATCTAAATGTGTCGGTTTGACATGGCATTGGTTACTATATCAACACTGCCAGGTTGAAAAATCTATAGTTGGCTCAACGGCACTTATTGATTGGGCTAGAACGAAAGACGCTAAATGGACCGACAAGCCGTATCGCTGAGTAGTTTTCAAGCTAGACGTTTAGAGGGCCTGTTCTCAAGGTATTTTTTAAAGGCAGACGGTGGGGAGTGTATTTCAAGGCACAGGCTCTACCGGCGGATCGTTCGTCTCCATCAATTCAGCTAGCACTTGAGTAGAATACGATTTAGCATCTTGTGACGAGGCATCATATGTGTGGAATTGCGGGGTTCGTATACGAGGGAATAGAAGCTGTGGCGGCACAAACGGCAGTGCGCCGAATGATTCAAGTGCAGCGGCATCGAGGACCAGATGGGGAGGGATTCTACGACGGTAAGGGGGTTTCTCTTGGCCACTGCCGATTGTCGATCATTGATTTGACTGAATCGGGTCATCAGCCGATGACCGATCAGAAGAGTCGGTATTGGATTACTTACAACGGTGAGATTTATAACTATTTGGAATTGGCAGCGGAATTGCGTGGCCTTGGATTTCGTTTTCATGGGCGATCCGATACCGAGATACTTCTAGCTGCATTTTGTCAGTGGGGAGAGAAGTGTTTGGAGCGTCTCAGAGGCATGTTCGCGTTTGCCATTTGGGATGAACGGACACAGTGTCTTTTCGCCGCGCGAGATCGACTTGGAATCAAGCCTTTCCATTATTGGGTAGACGGGGACAGGAGATTCGCTTTTGCCTCCGAACTGAAAGCGCTTCTTGAATTCCCATCACAACTCAGTGCCAATCCACAGTTGGCCACGGATTTTCTAGCCTGGAATCTTCTTGACCATGAAGCCGAGGACACGATGGTGGCTACAATCAAACGGTTGCCACCTGCTCACGCTATGATTTGGCAGAAGGGCATTGGTATCCGGCTGTGGCGATATTGGCAGATCTCAATCAGTGAGGAGCTTGAGGTTACGCCTGAACGAAGGTCGAAACTGAATGAGGAATTCCGTCTTCGATTCGAAGAAAGCGTGTCTCTCCACCTCAGATCTGATGTGCCGGTCGGCACATGCTTGAGCGGCGGCCTTGACTCTTCAGCAATTACCTGCGTGGTTAACGCTGAGTTACATCGCCGAGGAGTGTCGAAAGAAAATCTCCAGCATACCTTTAGTGCCTGTTTTGAGGAGCCTCGCCTTGATGAACGACAATACATTGAAGCAGTTGCAGCTGCTACTGGTTGCGAGACCCACTTTGTTTTTCCAAACGGCGAACGGATGCGCGAGGATATGGATAGGTGGATTTGGCACCAAGAGGAACCTGTAGGAGGGTCTGGTGTTTATGCTCAATATTGTGTTGCCCGCCTTGCACGGGAGTACGGAATCAAGGTGCTGTTAGATGGACAGGGAGCCGATGAGCAGCTTGCAGGGTATCGAAAATTTATCCTGGTATATCTGAAGCAGCTCATAAAATCGAGACGCTTCGTTCTAGCTGCCAGAGAAGCCATCGCTTTCTTTGGGAGCCCTGAAATTTTACGTACTAGTCGGCTTGCTGATGGGCGCCGGTACCTCTTCGGTTCTGTACCTGAGTTTGAGCAGATTCGGTGCGGCAACTCTCATCTAGCCCGCCCGTCAATGTTGCGAATTGGAGATTCCTTGGGTCGACGACTGGAGGCAGACCTGATGAGGTTTAGTTTGCCAGTTCTACTCCGCTACGAAGACCGAAATACTATGGCGTTTGGAATCGAATCGCGGGTGCCATTTGTTGATCATGTCTTGGTAGAGTGGGTAGCAAGTCTACCGGCCAATATGCGCTTGTCAGGTGGGTGGACCAAGCGGATTCTCAGAGATGCGCTCGCCGGAATTCTTCCGGAAATGGTACGTCAACGCAAGAGTAAACTGGGTTTTGAAACTCCAGAAACCAAGTGGATAAAGGGTCCACTATCTGACTGGCTCAGAGATACCTTGCATGCCCCACGTCATCTTGCCAATGTGGTTGAGATAGAGGGCATCCATCGCTTACTGGCTCAACGGGATGGAGGAGATCCGTTTCTTTCCCGTCAGAATCTATTGTTCCGCTTAGCAATTTATGAGAGTTGGGCGCGTCAATTTCTAAAACCCATATCTCCAAGCTGACCAGAATGATTGTGAAAAAACCAATTAGTCCCGATCAATGCAGCCTGCTTTCTCGCAGTAATGGAGCGGTGGAGGTAGGAAGCCCTCATGTGCTGATCGTATCGAACCATATCGGAGCGAAGATGTACATGTCTCACGCTGGTATATTCGTTGATCGTCAGATCGCTTCCGTGAGTCAGGCAGGAGTAAAAGTTAGCACATTTGACATTGGCACTAGTCATTCCCCGATTCGGCTTTTCTGCAAGTGGCTGGAGCTACGCCGGCGGGTTAAACAAGTCGATCCTGATCTTGTCCATGGCCAATATGGAACGGTTGTAGGTATCATGAGTGTGTTCGCAGGCCGTCCATCCATCATTTCTTTCTGCGGGAATGATTTGCAATCTGGGGCATCGGTCTCCTTACTGCGCGAGCTGTGTGGTTTCACCCTTTCCAATCTTGCTGCGCTTTGTGCGAACGGTTTGATCTGTAAGAGTGAACAACTCCGCCATGCGTTATGGTGGCGAAAAGCCCAAGCCGTTGTCATTCCGAGCGGAGTTGATCTCAACCTGTTCATGCCGGGTCCACAGGATGAAGCCAGAGAAGAGTTGGGCTGGAATCTTGAGAGTCCCATTGCTATCGTCAATGTCGGAGGGGATGCAAAGGTCAAAGGCATCGATTTCGCTAGGGCGGCTATGAAGTTTGTGCATGCGCGCCTTCCAAATGCTGAACTGCAAGTGCTCGCGAGTGTGGAGCCCATGCGAATGCCCTTGTACTATCGAGCTGCTGATGTACTGCTATGCACGAGCCTATCGGAAGGTTCACCGAATGTAGTTAAGGAAGCACTAGCCTGCAACCTGCCGGTCGTCTCTACGCCTGTCGGTGATGTCCCTGAAAGACTGGTTGGCGTACACCCATCGTCTGTAGTGTCACGGGATCCGAGGGTGTTCGGAGAGGCCATAGTGAATATCTTGCTAACTAGGCAGCGAAGTAACGGGCGCGAGCGAATTGTGCACCTTGGTCTCGATCAAATTGCAGGTCGGCTGCTAGACACCTACCGGTCGGTTCTCAATGGGTAGGTGTTGATGAATGGTCGAGGAATCGTTAAGCAACAAGAGTCAAGATATGAGTCAAGCTATTGTACGGCTAGTGTGGGATTGGGACAGAGCACATTTTGGCAGACGCACTTAGTCAGCTCTAAACCGTGGCACCGAAACAAGTGCAGCATTGTTTGATCCGAAGCTAGCTTTTGATATGCGAGTCATTATAGGCTTTAAGTAGTATCTGAATTGCGGTTTGGCATGTAATCTATGGGTGTTAGAGTGAATCATCGCCATGCGGCTCTGGGTTACATTAATTTGGGTATCAATACTAGATTATGATTTCAGTTGTTGTTCCATGCTTTAACGAACGCCAACACATTGAGACCTGTGTACGGTCGATTATGAACCAGGAACGTCCGGCGGAAGGTTTGGAAATTATTGTGGCGGACGGTCTTTCCGAGGACGGTACCCGGGAAATCCTAAAACGTCTCATGTCGGAATATCCTGAGTTGCGGGTTGTTGATAATCCCAAGCGTGTTACACCCTGCGCGATGAACGCGGGCATTCGTGAGGCCCGTGGTCGATATATCGCCATTCTTGGAGCCCATTGCCAGTATGCTCCTGATTACCTGTCGACATGCGTCGCCCTTCTTCAGGAGCACCCTGAAGTATCCTGTGTTGGCGGACCGGCTGTGAGCATGGGAAAGGGTCTCTTCGGTCAGGCCGTTGCGGCTGCAATGTCCCACCCTGTGGGAATCGGCAATGCCAAACATCGATACCCGACATACGAAGGTTATGCCGAAGGGGCGTGCTATCCGGTATTTCGTAGAGAAGTGTTTGAAAAAGTCGGGCTCTATGATGAAATGTTGGTTCGTAATCAAGATGATGAGCTCAACTACCGGCTTGCCAAGCATGGGGAAAAGGTCTTTATTTCACCGCGCGCCCGATATTCTTATTTTATCCGTGAGACACCGTCCAGACTCTTCAGGCAGTATTACGAGTACGGTTATTGGCGGGTCGCGGTATTAAGGAAGCATCGGATTCCCGCTTCCTTTCGACAGATCGTGCCACCCGTATTTATGACGATCATGTTGATGAGTGTGATCTTGGGTTTGTCTCTGCCGGGGTGGTGGCGACTTACTGCTGTAACGATCCCGGTCCTTTATGGAGTGACCTTACTGACGGTTGGAGTGACTCAGAGGGGTCATGGTGATTGGCGGGTGGCAGTCCTTTTCCCTGTCGCAGCTGTCATTATGCACGTGGCGTATGCTGCGGGATTTGTGCGTGGGCTGATGAAGGGGGGCGATCGTCCGGTGCAGAGTGGACAGAGCAACAAAGGAGAATGTCATGAATCAGGAGCATAATGCGGCAACCTTTTTCAACAGCTTTGCCGAGGCCTTTGACACCATATACGACCAAAAACGGAATCCGTTCATGCGCTGGGTGGATTCCACGTTCCGGAGTGACATGTTTATTCGGTATGCCCTGACATTCGAAGCGCTGGGGGAGCAGCTAAAAGGGGGGACGGTGCTGGATATAGGATGCGGTTCCGGTCCCTATATTGCCGAAGCCTTCAGACGGGGAGCGGATCGGATCACCGGACTCGACCCAGCTCCCAATATGCTGACTCTTGTGCGCCAACGCCTTGATCAGAGGGGGATAGCTGAGAACCGGTGTACGTTGGTTGAAGGAATCTTCCCGGGAGCACGGGTAGAGCCGCATGATTTCGCGATTGTCATGGGCGTCATGGACTATGTGGAAGATCCGCAAGCCTTCTTGAAGGCTCTTCGACCGCTGGTCAAGCGTTTAGCTGTTATATCTTTTCCCAGCGAACATTGGTTCAGAACGCCGTTCCGGAAATTCCGGTACCAACTGAGGCAATGTCCGGTTTACTTCTATAATGAGGACGGGATTCGCCGACTCTCTGCCGCAGCAGGGTTTTCCGATGTTCGAATTCAGAAAATCCCCGGAGCCGGTATGGACTTCCATGTCAGTTTAAAGCCATGAGTTACGGTCCACCGGTCATCTCCATCGACGTCGAAGATTGGCCTCAATCCACGTGGGACCACAGTCTTCCAATCACGGACCGAGCGGCTGAGAACACGCGCCGAGTGCTTCGACTTCTACGTGAAACCGAGGTACGTGCTACCATGTTCGTGCTCGGCAAGCTTGCCGAACGATTTCCAGAGGTTGTGAAGGAGATTGAGGCTGATGGGCACGAAGTGGCATGTCATGGACACGGACATCTTGAAATCGGCAGGCAGTCTCCCGATGAATTTCTAGCCGATGTCCGCCGCTCGAAGGATCTCCTCGAACAGATCATCGGCAAGGCTGTGAAAGGCTATCGCGCCCCTGATTTCTCGATTGTTCAAGACACGCTTTGGGCGTTGGATGCGCTCGCGGAGGCTGGGTTTGAATACGACTCGAGCATTGTGCCGGCTCAAATGCCTCGGTACGGAATCGCCGGTTGGCCTATCCATCCGGTTCGGGTTCGTCTCGGTCAAAGCGCCAGCATCTTGGAGGCTCCTCTGGCCACGTTTCGGGCGCTCGGCAGAAATTTGCCGGTAGGGGGAGGCGGGTATCATCGTCTGTTGCCGGGATTTGCGAGCCGTCACTTTGCCCGGAAGATCATGACGGTGGCTCCGTTTGTCTTTTACTGCCACCCTTATGAGTTCGATGTCCACGAATTTAGGGAGATTCCGGTCCGTGTCCCACGTACGGTTAGATTTCATCAAGGGGCAGGACGGAGATGGTTTGAACAACGCTTCCGATCTTTTGTGAAATGTTTCGGTGGCCAAACAATGTGCGACATGCTTTCTTCACAGCAGTGGTCCGACTTTCGTCTCAATAGTTTGAAATTGGCTCCCGCCCCAGAGATCAGTGCATCACTCCAAAGACAGTAGCAGGGTTGGAATTCCGGCAGCGAACGGACAATTCCGTTGTGCCGGAAGCGGTGCATCTCCATGATGTAGAGGTAGCCTTATAACTACAGCAAGGTGTGTAATCATCCAATCCCACTTGTGGGCCACACAACCGTTCAGCCTGTTTCAACCGGTGGCTGTACACAGCTTCAGCTTTATGAGGAGGTTGTGGGAGAAGGAGGGGATGAATCTGAAAATCTCCATCCCCTCCAGGCTGTGGATACAGCACACGAAAAATGGTCCTATTGGACCTTCACTCCGGTAGGAGTAAGGGGTGATGATGTAGCGCTCTGTAAAGAATACTCATAAGCTGCAATGTCTGGAGCTCCGTCCGGAACTACAGGAACTCCGGATGTCGTACCGCGGTTGATGGCGGCACTGCTAGAGGTCAAGCGGAAGTCGTTGGTAGACTTACTGATAAAGCCTGGGGTGGTACGCTCCATGTTACTGGAGAACGTGGCACCCGATACACTTGATGTGGTTTTCATTAAAGTATCGGAGAGATTGTAACTGACAGCTATATTAGAGCCAGACAACGCCCAGGAATTGATCATCCCAATCTGTGCATCACTCGAAATATTGTTCCTGATCTTCGCGGTATTGATTGTTGAGCCCAACATGATCTGTCCTGCTGGCTTGCCGGTCGGACTACGGCCGGAGAACGTGTTGTGATAGACATTGAGGTTTGTCACTGTCCCCCCATAGATCTGAATCGGAAAGCCGCGATTTGTATCATAGAATACATTCCGGCGGATGGTGACATTCGAACCTCCGTTGACATAGATTCCATGGTCGTGCTGAAACTTGTCAGTAGAACAACCGCTCTCGCCGTTTCGTTTTCTTCCGATACTGTAAAAGCGGTTTTCCTCAATCACCGCACCGGAGGCACGTGCGACGTGTATGCCGGACATCGAGTATGGAGAGTTACTACAGACTGTCCGTCCAATGTGGTGCATGGAGTTGGATCGAGCGATTGCACCGGTTGCCGTGGATTGAATGGAAATTCCAGTAAAACCTACCGTGCTATGACTAATGGTACCTCCGGTTATATCGAATCCTTCAATGATGTAGTAGGAACGAGTGACATAGAACCCTATGTTTGAGGTGCTGGTGGTGTTGGGTAGGGTTATAACGGCTCCTTGGGGTTTCTCGCTCTTGATGGTGATCGGCAGGGAGGAGGTGCCAGCGGCTGAACTTGCGGAGACATATACGGCCACATTTTTGCCGCTGGGAGGAGAATAGGTGCCACTGCGCACGATACAGGTATCACCCGCCTTCATGGGTGACGCGGCGCATTTCTGCGGGTTTCGCCATGGGCTGGTCGATGTGCCAGGGTTGGAATCACTGCCTGTCGTTGCCACATAGTATGTGGCACCCTGGGCAGTCATGGCGCCGAGAAGAATGTATAAAAGGCTTATTACGGAAAGCGAGAGCAGCGGGACTTTAATCAAGCGGTTTATCATCATGGTCTCCTCAAGGCAGTTGTAGCATCCCTTCTGCTATACAGGCGTCGCGTACCCAGCATGGAAAGGAGACGCCTTCGTAAGCAGCACCGGTTCGACGCAGGCGATCTCTAGCAGATCTCATGCCATATTTTTATTACATAAGACATTGATTAGATTAATAACTCTCTTGTGCTATCTTTCGATCCTGTGTAGAAGGGTAGGTCTGCGTATACAGTGCTAAGCCTGCTCCTACAGAGATTATGGTTTTTGGTGGTTCCTCACTTGTTCTTCAAGTACGTCGGGGAGCTTGTGAAACCACTTGACAGACCGATCCACATGTTGATTTCAATCCAGAAGGAATGCATATGTGAAGTGCGAAGGTGAGAGCGAGACGTCTAAGATTGTTTGCCTTCAACGAACCGACAAGTATCTATTGTTCAGTTAAGGGAGGATCTCTATGAAAGACGCTGTTACGGAATTGTGGGCGTTCATGAGGGAGCGAAAAAAATTCTGGCTATTGCCGATCCTAGTGGTTCTGCTTTTGTTCGGTACATTGATTGTGTTGACGCAGGGTTCAGCTGTCGCTCCTTTTATCTATACGTTATTCTAATGCAGGGGGAGGGGTACGCCTAGGAAACCATCTGTCGTCTGAGGAAAACTGTGCAACAAGAAGAAAGCCGGATTCAGGATGTGTATGAGCGACGTCGGAGCGAAAAAACAGCTCTATTCGTTGTTTTGACCGACTGGAGAAAGTAACGACATCTGTCATCATAATCGGCCGCGTGCTCAATGAATGTTGAGCTCGAATTCTTTTGCATCCCTTCACTTCTGAATCTCCAACAACGCCAGGTTGATTTATTTGGGAATTGCCTTTTCGTTTCTCACTTCTGACCATGCTCTTCAACTCCTTTGATTTTGTCCTGTTCTTTGTCGTTGTGACCAGTGCGTATTTTGTATTACCGCACAGGCTTCGCTGGCTGCTGTTGCTAACAGCCAGCTGTTTCTTCTACATGGCATTCATTCCCATCTATATTCTCGTCTTGTTCACGACGATCCTCATCGACTACTTCGCAGGAATCTGGATCGAGGACACAGAAAATCCTCACAAGAAACGTCTATACATGCTTATGAGCATCATCTCAGTCTGCATCGTGTTGTTCTTTTTTAAGTATTTTAATTTTTTCAATGAAAACATCGCCGCTTTCGCTTCAGCCTTCCACTGGAACTATCCCATTGAATCCCTCCGGATCATCTTGCCGATTGGCCTTTCATTCCACACCTTTCAGAGCCTGAGCTATGTGATCGAGGTCTATCGTGGCAGGCAACGCGCGGAGCGGCACTTTGGAATCTATTCCCTATACGTGATGTATTTCCCCCAATTAGTTGCCGGTCCCATCGAGCGCCCCCAAAACATGCTGCACCAGTTCCACGAGCGAAAGGTGTTCGACTGGGCGCGTCTTGGAGACGGTCTCTCCCTGGTGCTTTGGGGGTTGTTCAAGAAGGTGGTCGTTGCTGACAACCTTGCATTGTACGTTGACACTGTCTATAACTCGAGTAGTCACCACACCGGCACGAGCCTCCTGCTTGCTACGTACTTTTTTGCCATCCAGATCTACTCCGACTTTTCGGGGTATTCTGACATTGCGCGGGGTGTCTCACGCGTTTATGGTATCGAACTCATGAAAAACTTCGAGACCCCGTACTTCTCAACCTCCATTCCCGAGTTTTGGTCTCGTTGGCACATCTCTCTTTCCACATGGTTCAGGGATTACGTCTATATTCCTCTGGGGGGCAATCGAGTTTCACTGCCTCGGAACATCTTCAATCTCTTCGTGGTGTTTCTCTTGAGCGGTTTCTGGCATGGTGCGAATTGGACCTTTATTGTCTGGGGTGGACTCCACGGCCTGTACTTGATCGTCTATCGTCTAGCTGAGCGAGTGACTCGCCGCCTATCATCTAGCACGCAACAGCACAAACCGATTCTCGTGCTTCGAGTGGTCAAAGTGATTGTGACCTTCCATCTTGTTGTGTTGGCATGGGTATTCTTTCGAGCCGATAGCCTTGAAACTGCAGTGCAGATTCTTCAGAAGATCGCACTGGATCACGGGTCGTTATTCTGGGATCCGACCATCATTCCACAGGCCCTGTGCGCAACGGCCGCGCTTTTCTTTCTGGACCTGTTCAATCGGAGAACAGGCTATTGGGCCAAGCCGGAGTCTTTTCACCTTGGGTTCAAAATGGCCTATGCGGTCGTGCTGTTTTTCGGTGTAGTCCTATTCGGCATGGACAGCGGATCTCAGTTCATATACTTCCAGTTCTAAGCGAGAGGCCCATGAGGCGATTCCTGCTTATCGCTGTGCTTGTCATTGGTTTAGATCAAACGATCGGCTTCTTGCTAAATAGGCTGTACTTGCAGACTACTACTGGTGAAAATGGAGGGGCTATCAATGGCGTTCTTCGCAGAAACCCTGACGTGCTTGTACTCGGTTCTTCAAGGGCGAAACACCATGTGATGCCAGCCATTCTGCAAGAAAGGCTGTCCGCCTCGGTCTTCAATGCAGGAATCGATGGCCATGGCTTTCTTTATGCGATCATGCTGCTTGATCTCTGGACGCACTCCCATGCTCCTCCCAAGGCAATTCTTCTTCATGTCGATCCCACATCTCTGACGTACTCCGAAGAAGAACTTGCGAGGACAAGCGTCTTTTCCGGACACTTCGGTCATAGTGATCGCGTTCGCAGTATCCTGTTGATGCGCGGGAAATATGAATGGCTCAAGTACCTTTCATCTTCCTACCGCTTCAATGGCAAAGTTCTCCCCATCATTAAGAATCTGACCACGCGCCAGGATGATACATTTGACGGATTCATTGGGCTCGAAGGTTCGCTGGAGTCTGGGGCAATCCCCGGCGCAGATTCTCGTGAAAGCTTGAGCGAGTATTCGGCCACATTCTGGGACCTAAAACTTGATTACCTCTCTGAACTTGCTCGATATTGCAAGATGAACGGAACACGGCTCATCCTGTTCCATAGCCCCCGCTTTCAGGAGGATCCGACAGCTTTGGCTGCTTGGTCCCAGCGGCTCTCTGCCTTACATTTATCCTATGACGGAGTGGAGTTCCTTGATCTTTCGGAACGCACACATAAGCTCCTTGCAGGACGGCCTGGGCTCTTTAAGGACATTGCCCACCTGAATGCCAAGGGAGCCGAGGTGTTTTCAACGCTTCTGGCGGAAGAGGTTGGCAATCGAATCGGCGGACCAATTTCTGGGGGGATAGGATCTAAGTCAAAGTCATATGATCATACATCATCATAAGCCGGTCGCTTTCAGTTGTTGTCCATACATTGTTTTTAGACCAGTATTGGCCTTGCGAAGTACATTGAGATACCTGCTTACCATCAGACACTAGATCGTCCGGGGTACCCCCAAAATCTATACTGGTAAAGAATGGGGTTAACTTGCAGTGATTTTAGTTGAAGGAGGAGGATTATGGGTGGATTTATTACGGAACTGTGGGCGTTCATGAAGGAACGAAAAAAATTCTGGCTGTTGCCAATCTTGGTGGTTCTACTTTTGTTCGGCACATTGATTGTGTTGACGCAGGGTTCAGCTGTCGCTCCCTTTATCTATACGTTATTCTAAGGCAGGAGGAGCCTATTCCTGGTTACTCTGCCAATTACTCGAACGACTCAAGGTGTTCAACACTCACTATTTGGCTCTCATTCGCAGGTAGATCGCTGAGCGGACGGGTCATAGGGCTCCAACGGCAGCCCCTGTGATCCGGTGTTTTGCAGAGAAGGCTTCTAAAACATGGGACTCTGTGATGAAATGCTGGTACGTTGTCGGGTGACGAGCATTGGTACCGCCTCGCCAAACAAGACCATCGACGTTCCACCCCTTATGCTGCTGCAACGAAACACATTGTTTGGGGGTTTCAGACCAAGAGCCTAAGGCGTACTGTCTTTCAGGCCGACACTGGAGGTTGCCGGTCGAACACATATGAAATCGGGTTGAACATAGCCACGGCAAGGTTCAGAATATTGGATTCCATCTCGTGGGGTCAGTCCGTTTATTGATGCAGGAGGAAGAAAAGCATGATTGGTGATGCATCAGGCAGCGTTAAAGTGGCAGTCGTTGGAGCCGGTTATTGGGGGAAAAACTTGGTGCGTAACTTCTCTGGTCTGAACTCACTGGGAGCCATCTGCGACAGCGAGGCCGAACGGTTGGAATCTTTCAAGCAGCCGTATCCCGGAGTCAAGTTGTTCAGAGCGTATTCGGATGTGTTGAGAGATAACACGATTCGCGCAGTGGCGATTGCCACACCGGCGGAAGGACATGCCGATTCCGTGAGAGAGGCGCTGCTGGCGGGCAAGGATGTGTTCGTAGAGAAGCCGCTCTGTCTATCAGTCCAAGAAGGCGCAGAACTCGTTGCCTTGGCCAAGAAAAACCAGCGCATTCTCATGGTGGGCCACCTCCTCTGGTATCATCCGGCGGTCCTGAAACTGAAGGAACTGATTCGTGCGGGTGACTTAGGGCGTATTCAGTACATCTATTCGAACCGTTTGAATCTCGGCAAGATTCGGCGGGAAGAAAACATTCTCTGGAGTTTCGCGCCACATGATATCTCCGTGATCCTCGGATTGTTGAACGAAACACCCGATATGGTCAGGGCGCAGGGTGGAAATTATCTTCACCAACAGATCGCCGATGTCACCATCAGTCTTCTGTCGTTTCCAAGCGGCGTCAAGGCCCATATTTTTGTCTCCTGGCTGCACCCGTTCAAAGAGCAGAAATTGATCGTGGTGGGTGATCGGCAAATGGCGGTCTTCGATGACTTGGAGAAAAAGGATAAGCTGCTCCTCTATCCGCATTCAATCGACTGGAAGGACAATCTTCCGATCGCAAACAAGGCGGATGCCCATCCGATTGAACTGGATCAGGGAGAGCCTCTGCGAGCTGAATGTCAGCATTTCCTGGAGTGTGTGGCCACGCGGGCCAAGCCGAGAACAGACGGTGAGGAAGGGCTGCGCGTGTTATCCGTTCTGCAGCGATGTCAGGAAGCACTCGAACAGGTCGCACCTTACCCGACCCCGTCCACGATCCGGACGGACAGCCCCTACTTCGCTCATGAATCGGCCTTCGTTGATGACGGCGTGGAGATCGGCGAGGGAACGAGCATCTGGCACACATCACATATCCTTAAAGGATCGCGTATCGGTAAGAACTGTAAGATCGGCCAGAATGTTGTCGTCGGTCCTCATGCCACTGTCGGCAACAATGTCAAGATTCAGAACAATGTGTCTGTCTATGAAGGTGTGACACTCGAAGATCACGTTTTTTGCGGCCCATCGATGGTGTTTACCAACGTCTTTAATCCTCGAAGCGAGATCCCGCGGATGAAGGAGCTCAAACAAACCCTTGTACGGCGAGGAGCCACGCTGGGAGCGAATTCGACCATCCTGTGCGGCATTACGATCGGGCGATATGCCTTCATCGGAGCGGGGGCAGTTGTGACCAAAGATGTGCCGGATCATGCGCTCGTGGTCGGCAATCCTGGTCGGATCACGGGTTGGATGTGTGTGTGCGGAGTCAAGCTCCGCGTCGATGACGAGAAGGCCGCCTGTCCGACCTGTGGACAGCACTATCGAGCCGAGCGGACTGGGATGGCTGCAGTCTAAGAAAGGAGAATTTCATGGGTGTTCCGTTACTTGACTTAAAGGCACATCACGAACCGCTGCACAAAGAGATTATGGCGGCGTTGGAACAGACTTTTCGGAGTCAAGCGTTTATCCTGGGACCTGAGGTGGGCAAGCTGGAGGAGCGGGTTGCCGCCTATTGCCAGTCCAAATACGGTATCGGTGTGACCTCAGGAACCGACGCGCTCCTGGTCGCTCTCATGGCTCTCGGTGTGGGTCCTGGTGACGAGGTCATTACCACCCCCTATTCATTCTTCGCAACGGCCGGGGCTGTCGTGCGGCTCGGAGGCAAGCCGGTACTCGTGGATATCGATTCCACGACCTACAATCTCGACCCAGCCAAGCTTGACTCGGCGGTGACAACCAAGACCAAAGCCATCATTCCGGTCCATCTCTACGGGCAATGTGCCGATATGGCGCCGATCATGGATGTCGCCAGACAGCACAATTTGGGCGTCATCGAAGATGCAGCACAAGCTATCGGCTCGGAGTACCGAGATGGCCGACGGGCCTGCAGTATGGGTACGATCGGTTGCCTCTCGTTTTTTCCGAGCAAGAATCTAGGGTGTTTGGGTGATGGGGGAATGGCTGTGACCAACGACCCGGATCTCGCAGAGCGGATGCGAGTCCTGCGCGTCCACGGGAGTAAGCCGAAGTATTACCATAAATTAATCGGAGGAAACTTCCGGCTCGATACGATTCAGGCCGCGGTTCTGAACGTCAAGCTCAATTATCTCGATGGATGGACCAAACGACGGCAAGAGAATGCCACCAGGTATGAGGCGCTATTTCAGCAGAGTGGTCTCGTGCAGAAGGGGAACGTGCGATTGCCGGAGGCCCTGTATCGGGCCTCGAACGCGAAGCATTATCACATTTACAATCAATTCGTGCTCCGCGTGGAGCGGCGAGACGATCTCATGGCATATCTGAAACAGAAAGGGATCGGGGCGGAGATCTACTACCCGGTTCCCTTCCATTTACAAGAATGCTTCCGATACCTGGGTTACAAAGAGGGAGACTTCCCTGAATCCGAAGGGGCAGCGAAAGAGACCGTCGCGATTCCGATCTACCCAGAGTTGACGGCAGAACAGCAGTCTGAGGTTGTCGAGGTTATCGCTGCGTTCTACCGATAAGTTCGGCGGAATGTTCAACACAATCCGGAGAAAGGGATCATGAGTAATATCCTTGGTATCTCGGCCTTCTACCACGATAGTGCGGCGTGTCTCGTTCGTGATGGAGACATTATCGCGGCTGCTCAGGAAGAACGGTTTACCAGAAAAAAACATGATCCGGGGTTCCCTGCTCATGCGGTCAACTACTGTTTGGCAGAAGGGGGGATCTCGCTGGCTGATCTCCAGTACATCGTCTTTTATGATAAGCCGCTCGTGAAATTTGAGCGGTTGATCGAAACCTACCTGGCTTTTGCTCCGAAAGGGCTTCAGTCGTTTGTCGCGGCGATGCCGGTGTGGTTGAAAGAAAAGCTGCTGCTCCGGAATCTGCTGGCGAAGGAATTCACCGCTCTGGTTCCGGGGATGAAGCAGTCGGAACTTCCCCCTCTGTTATTCGGCGAGCACCATGAATCGCATGCGGCTTCCGCCTTCTATCCGTCGCCCTATGACAAAGCGGTCGTGCTCTGCATGGACGGAGTAGGGGAATGGGCGACGACGTCCGCATGGCTCGGTGACGGAAACTCCTTGACGCCGCTCTGGGAAATTCCTTTCCCTCATTCTCTCGGGCTTCTCTATTCAGCCTTCACGTACTACACAGGGTTCAAGGTCAATTCGGGTGAGTACAAGGTGATGGGGCTGGCGCCCTATGGCGAGCCCAAGTTCGTCAAAGCGATTTATGATCATGTGCTCGATCTCAAACCCGACGGGACATTTCGTTTGAACATGGATTATTTCAACTATTGCACCGGATTGACCATGACGGGGGATAAGTTCGATGACTTGTTCGGCGGGCCTCCCAGAAAGCAAGAAAGTAAACTCACCCAGCGAGAAATGGACCTCGCCCGATCGATCCAGGAGGTGACGGAAGAAGTGATGCTTCGCGTGACCAAGACGCTTCACCGTGAAACCGGAGTCGAGTATCTCTGCATGGCCGGCGGTGTGGCGCTCAATTGCGTGGGGAATGGTCGGATCCTACGTGAAGGCCCTTTCAAGGGCATCTGGATTCAGCCGGCAGCCGGGGATGCGGGTGGAGCGCTCGGTGCCGCGCTAACCGCGTGGCATCAATACGAGAATCAGCCGAGGCATGCCACCGGCGTTGATAAGATGAAGGGGAGTTATCTGGGCCCAAAACATACCACTGCCGAAATTGAACAGTTTCTCAAGCAAGCCGATGCCCCATATGACCTGCTCGATGACGAGGCGCTCTTCGATCGTGTGGCGAAGGATCTTGCCGACGGGAAGGTGGTGGGATGGTTGCAAGGTCGAATGGAGTTCGGTCCGCGCGCCCTCGGCGGTCGAAGCATCCTCGGCGATGCCCGCAATACCAAGATGCAGTCCGTGATGAACCTGAAGATCAAGTATCGCGAATCGTTTCGTCCATTCGCTCCTTCGGTTTTGCGGGAGCACGTGTCGGATTTCTTTGAGATGAACGCCGATAGCCCCTACATGCTGCTGGTGGCGCCGGTCACGGAGAAACGACGGCTCCCTTTGCCTGCTGAACATGCCGGACTCTGGGGTATTGACCTGCTGAATGTTCCGCGGTCGGATATTCCTGCGGTCACTCACCTGGATTATTCCGCGAGGATTCAGACCGTTCATGAGGAGACCAATCCCCGCTATTACCGGCTCCTCAAGGCGTTTGGAGCACAGACAGGCTACCCTGTTCTGGTGAATACATCCTTCAATGTTCGAGGAGAGCCGATCGTGAGCACACCGGAGGATGCCTATCGGTGCTTCATGCGAACAGAAATGGACGTACTCGTGCTGGAGAACTGCGTCCTGTATAAGTCACAGCAAAAACCTTTGACGAATGATACGAACTGGCAAAAAGAATTCGAGCTCGATTAGGAGATTGCGAAATGAAACCACAAAGTCAGCAGCCCACCCCCAAAGATCTCCGGCAGTTCGGTCTCCTGGTTGGAGGCGTATTTGCGGTGATTGGATTGTGGCCCATCGTGTTTCGAAGCGAGCCGCCTCGTCTCTGGGCAGTGATTCTCGGCAGCCTCCTCATGGTTTTGGGTGCAGTTGTCCCGCAGAGTCTGAAACAGGTTCATGGTGGATGGATGAAGATCGGCCACGTGCTTGGCTCGATCAACACGAGGATCATACTCGGAATTATTTATTATCTGCTCATTACCCCGATGGGTCTTGCGATGCGTCTGATGGGCAAAGATTCCATGCACCGCGTCCTCGCGCGAGATGCCGACACCTATCGCATCTTACGAGCCCCTAGGCCTCGCCATCATATGCGAAATCAGTTTTAGGATAGCTGAAGAATTCGGTAGCCTCGGACGCTAACGATAACTGATGGGGCAGATCGCTCAGGAATGAGTCGTTTTCCATACGACCAAGTGCCAATTCGGCTCTGAGTCGGCCGCTACGTGGTTCAATAGAGCCGTTCTCCACGGATTTGCCAGGCGCTGAACGAAGTGGAGTTGAACGCTTCGCCCAGAGACTCAATCTTCCCATGCTCGAGAGTGAAATTCCGTCCCATGGTCGACCGTGATGAAGCAGAGACCCAGCTCCTCACAGGATATGTGATCCAATATCTGGCTTATGGTCTTGCCCAGGGATCTGACGCATGCACGACCCGCATGCGCAGCCGCAACGCCGTTTGATTCTTGCCCGTGCTCTTTCGATACCACGAGGCGCGTTTGAACTGCGCCAGGTGACTGGTCCGCGTAAGACTTACCGAAAAGGTATAGCGAAATCGGTGAGCAATTCCCAGAGACGAGCGGATCGTGTTCGCGTGCAGCCTCTGGAACAGGGAACTAGCCTTTTAGGATGATGGCCGTCAAAGCGCCGCGTCGCTTGACCGCCCACCGTTCAACGGGTTTGAAACCTTCTTGAGCCATCGCCACCTCCTCGGTCCATGTCAGGACTTTGTCGTAAAGGTGGTCTCAATTTCAAGGGGAGCAGTATAAAACAGCACTCCATTCTGTAGGGGGCCATCTCAGCGCGTGAGAGCCCTTCTTCACGGATGGAATCTAGACGGCCACTCGACTCTCACTGGCAGAATAATCCAGCATATAGCTTGGAAGTGAATTTGACGCGACACCATTGAGGACCACATGGATGGGCTTGGCCGCACGCAAAGACCTCAGTGCCTGGGTAACCGCTTGCTTAGACGTCAGGTTTGCCCTCACCACAAGGAGGAGGAGATCACTATGACTTTCCAGCACGTTCATCGTCGCTACCGGTAGAATTGGCGGGGCATTCAGTAAGATATAATCAAATTCTTCCCGCAGTTGTGACAGGACACGATTGAGCTGACCTGCTCGCAATAGTTCGTTGGAATCTTCTACAGACTCGCCGGCAGGCATAATCCAACAGGGGACATCGGCAAAGGGACTCATGGCCTGTTGCAGGGGAATGTCGCTTCTCAGGCAATCGACTAGCCCATACTTGATCGGGGTTTCCAGAAAGGCCGTCAGTTCGGGAAAGACGAAGTCACAATCCAGTAGGAGTACTCGTCTCCCAAAGTCTCGCGAAAGCGTGTAGCCGAGATTAATGACGGTCGTCGTTTTCCCTTCGCCTTTGATGGCGCTTGTCACAGCCGCAACCATCGGTTCCCCCGATGTGTTGAGCAGCTGTAACCGCGCAGCCGCGACCCGATACTGCTCAGCGGCCATAGAACGCGGGAACATCTTTGTCACAAATCTCTTGTCGATTTCGTGCAAACCCGACCGCTCAACCAATGGTTGCTTGTTCAGCACAACTTCCGATCGCGAGCTCAGGGGCATACTCAGCGGCCGTTTGGACAGAACGGAGTTGCCCCAATACTGTGGGTCAGTGACCGGCCGCCACAATGATGAGAAGTCAGGAATAGCTGCCAATAACCTCGGACCGGCAAGAAGCAGTTCCACATCTTCCGGGCCTCGGAACTGCGGAGTGAGTCGTTCGCGCAATATGGACAGCCCTGCTCCAGAAACACACCCCAAAAGAAGCCCCAATGCCAAGACCTTCAATTTGTTTGGAATGACCGGAGCCTGAGGGAAACTGGCACGCTCTAGGACGCGAAATTTCCCGTCCTTCTGTCGCTTTTCCATATTCTCTTGAACTCGCGTATGCAGCCGCTTATCAAGAAGCATCGCGTAATTGGCTTTCATATTGTTGTAGTCGCGTTCGAGGACCAGTAGCTCCTGCTCAACCTGAGGCGATCGCTCCAAACGCTTTTCAAAATCTCTCTTGCCGGCATGCAACAGCTCGAGACGTCGTTGGAGCAGCGATATCTCGGTTCGTTCCTCACTCTGTAGTCTCAACAGATCCTGAAGGTACGGATCAAGCGGCGTCTTGTCTGGCCGAACGGCATCCTTACCGTACAACCTGGTCAACTCCTCCTCCACTTGCCGTATTTCTTCCTTGGTCAAGACGATCTCTGGATAGCCGTCCCAAAACTCTGCTCTCAGCTTGACCAGTTTTTCCCGTAGCTCCCTCAACTGGCGAAACAGCGGATCAGGATCCACTGAGCGTGTTGTTGCCGCGATTCCAGAACTCTGCTGCCCGGTGGCACGGTACTGTTGCACTGCTTGACTCAGTGCGGAAAGCTTCTCGGAGTGTCGCTGAAGATTCTCGGTGCTGGCAACGATCTCTCCTTCTGTTCGGTCCAAGGCCCGGATGTTGGCATCTGCCTGCTGGGGGAGGTCGCTGATGTGAGCCTTCTTGAAGGCACTAATATTTTGTTCCTTCTTTTCCAGTTCTTGTTTCATCCAATGTAGTTCTTCATCAAGAAACTCCCCCGTGCCTTCAACCTCCTTCTCACGTTCCTTGTTATTACTCTCAATGAATTTGTTTGCAATTCGCTCTGTCACCTGCATGGCGGTTTTGGGATCCTCATGCATGAAGCTGATCACGAATCCTTCAACCATGCTTGGCCCGCTGAAGCCACCGCCTTGGTCCGTCTTGATCCGTGTGATAACCGTCTTGCCCACCAACCCGTTGAGGGCGGCACGCTCCTCATCCTCGTCGAGTCCTTCTGCATAGAGACTCAGATCTTTTGCAATCTCACGAATGAAATCCCTATTGCGGATCTGGCGTTGAATAAGAAAGAACAGCTGGTCAAAATTCTCTGCCACATCCTCCTTCTTGCCAACGCTATCGATTACCTTGCGTACCTCTGCAACAATCATCGTGTCCGATTGATAGTACTTTGTCGCAAGCAGGTAGTATGCTAAAGCCAATGTCAGAGAGAGCGCTATCGAACTGGCTATCACCCATCTGTTGCGCGAAGCGATGAGGAGATATTCGCGGGCAGTGGCCGCTCCCGTTTGTTCACCTAGCACAGTAGCATCAGTGGTTTGCATTCCTTTACTCCAAAGAAGCGCCTACCGTACAACGAGCCCAGGTACAGAGAACACGCATCAGCAGTTATTCCATCGATACATACATTATTTATTTATAGCAGCATCAATATCGGTCGAAACCGTCAAAAACTCCGCACCGGAAGCGCAAGCTTGAAACATCGGAACGATGTCCTTGAGTCGTTCGAGCACCGTATTGGTTTCATCTCGATAACTTGCTGCCTCTAGCGCAACTAGCTTTCCACGGAACTCTTCAAAGTCAAGCCGGTTGGTTGTCCGAATCTGCAAGATCTTATCTAGGGATGAGCCCACTGCCACCTCTCCTTCCCCGACCAATTCCTCGTAAAGCTTTTCTCCTGGACGAAGGCCAACGAATCGAATAGGGATGTCCTTGCCGGGAATAAATCCTGACAACCTAATGAGGCTCCGGGCGATATCCAGGACTTTGATTTGCTCCCCCATGTCAAGGATATAGATGTGACCTTGTTCGCCGATTGTCGCCGCCTGAAGAACCAACTGAACGGCTTCGGGAATAAGCATAAAGTATCGACGAATCTCCGGGTGCGTAACCGTCACTGGCCCTCCAGACCGGATTTGTTCCTGGAAGCGCAGCAACACACTCCCACTACTCCCAAGAACATTGCCAAACCGCACAAGAAGGAAACGTGTCCGACTCGTTCTCGCAATGTCTTGAATAATGAGTTCCGCCACTCGTTTGGTAGCTCCCATCACACTCGACGGGTTGACTGCCTTGTCAGTGGAGATATGGACGAATTGCTCAACTCCATAGAGACTCGCGGCTTCTGCAGTGACACGCGTGCCGACGCAGTTATTTTTTACAGCCTCAAGTGGATTCATTTCGACGAGAGGAACGTGTTTATGTGCAGCCGCATGGAACAGAATCTGGGGTTTGTATTGTTCCAATACCGTGCAGAGTCGATGCGCATCAGTAACGTCCCCAATCAGAGGGAGGATGGGAAAGGCGAGATTCCGATCATCTAACTCTTTATGAATATTGTACAGACTGTTCTCATGGCGCTCATAAAGCAGTAACATCTTGGGCTCGAATAGCGTGATTTGGCGAGCCAATTCCGAACCGATCGATCCGCCCGCACCGGTGATTAAGACGCACTTGCCTCTGACCATCTGCTTCGTTGCTTGATTGTCCAAATCTATAGGCGCGCGGGACAGAAGGTCTGGGACAGAAATATTGCGCATCTGGCTGACGGCACTTTGGTCCGTGAGAAGCTCCTCTTTGCCGGGCAGTGTTTTAATGGAGACATCATATGGCTCCAACTTGATAACGAGGTCTCGAAGGAACTCAGGTGTCGCCTCGGGGATAGCAACCACGACCACTTCGGGCTTGAGTTCTTCTACGAGTTTCGGAATGTCTCTCACGCAACCCAATACTCGGACTCCGTGGATACGCTGATTGAGAAGCCCGATATGGTCATCAACGATTCCGATCGGCTGACAGTTAAACACCGTCCGAGTTTTCATTTCCCGTACGACCCGTTCCCCTGAATCGCCTGCCCCAACGACCAGAACTTTCCGCTTCTTCTGAAAAATTGCTTTATCTCGGAGGATCCTCGATGGCAATCTCACCCCGGCAAGAAATCCGACGAGTAGAATGGCGTCGATAGCGAATATAGAGCGAGGATAACTGTGTATCTCCATTATCCAATGAACCCAACCATAAAAAACAACTGTACTTGTTAGGACCCCACCGAGGATATACTGAAGATCCCAAATACTCGTATACCTCCACAGCCCCTCGTTGAGGCCAAACAAGGCGAACGCTACCCCTCTAATGGCAATCAGCCCAATCACGGTTTGCTCGAAGAGATCAACCTCACTTGCAGGAATGCCTCCATCGTATCTCAACACAAATGCTAAATAGTTGGCCAAAACTATCAAGGCCACATCAAGCACGACAATAATTGGCCTGCGCCACCTTGTTACAAATGTCGACAGAGTAGTCCAGGGAGACGCCGAAGGAAATTCTACAGCAGCTTTTAGTTCCGGAAGCGTGAAGACTACGATCGGCAACCTAACAATGTGCAGGAGAGTTTGCATGATTATGGCGAAATCGAGTCGCAGAGACATGTGGCGAATATACAGCTTGGCCAATCGAAGTTTTTCGGGAAGGACTTTCAGCTGATATTCTTCTTCAGGGTTGGAGGAGTATGCGAGAAGGGCTGCTTCATCAATGTACCTCAAAGAGGCTAAGTCGGTAATCCCGGGACGAACGGCGAGCACCTCGGAATATTCAGCACGTAAGCGCTCAACATAACGTGGAACTTCTGGCCTTGGGCCAACAAAGCTCATATCGCCTGCGAGGACATTCAGCAGCTGAGGGAGCTCATCGAGCTTGTACTTCCGCAAAATTCGACCAACTCTCGTTATGCGAGTATCTTGTCCGACGGTAAGGGGCAGGCAGTCGCGAGGAGGATCGACAGCCATGGTTCGGAATTTTTGTATCGCAAACGGACGAAATCCTTGTCCCACACGAACCTGGCGGAAGATGACGGGTCCTCGTGAATCAATCTTGATCAAAATCGAAATGATCGCTAGAAGCGGCGACGTGATAACCAGTCCGAGAGCGGCCAAGCAGACATCAAACGCGCGTTTCATCACCGTCTGTTCCTCTCGACAAGATCACGAACGGTGTCGATGACGCGATTGATCTCGTCTTCTGTCATCTTTGAATATAACGGCAATGAAACGATTCGTTGGAACACCATACTTGAAACGGGAAAATCTTCCGGTCGGTAGCCTCCCATATCTCGGTGATAGGGATGCAGATGCAGGGGAATGAAGTGCACACTGCACCCCACCCCGGCTTGCTGCAATTGACGGATAAATTCATCGCGATTGATTCGTAAACGATCTAAGTCCAGTTGAATCACATAGAGATGCCACGCATGTTGTACATGAGAAGCTGTCTCAGGACAAATAATTTCGGGGACATCCTGAAAACCGTCCCGATACAGGGCTGCGTACCGTTCGCGTCCCTTCCAAAACCGCTCACACTTCTTCAACTGGGCCAACCCGAGCGCTGCAGCGATATCGGTTAAATTGTACTTAAAACCCGGAGAAAGTATCTCGTAATACCAAGAGCCTTGAGCAGAGTAGCGATTCCAGGCATCTCGACTGAGACCATGCAAGCTCATCATTCGCATGCGGGCAGCCCACTCAGCATTATTGGTAGTAATCATTCCTCCTTCGCCAGTGGTGATGTTTTTCGTTGCGTAGAACGAAAAACAAGTGGCGTCAGAGATACCGCCGATCATCTTGCCGTGATATCGCGCCGGCAAGGCGTGCGCCGCATCTTCAATTACATGTAGGTTATGTGCCCGTGCTATCGTGTGAATTGGTTTGAGGTCGCACGGATGCCCAGCAAAATGGACGGGGATAATCGCTCTCGTCTTATTCGTGATGGCCGATTCGATGCGATCCGTATCCAGATTCAGCGTATCTTGCATGCAATCGATCAGAACCGGTCGTGCATTGAAGTAGGTGACTACCTCGGCCGTTGCGGCAAAGGTCATGGTCGGAACCAATACCTCATCTCCTTCACTGACGCCGGCTGCTTCAAGGGCGAGATGAAGTGCGGCCGTGCAGGAATTAACTGCGATTGCGTGTTCAGCTCCAACCATCGCGGCGAATTCTCGCTCAAATTCTCTAACCTTTGGGCCGGTCGTCAGCCATCCTGACCGGAGGACATCCACAACTTCAGATACCTCCTCTTCACCCACGTCAGACCTATGAAACGGCAAAAAGTCTTTCATCCACAGATCTCCTTTAGGTGTTGGGGAACTTGCTCACGAGTTCTACACTTTCCCACAACTGCTGGAAATCACAACCCACCTTTGGAGGGGGCTACGATAGAGCTGTCTTATGAAAATGCAGATCAAAGTAGGAAGCAATTTTATAACAATGGAACGACCTAAGGCTATCGGAAGGCGTAGAATTAAAATTTTATAATTCTGCGGGGTTCTACCTGGCGCTGCTCAGAAACGGGAACGCTGTAAGCTGGAAACTCGGTGCTTTTGTAGACTCCCCCGTCAAGGACACTTCTAAGAGACAATTTCTGGCTTCACATTGAGCCCGAGACATGGCAGGGGGGAGGCCTACCAACGCGTCATGAGGCCGCGCCTCGTTGCCACTCTGTAACCACTCTGCACTGATCTCTTGGACCTGATCCAGCGACTCGAACACATATGGCATTGAGCACTTCCATGCGAAACGTACGGTTGAATCGTTCATCGAATGCATTCTGATCCGGCTTCCTCGGCTTGATGTACTGCGGCTCAACCCCGTCCCTTTTTGCTGGTCCGGACTTGTGAGAGGTAGTCAGGTTTATACAGGAACCTACGCCAAAATAGACTCCAGCAATATCAATAATATCCTGGCATCGATCCCATTGAAAATTCAATTTATTCATTCTACATTAAGCAATTGCATCATAAAGTATCAACTATCACTTTATGTGTACAATTATGAGAGCAAAACGCTTCTCCTTCCCAACTGAGGCCATCTCCCTCGGAACACCACCCAGAGATTCGCTTTCCCTCAAAACCAATAGAATCCTCTTCATTTAGCCCTCAAGATCGGCAAGATCTTTGTCTCCCTTTGCAAGGGCATTCAACTTGCTCAACTCTGGGCCTAGCCTTGTGTCTTACATTAACGACAGGTCGCAGTCTATTTGGAGGATTCCCGACAATGCGCCAGAATATTCAGCGATTGTTATTCCTCGTCGCCGGCCTCGGCGCGTTCCAGGTGATTTTTGAGTCCGCGATTTTATCAATACAACCAGTCTTAGCGGCGGATGATGGACGTACGATCATGGTCCAGCAGGGCACTACTCAGGGGAGATTTAGTGATTCTCGCCCAATCGACGGTAGAGCGATATCGGGAGTGTCCGCGCCTACGAGTACAGCACCCACCCCTCACAGTCTCCTCAAAAAACCCGTACCTCAACCGCAGGCGGAGATAAGCCGTGCTACACCACCGGCCCCTTTAACGACTCCTGTCGGGGTTTCACAGTCCGTATCTCAGAACTCGCAGGCGACTGTCACGTCTCCACTCAGTTCAAGTCCAAGCGTGACTGCTGCCAAGGATACCTCAGCACCCGTAGGATCATCTGTATCTGCTCCGGCCACCTCTAGTGCGAATGCGATGGCGGCACCATCGCCTAATCCCCTTCTCAAGCAGTCTCCAGCCCCTATGCGGCGGCTGATGTCTACGATGCCGGAATTGACGCAACTTGCCCCTCCGCCCACACCTATTCCGCCTCCACCGACACCCGGTCCTTCCATGGCAATAAGCTCCACGAGCTTTTCTTTCAATGCACAGCAAGGCCAAGGCAATCCGCCAGCTCAAATCGTCACCGTTACCAACAGCGGCGGTGGAACATTAAACTGGAGTGCCACCGCTAATATGGGATGGTTAACTTTGAGTCCAGCTTCTGGCATGGGCAATGGTATGGTCACATTGACCGTTACCACCGGCGCCCTGACAGCGGGGACCCACACGGCAGCAATCACGCTGAGTGCCTCGGGGGCACCCAGCGTGTCGATCCCAGTGACCTTTACCGTGACTCCGGCGCCCGTGCCGCCGGCGATCGGGACCGGCCCCAACAGCCTGTCGTTTACCGCGCAGCAAGGGAGCGGGAATCCCGCAGCCCAAACCCTGAGCATCAGCAACACGGGCGGGGGCACCCTGACGTGGAGTGCGAGCGACAATGCGGCCTGGTTGGTCCTGTCGCCGGCCTCCGGCACCGGCCCGGGGGCGCTGACCGTGAGTGCGGCTACTGGGTCGCTGACAGCGGGGACCCACACGGCGGCGATCACCCTGAGTGCCTCGGGGGCACCCAGCGTGTCGATCCCAGTGACCTTTACCGTGACTCCGGCGCCCGTGCCGCCGGCGATCGGGACCGGCCCCAACAGCCTGTCGTTTACCGCGCAGCAAGGGAGCGGGAATCCCGCGGCCCAAACCCTGAGCATCAGCAACACGGGGGGAGGCACCCTGACGTGGAGTGCGAGCGACAATGCGGCCTGGTTGGTCCTGTCGCCGGCCTCCGGCACCGGCCCGGGGGCGCTGACCGTGAGTGCGGCTACTGGGTCGCTGACAGCGGGGACCCACACGGCGGCGATCACCCTGAGTGCCTCGGGGGCACCCAGCGTGTCGATCCCAGTGACCTTTACCGTGACTCCGGCACCGACCTCGATCACACTAAACCCTTCGTCACTGACCTATACAGGCGTGTCGGGCGGCTCTAATCCATCCAGCCAGTCTGTGGCCATCACCTCGAACGGGAGTTGGACGGCCAGCGACAATGCGGCCTGGCTCACGCTAAGTCCGACCTCGGGTTCGGGCGATGGAAACATCTCGGCGGGCGTTAATTTAGGGAACGTTCCGGTCGGAACAAATACCGGCACTATCACTGTGACCAGTGGAGGCACCACAAAAACTATTAGTGTGTCCTTAACGGTTTCTGCCGCTTCATTGACGGTATCGTCCAATAACCTCGCCTTTACGGCAACTCAGGGAGCCGCAAACCCTGCGGCCCAGACGATCACCCTGGGTTCAAACGGAACGTGGACTGCGAGTGACGATGCCGCCTGGCTGTCGATCAGTCCGACCTCTGGATCGAAGAGTGGAAGCATTACGGCAAACGTAAACACGGCAAGCGCCACTCAGGGAAACAATTCAACCACAATTAGGCTGACCAGCGGGGGGATAACCAAAAACGTGATCGTCACTTTGACTCTGAATGCTCCATCGAGTTCTTCCGCAACTCTGACGTGGAGCGCAAATAGCGAAAAAGATTTGGCCGGATACAAAGTGTACCG
The DNA here is from genome assembly GCA_024760545.1 of Nitrospira sp. Lineage (NCBI taxonomy): Bacteria > Pseudomonadati > Nitrospirota > Nitrospiria > Nitrospirales > Nitrospiraceae > Nitrospira > Nitrospira sp. The sequence goes on from CP060501.1 coordinate 3,720,001, forward strand.
AGCAACATCTTCAGGAGCCTATGGAGCTCCCATTGCCACGCTCAGAGCAGGTGTGACCACTTACCAAGCAATAGGTTTGCAATTCGGGACAACATACTTTTTTGTCGTGACGGCCTATGACGTTGCGGGAAATGAAAGCGCTTATTCGAACGAGGTCAGCAAAAGTATTTTTTGACCAGGTGAGGGCTCGTGAATGGTGGCAACGGCACGGGAGCTGAACCAAGAGCCAGGTCCAGGTGGTATCCAGACTTTTGTCTCCGGCCCCTACACCAAATCGCGAATGCGTAATCCTAGCGGACTGACTTCTGGCTTAGTTGCATCGATACCGGAATGACGTTCAAATTGGATCGAGCAACAGGCGTGTGTATTATTCATCTGCAACGTCCCGTGAACCCGCTGGATCAGTTCCTGTCCACAGGCAGGTCTTAGCCTGTCCTTCGTAAACCCTCCAAGAGCGTAGGTTTGTCTAGAGAGATCCGTGACCAGCCGCTTTGGCCAGATGTTCGCTTCCTCGAACTCCTGAGGCGACGAAGTTCACTCACGCCCAGGTGAGACCCGCTCTGCTTCCAGGTTCGATCGGCGTCAAAGATAGCTCTCGTCATGACAGGTCATCTTAGAAAGAATCAAAGATGATAAAGCCCATCTGTTCCTTGACGATCGCGGAGTCTTCTGCCATTGTTAACGTCGTTCACATCCTCTCAGACCTGGGGGTTATATGAAGAAACGACCGTCGCGTTCTATCGCTGTTGTAGGATTGGGTTATGTCGGTCTTCCGATCGCAGTGGCGTTTGGGAAGATTGCCCCAGTCGTTGGGTTTGATGTCAACAAAAAGAAAATTGACGAATTACGTAAGGGAATCGATCGGACGGGGGAAGTATCGAAAAAGGATCTGAAAGCTACGCAGGTTCGGTATACGTCAGAGCCGTCGGACCTCAAGGCTGCACAATTCATTATTGTTGCAGTTCCAACCCCTATCAATGAGGCATTGCAGCCGGATCTGACGGCGTTGCAGAAGGCATCAGAGCTGATCGGGCGGAACTTGGCTGCAGACACCATCGTGGTGTACGAATCCACTGTCTACCCCGGCGCGACGGAGGAAGTGTGTCTGCCGATTCTAGAAAGAACTTCGGGAATGAAAGCCGGCGTTGATTTCAAAATCGGGTACTCGCCGGAGCGGATCAATCCAGGGGACAAGGAACATACGCTCGAAAAGATTACGAAGGTGGTATCGGCGCAAGACCTGGAATCGCTGGATATCGTAGCGGAGACCTATGCGCTGGTGGTGAAAGCTGGTATTTATCGCGCATCAAGCATCAAGGTGGCGGAGGCGGCCAAAGTCATCGAAAATACTCAGCGAGACCTGAACATTGCGTTGATGAACGAGCTGGCACTGATTTTCCATCGACTGGGAATAGATACGACATCCGTTCTTGAAGCCGCTGGGACGAAGTGGAATTTCCTCAAGTTCTCGCCCGGCCTCGTTGGTGGTCATTGTATCGGCGTGGATCCCTATTATTTGACCTCCAAGGCGGAATCAGTGGGCTACCATCCCCAGGTCATTCTTTCTGGCCGGCGCATCAACAATGGTATGGGAAAGTTTGTGGCAGAACATACCATGAAGTTGCTCAGCCAGCTGTCACGCCCTGCGAATCAACTACGAGTAGGGGTGCTCGGTTTGACGTTCAAGGAAAATGTGCCCGATCTTCGTAACAGCAAGGTGCCCGATATCATTCATGAGCTTCGTGAATATGGGATCGAAGTGCTGGTGCATGACCCTATCGCAGAAACTGAAGAGGCAATGGCAGAGTACGGCATTCATCTCGTCGAATGGAACAAGTTGAAAGATCTCGACGGACTGATCGTGGCTGTCGCACATAAGAAGTTCGCCGATGTGAGCTTAAAGGATCTGCTCAAGCCTCTTCGGAATCGAAAACAGGGCGTCGTGATCGACGTCAAGAGCATCCTTGACCCGAGGCAAATCCCTTCTTCTCTAAAATACTGGCGTCTCTAAGGATCATCCGAGTTCATAGACAACAGAAAAGCCTAATGAGAACATATAAGTACCCGATTATCGTACCGTGAATGTGTAACTCCTCAACTCCCTCCCTCAGTTTCTAGCCTTTTTCTTTGAGCCAGCCGTAATCCGTAGTATAAGAAAATTGATTATCGGCAGGCTGAATTTCTGCTGCTGTGCCGAATGTGTGCGCAGAAACAAGGGTGAGGCTCGTCATATGACCGCGCGTCTCTTTGGTCGGGCGATGAAGTTTGCCAGGCCCTTAGGAATCTTTGGGATCGCTGGTTGCGCGCTGGTGGTGTCTCCTGATGTGAAACGTGGAGATCATCACTTGGCTGCGCAACGTTGGGAAGAAGCCGGTCTCGCCTATCGCCTCGCGTTAAAGGATGATCCTTTTAATGCTTCTTTGCAGACTAAGTACGCGTTGGCCCGCGAACGCACCGCGGCCACGTATGCTGAGCGCGGCCGTACGTTTCTGAAAGAAAAGCAAGCCGATCTGGCGCTTGAAGAATTTAAGCGGGCGCTCACGATCGAGCCTTCGAACGCCGAGCATCAGGCCGGCTTCCAGGAAGCCGTTCGCTTGAAGGAATCTCGATCATACTATCGCGAAGCGGAACGCCTGTCGCAACTAGGACGAATCGAAGAGGCGATGGATGGCTTTACTCGCTCCGCTGAACTGGACCCAACCTTTCGGGAGCCTCTCGAGAGCATCAGCAGGTTGACGGAGGAGCAGCAGGCTCTCCTGAGGAGTGATCGGATGAAGCAGCCTGTCACGCTCAAATTCAGGAATGCGGGGATTAAGGAAGTACTGGAAGGAGTGGCAAAGGCGGGTGGGTTTACCTTGATCTTCGATAAGGACGTCAGGAACGATCCGATTTCGATTTCGATTCAGGACACGCCGTTTGACGACGCGCTGCAGCTCCTTCTCAACAGCAACAGCCTATTTTCCAGGATGGCCACTCCAGGGGTGCTGATCATCAGCCCCAATACGAAACAGAAGCAGGAACAATATCAGGACTTGATGATTCGGACCTTTTATCTGTCGAACGCGAAGTCCAAAGACATGTTGACGCTGCTGAAAAGCATGCTCGATGCAAAACGTATGCATGCCAACGAGCAGCTGAATACCATTGTGATCCGTGACCAGCCTGAAAAAATTCAGATGGCTGAGAAAATCATCCTGGCCAATGATCGTCCGGAGTCGGAAGTGCTCTTTGACGTCGAGGTGTTGGAGGTCAATCGAACCGTCAATCAGACCTATGGACTGACATATCCAAAACAGGTAGCCGGCGCCATGGTTCCGCCCGGCCCTGCGGGCGTGATTGCCGGGACACTGGCACAGCAATTCACCTATCGCCAGTTGGCCAATCTAGGGCCGGATAATTATCTGTTCAAACTCCCGACGAATGTCCAGCTCGATTTCTTCAAACAGATCACGGATGCGAAGACGCTGGCCGCGCCGAAAATCCGGGTCGTGAACAACAAGAAGGCGGAAATCAACATCGGCGACAAGCAGCCGATCTTGTTGTCGACCACGAACGTCTTACCCGGTCAAGCCGCGACGGGTGCCGTGCCGACCACATCGACGGTGACGTCGATTGAATTTCGAGATACCGGTGTCAAACTGACGGTGGAACCTTCCATCCGGTTGGGGGGTGAGCTCGGATTGAAAATGAAGATCGAAGTGATTCGGCTCGGCGAGCAAATCACGCTGCAGGCCTCCCCGCCCATCACGCAGTTCAAATTCGGCAATCGATCTGCTGAAACGATGCTGAGCATAAAGGACGGGGAAACCATCATACTGGGCGGACTCTTGCAAGAGGAGGATCGGAAGACCAGAGTGACGGTCCCGTGGCTTGGCGACCTTCCTGTAATCGGAAACCTCATCAGTTCGTTCAGGACGGACCGAGTCACCACCGAAGTGATTTTGACGATCACACCGCACATTGTGCAGAACATGACCCCTCCGACGCCCAGCACGCAAGCGTTCTGGTCCGGGACGGAATCGACCTATACCACCGGCCCCATGTTTTCGATCCCTGCGCGGAAAATGTCCTCGCCGTTGGGGACGGGGTATGGGGACCATCTCATGGAGGGCGGCAGTGCCGCGAAAACGGTCGGGGTGGCCAGCCCAACCCGTTCCTTGGCTCAACAGGGGGCTCCCGATCCCCGACTAGCCATCCGGCCGAATGAATCGGCGGTTCAGACCGGTCGAGAAATCAAGTTGTCGATCCTAGATGGGCGGCTCGACCCATCGGACCAACACATCTTCAAGTTCGAGTATGACCCGAAGATTCTTGAGTTCAAACAGCTTGGCCAAGCGGAACTTGTCGGCTCGTCGGGATCCTCTTCAGGGGATCAAAAAGAAGCCGTGGGAAGTATCGCGTTTCGACTGGCCCTTCCCAACGGGCCTACTCCTCGGTCGGCGAGCATTGTCTTTGTCGCAAAATCGCCTGGGGTGTCTCCGGTGCGTGTTGAGCTCATGGCTGCAGAGGGTGATGGCCGGGCGGCTGCTTCAGAAATCGGGACAGGAGTGGTGAAGGTGCGGTGAGGGAGGACGGCCTCACACTCATCGAGATTCTCGTCACAATGACCATCGTTGTGATCTTGGCCTCGGTCGCCATGCCTCTGAGTAAAGTATCGACGAAACGAGCCCAGGAGATCGAACTGCGCCAGCATCTTCGGACAATTCGTAGCGCGATCGATGTGTTCAAGCTGGAATGGAATCGTGACGGCGAGATCCTACTTGGAGCCGTGTGTGTCAAGAATAAGCTCACGTGCAAGGACGTCACCGGGCCGTATGGTTATCCGAAGTCTCTCGAGGTGCTGTTGGGGGTGAAGTTAACGGGGCAGGAAGCGACGGTTCGAGGCACCACGACGAGGCGCTATTTGCGAGTCATGCCGATCGACCCCTTGACGGGTAAATCTGATTGGCTCTTGCGCTGTTACAAGGATCGCCCGAAGCCGACTAGTTGGTGTGGCGAAGATATCTACGATGTGATGACGCAAAGCGAGGCGACCGCGCTCGATGGCACTAAGTACCAGGATTGGTAGAGTGAGCGAATGGAACACGAAGGGTTTTACGCTTGTCGAACTCATGATTGTGGTGTCCATTGTCGGCATTTTGGCCACGCTCGCGGTTCCGTCCTATCAGTCATCGTTGCTCAAAGCCAAGGAGACGGTGTTGAGACAAGATCTTTTCACGCTGCGCGAGTTACTGGATCACCACCGAGCCGATCAGGGGAAGTATCCTCCGTCGTTAGATGGTCTGGTAGCGGCGGGGTATCTACGGGGCCTTCCCAAAGATCCCTTCACGAATTCGTCGAGTTCTTGGCAAGAGATTATGGAACCGACCGAGGGTGGTATCTTTGATGTGTATTCCGGCTCAGACCTTGTTGGGACGAATGGAACTCCCTATAACAAATGGTGAATGAGAGGAATAAATTTTGGTTGAGAGACAAGGTATCCCGAGGCGGGATGGGGAGGAATACTGCCGTTGGGATCCTTTTACTTGGGATATCGGCGTGTAGCTCATTTGAACCGCTTGTTGAGCAGGAAACCTCGGATCTCCAACTCACCGTGGATGCACTCAAAACATCGCTAAATGATGCCCAGCGGGCCCTTGTCGATTTGCGAGTGGAGGTTGAAACACGGCGCCAAGAATTCACCGATGCGCAAATTACTCGGGCTCAACTTGAGGGGCGCATTCGAGAGGCGGAACGTCGGTTGACTGAAGCCCGCCATGTCATTGATCTTCAACGAGAAGAGTTGGCGAGTTCGCGTACTGAGCGAGATCGTGCCCGGCGGACCGGCGCCGCCCTTCAGAGCCAACTGAAGCAGCTCCAAAAGTACCAATCTAAGATGGGAAGGCACACCGCAGGAGAAATGCCTACAGCTATGGCGTTCCCCAGAGAGAGTCAACTGGAATTGGCGACCATGAGCCTTCAGGAGGAAGCCCTGTCGGATGATATTGGGGAAAGCACCGGAGTCATCTCCCAGCCGGCAATTCATCTGTCGAGAGACTCTTCGGTCGGTGCAGTTCCGAGCACCGCTCGACCGTCAACCATGACCACTGACTTACCCGTGTTGATCAAGCCTGGAGATACGCTCTGGAGCCTCGCGCAACGGCATCGTACGTCCGTAAAGCGCCTCATGGAGATCAATGCGCTTTCCAATGACCATATTCAGGCTGGTCAGGTGCTCTGGCTTACTGAATCATCCACCAGCGAGTCCGAACACGAGCGAATGTAGTCGCGTGGAACGGGCTAGTCCGCGAGTCTCGAAGGTCCACCGCTATGGCAGTATTTGCATACCGCGTTGCACGACCTGATGGCTCCATGATCCAGGGGCACCTGGAAGGGGAGGAGGAATCGCACGTTCGTGCCAAACTAGAGGCACAAGGCTTGTTGGTGTTCAATCTTCACCGTCGTGGAATGGTCTCGGTGAGGACGGGCAAGTCTTGGTCATGGAGCGGGCTTCCGCTGGGGCAGTTTTTGGTTTTCAATCAAGAGCTGCTCGCGCTCGTCAAGTCGGGATTGCCGATCTTACGGGTGTGGGATTTGTTGATTGAACGTGCAGGCCATGCCGGATTTCAGCAGACGTTACGTGAGGTGAGAGAAGACATTCGAGGGGGAGCATCTGCCTCTGATGCATTGATGAGACACCCGATGTATTTTCCGGAGCTTTATGTTGCGACGGTGAAGGCGGGAGAGCAATCAGGCAATCTTCCTGAAGTCCTCCAGCGATATATCACGTACTTGAAGCTGATGATCGGGCTTCGTCAAAAAGTCACGAAGGCGATCTCCTATCCGATTTTCCTCGTGTTTATTGGCATGGCCGTGATCGGGTTTCTCCTGACCTATGTCATGCCGACATTCGTGTCAGTCTACGGAGAGGCAGCGAGGACTCTCCCATGGGCTACTCAACTCTTACTCGACGTCGTGACCCACGTAGAGGTTTGGGGATTGCCCGCCGGTATTGCGGTGATCGGCATCGTGTTAGGGATACACGCCTACTATGCCACGGCCGCAGGGCATCTTGTCATCGACCGTCTTGTGCTGAAACTTCCCCTCGTGGGTCCGATCTCCGTGAAACATAATACCGTGCAGCTTACGAGAACACTCGGAACTATTCTGGCGGGCGGAACGCCTCTCGTCGATGCGTTGCAGGGTGCGCGTGCAGCCGTATCGAACCGCTTTGTTTCGCACGCACTCATTGGGGCATCCAATGAGATCCGCGAGGGAACGACGTTGGCCGTTGCCTTGGACCGTCCGAAGGTGCTTCCGAAACTCGCGATCGAGATGTTGTCGGTAGGCGAAGAAACGGGTTCTCTCGATACGATGTTGCGGGATGTCGCCGAGTTTTATGAAGCCGACCTCGATACCAGGCTTACCCAGCTTACGACGTGGATCGAGCCGGCTCTGTTGCTTGTGATGGGAATATTGGTGGGCGGGATCGTGATCGTGATGTATCTACCGGTCTTTCAGATGGCGGGAACGGTTGGCGGGTAGATTGGGACAATCGGTTTGTGGATCAGAACGATGTGATGATGACCTGGGAGTTTGCGCATGCTGCGTAGTCTTGCTCGGCCTTCTCTCGCGGAGGTCCTCGTCAGCCAGGGCCTCCTTGCACGACAGACGGTCGAGGACGTGCTGCACCGATTGAAAGGTGTCACGGCAGCCTTAGGACACACGCTGGTCTGCGAAGGGCTCCTCTCGGAGGATCAGTTGGCTCATGCACTGGCCACTCAATACGGGCTTCCCTACGATCCGCTGACGAGTTTTCAAGTCGATCCCCGCTACTACGAGACGATTTCCGTCAGGTTGATGCAGCGATTTCCGTTTGTCCCCATCGCCGAGAGAGACAGTGTGATGACCATTGCCGTCGCGGATCCTCAAAATTTGTTGGGCCTCGACGAATTGGAACTCATGATCGGAAAGCCGCTGGAGCTGATCGTCAGTTCTAAGAGCGCAATCCTGTCCGCGTTGGACCGTAGCGCGGGCTCCAGCCAAGCGCTCCGCGAGCTCGAAGCGGAGTATCGATCGGTCTTGGTGAAAGAAGATGATCGAGGAGAAGAGGTGGCAGCCCTCGATCAAGCGGGAGAGGATCAGAGTCCTGCCGTAAAGCTGCTGGACTCTATCCTGCTGAGCGCGATGCAGCGCCGGGCCAGCGACATTCACATTGAGGCTGCAGACCGCGCAACCAAAGTCAAACTTCGTGTCGATGGCATTCTGATTCCAGCCATGGAGCCCCTGGATATTCGATTGCACGCGCCCTTGGTGTCGCGTCTGAAGGTCATGTCCGAGCTCGATATCGCCGAGCGTCGAGTGCCGCAGGATGGAAGTTTTCGAATGAGGCTGGATCGAAAGACCGTGGATTTTCGTGTCTCTATCCTGCCCAGCGTCTTCGGTGAATCGGTGGTGATCCGGATACTGGACCGCGATTCCATTGCGACCGGAGTGTCGTCCTTGAAGCTCGAACGGCTCGGTTTCAATCCGGAAGATCTCAAACGATTCCGGAAAGCGATTGCCCGTCCCTACGGCATGGTGTTGGCGACAGGGCCTACCGGAAGCGGCAAGACGACGACGTTGTACGCCGCCATATCGGAGATGAACACGCTTGAAGACAAACTGATCACGATCGAAGACCCTGTTGAATATCAGCTTCCGGGGGTGGTGCAAATTCCAGTCAATGAAAAGAAAGGCCTCACCTTTGCCCGAGGGCTCCGGTCCATTCTTCGCCATGACCCGGACAAGATCATGGTCGGTGAAATTCGAGATGCCGAAACAGCCCAGATCGCGATCCAGTCGGCTATGACCGGCCACCTTGTCCTGACGACCGTTCATGCGAACAACGTATTCGACGTGATCGGGCGATTCGCGTCGATGGGGATCGATTCCTATAATTTTCTGTCCGCACTCAACTGTGTGTTGGCCCAGCGACTGGTCCGAATCTTTTGCGCCTCGTGTCGAACGCCGGTCAAAGCCCAGAAGGCCCTTATCGAAGAAGCAGGGTTGGACTATGAACAGTACAAGGATACGACGTTCTACGAAGGAAAAGGGTGTCCGCAATGTCATGGGACAGGGTATCGAGGAAGAAAATGCATTACGGAATTCCTCGATCTGACGGATGAGATCAAAGAGATGATCCTTGCGGATCGGCCGCTTTCTGAAATCCGTTACCGGGCGGTCACTGACGGAATGATCACGCTTCGGCAATCGGCACTGAAAAAAATGTTGAATGGCGAGACATCGCTGCGTGAAGTCAATCGTGTCACGTTCAGCGAGGAAGGATAACACGATGTGGGAATGGGTCAGCAGCCGGCCCCACCACTGTTTAAAGTTCGGCATTGATTCGATTGCGTGGGCCGAGACTGAACGGAATTGGCGCGGGCACTCCCGACACCGGTGCACGATGTCGGCCCTTTCCGATGGCATGGTGAAACCGTCTGCCACCGACGAAAACTTGGCGGAGCTTGCGCCACTGGCAAGTCGTATCCGGGCCTTGACCGGTTCAGGATCAGATCATCGCATTGTTGGGGCGTCAGGTCTTTCCGCTCTTCCTCGGCGGATCACCATGCTGCTTCCAGACACCGCGGTCAGAGCGACGGTGCTGCACCTGGAACAGTTGCCCGTTCGCCGTGAGGAACGCGAGGCGCTGATTCGATGGCGGCTGGGTCAAGAACAGCTGTTTCCCCTCAATGGGGCCAAGATTGTGTTTCAGGCATTTCATGATCGACGGTGCGACACCCCGCGAATCTACACAGTTTTGGCGGTGGCGGTTCAGGAAACAGTACTGAGACAATATGAGTCTCTTTGTGAATCCGTCGGATTGATCCCTCACGATGTGGGGGTCACAAGTCTACGGCTGTTTAATCTCTGGCGGAGGGCTTCCGGCTGGTCTGATTGGCGACGTCGCGATGTGCTGTGGGTCAGTGTCTCTGATCGAGCCCTGACGACCATGGTGTCCCAGCGAGGGCGGTTGCTGTTTTACCGATGCAAGCTCTTGGGTGTGGGAGCAAGCGAGGTGCCGGCGAAGCCCGAGTTGTTGAAAAAGATTCTCGATGAATGCGGTGCATCGCTGGAGGTCTGCCGACAGGAACATCCCTCCGCGGTTATTAAAGAAGCCGTGATCTGTGCGGATGGAGACATGGCAGCTTTACAAGAGCAGATGGAGGTAGAACTCCGAGTCTCGGTGGAACAACTCGACTGGAAATCAGTCGAGGCACTTGGATGGGTGGCGACTGGGAGTCATCGAGGAATGCCATCGCTGGCGGCGATGGCGGGGGTGGCGTAACGTGGCGCTCACGAATGTTCTCATCGGAAAACTCATCGATCCACTCAGGTCTATTCCCTTGCCGGGCGGTGCTCCTGACCGGTTTCAGATAAATCTGGGCCGCCGATACCGAGCTGTGATGGCCCCGCTTCGACTCCTGTTGATCGGTAGTTGCGCCTTGCTGGCGTTGGGTATTCTCTGGAATCTCAGGCAAGCGATCCTGGCGTATCAGGAAAACCAGACCATCGAAGCTGAACTGGATCGAGTTCGGCAGCAGGATCTTGGCTTGATTGCGGAGGCTAGGCGCGAGGGAATAGACATGTCCGAGGAGGGCTTGACACGATTGCGCTTCGAGGTCGAGTTGGCCAATCAACTGCTTGAGAAGAGAATATTTTCGTGGACGAAGTTTCTGACCGAACTAGAACAAACCGTTCCCTCACGCCTGGCACTGAGTAGTGTGCGACTCGATCAAGCTGGTTCGACGGTTCGACTCGCGGGGTCGGCGATGAGCCTGGAGGACATCACGACCTTTACCGTGGGGCTTGAGGACCACTCCACGTTTCAGGATCCGGTATTGGCTCACCACCGTGTTGGATCGAACGGTTTAGTGGAGTTCGATATTACGGTGCGATACCGTTGGGCGGAGCTTGAGAGATGAAAGATCGCTTGATCATCGTGTTGCAGCATCCTTTTGCACCATTGCTTCCATGGGGCGCGGCAGCCCTGGGTCTACTTCTGATGCTCCTTGTCGTGCACACAATCGGTGTGGAAGGCGCCCAATCCGAACGAGAGCGTTTAGAGAAGGAATGGGGCGCGACGCGACAGTCGTTGATGCATCATCGAGAGGCCAGAAATGCAAGAAAAGACCTGGGCCGAATATGGGCAGCGCTTCCCGCTGAACGAGACTTTGCTCCCTTGGCGCTGGGGATTTCAGAGGAAGCGAAACGTGATCGAGTCACCCTACCGGCATTGTCCTACAAGACCGAGGCCACTCTTGTCGCGAACACGAGCAAGGGATTGTTACAGGGGGCGATGAGTGGGCGATACGAAGATCTCCGCCGATTTATCTATGATCTTGAGACGGCGGAAGAGATGGTGTTTATCGAAGACCTAGAACTGGCTCGGTCCGGGGGTGCGCCAGACGCGCTGTTGACGTTCAATATCAAGATCGCGGCGTATCTTCGCTCCGATACCGAGAGGCCCGGCGTGCAGGAGGCCGTCCCTTAGCCATGGATTCGAAGAAGAAGACGATTCTCGCTGCCTCACTTATCCTTCTGTGGGCAGGACTGGCTGTCTGGCAATGGCGGCTGCTGGAGGAGCCGGTGCGTGTCCCGCTCACGAACGTCTCCGGTTCCGCTTCATCGGGTCGACACGACGCGATGACGGGAACCGGCTTGCGCGTAAACCTCGGCCTCCTTGCGTCCACTGGAGCCCAACGTGCGGCAACCTTCACAACGCCTCGCAACATTTTCACGGTGCCCCGTTCCGACCGAACCTTTCCCACCAGCAATAGTTCGGCCCCGGTGAACCAGCAGGGGTTAGCACAAGCCGAACCCTTGATGGAACAGGCAGAAGCGATGGAATTGGGGCCGTATCGATATCTGGGATTTCTGCGTCTGGGCGAAGGTCGGAAAACAAACAAAGAGATGGCGGTGCTCAGCAAAGAAGATGAAGTGAAGGTCCTCAAAGTCGGTGATCGCATCGACGGTCATCTGGTCCTCAAGGCGATCACCTCAGAGAGCGTGACCATACGCGATACCGGCACACGTGTGGACCAAACGGTGTCGTTGTCGAAAGAGGCGAAAGAAGCGAAAGCGGCGGTGGACCAGGAGTGAGAGACGGTGAGGCGGATCTCCGTATTGCCGAGGCGTCAAGAGGCAGGATTCTCGTACCTTATGGTGATGATCGCTGTCACGCTGATGGGGCTTACCTTGACGATGGCGGCCCGGCAGTGGAAGACAATGGTGCAACGGGAGCTAGAGGCGGATTTACTGGCCAAAGGTATCGAGATCCAAACAGCGTTGGCCCTCTACTCGGCCAGTGCAAAGGCCGGAAGAGTCATGCCCGGCGAGGTGTATCCTCAAACACTCGCTGAACTCACGAGGCCACCCAAGCCTTTTCTTAGGAAGGTCTATCTCGATCCGGTTGGGCATGGTGAGTGGGAACTGCTGCGGGCACCCACGGGGGGGATCATGGGTGTCCGAAGCAAAAGTAGGCACACGCCGATCAAGCAGGGCGAGTTCCCACCTGCTGTCCGCCATTTCCTCGGTAAACCGACCCATTACGATTGGGTATTCCAGCATCCCAATCCCTCCATGGCCGTAGTCACGGGCTCTATGACCGGACCGCTTCCGGTCCGTGAACAACCACCCGTATCCGACCAATCAATGGTTCCGGGAGAACCCGCCTCAGAATCTGTGGATTCTCCTGGGCATGTAACGGATCCGACTGATTCTCCTCCTCCGATGGATCCGTCTTTGCCACGAGAGCCTACGGGTCCTTCCTCACCGGAGACAATCCCATAGGCCACAGGGGGACGAGTTGGCGGCCTTTCATGATCCCTACGGCTACGTGATGTTATGACTAGACCGACTAGAATCTGTCCTGGAGAAAGCTGTGGCTTCTTGCTCTCATATAACTTGTGATAAACTTGACCGAATCCAAACTGAGAGGAGTCCGGAATATGCGCATTTTAGTTACAGGTGGGGCCGGGTTTCTGGGAAGCCATCTTGCCGAGTCGCTCATCAGCGAAGGGCATCATGTCATTTGCATGGACAACCTCAGCACCGGAAAAGTTGAGAACGTCGCTCATTTAATGGGTAACAGTTCATTTTCGTTCATTAAATACAACGTGTGCGACTATGTTCATGTCGAGGGCCATCTTGATGCGGTGATGCACTTTGCCTCTCCTGCAAGCCCCCAAGATTATCTCGACATGCCCATCGCGACATTGAAAGTCGGGGGATTGGGGACGCATAAGGCCTTAGGGTTGGCTAAAGCCAAGGGAGCACGCTTTCTGCTGGCCAGTACGTCGGAGGTGTATGGAGACCCGCTCGTGAATCCGCAACCCGAGTCGTATTGGGGAAACGTCAACCCTATCAGCCCACGGGGTGTCTACGATGAAGCGAAGCGATTCGGAGAAGCGATGACCATGGCATACCATCGCTACCATGGTCTGGACACACGGATCGTCCGCATCTTCAATACGTTCGGACCGCGCATGAGACCCAATGACGGACGCGTCGTGTCGAACTTCATTGTGCAGGCTCTGCAAGGGAAGCCTCTCACGGTGTATGGAGATGGCATGCAGACGCGGAGTTTTTGTTATGTGGACGATCTGGTAAGGGGCATCATTGCTCTGTTATTCGTGGACTCTGATAAGACAGTCGAGCAGCGGACCGACCGGAAGTTCTTCTTCACCGAACAGAACGGCAGGCAAGCGAGCAGTATTCATGATCCCGTCAATATCGGAAATCCAAGGGAACTCACGGTGTTGGAAATCGCCAACGTGATTCTGAAGTTGACTCACTCATCGAGTGAAATTGCCTTCCATCCGCTACCCGCCGATGATCCTAAGGTCAGGCGACCGGATATCGCTCGCGCGAAAACCTTACTGAAGTGGGAGCCGAGGGTTGAATTAGAGGATGCTTTAACGAAGACCATCCAGTACTTTCAAACAGTCTTGGGTCAGGCGGTATCAGCCCACTGATAGGGATCCAGCCTACCAAGCAACCCTGAGACTCTTGACCCGTCTCTCACCCACACGGTATGGTCAGTCTCGTTCTCAGGTCATAGAATCATTGGTGAAAAGCATGGAAGCCGTAGATCGGACTGTCCCCGATCCGAAGATCGAAGAATCCAAACCACTGCCTGCTTCTGAGTATGTATTGGAGCTGGTCTCCAAAGCGAAACAGGCGGCAAGGAGATTGGCTTCTCTGCCGACATCGACTAAAAATCAAGCGCTCCTTGCGATGGCGGAGGCGATCGAGGCGAAGTCAGCCGAATTGATCGAGGCGAATGAACAAGACCTCAAAGCATTTGAGACGGCATCTGACAAGAAAGCGATGGCTGATCGCTTGAGGCTGACCGAGAAGCGCATCGGAGAGATGGCGGCCGGCGTTCGCGAAGTCGCGAAGTTACCAGACCCTGTCGGGGTGATGTCTGCCATGTGGACGAGGCCCAACGGGATGCAAGTTGGTCGGATCCGTGTGCCCATCGGAGTGATTGGGATCATTTACGAGTCGCGCCCCAATGTGACGGCGGATTCGGCTGCTCTGTGTCTGAAGTCCGGCAACGTGTGTGTCTTGCGCGGCGGCAGTGAAGCGATCCATTCAAATACCGCGATTGCCGCCATTCTGTCCGAAGCATCCGAGAAGGCCGGTGTCCCTCCCGGCGCGATCACCTTTGTCGACCGTGCCGATCGTGAGGTGGTCCCAATTCTCTTGAAGCAGGACCGATTCATTGACTTGATCATTCCGCGCGGCGGTGAATCGTTGATGAAGCTCATCGCGGAGCACGCGACGATTCCGGTGGTCAAGCATGATGCGGGTGTATGCCATATCTATGTCGATGCCGCAGCAGACCCGGCGATGGCGGAAGCCATTTGCGTCAATGCCAAAGCACAGCGGCCGTCGACCTGCAACGCGATGGAAACCCTGTTGGTTCATCAGACCGTCGCGCGGACGCTCCTCCCCAAACTCGCCACAAGCCTGAGAGCGGCCCATGTTGAGATTCGCGGATGCCCGAAGACCTGCCAACTGATTCCTGAAGCGAAGCCGGCAAGCGACCAGGATTACGGAAAAGAATTTCTTGATCTGATCCTTGCCGTCAAAGTCGTCAAAAGCATGGATGAGGCCATGGAACACATCGCCCAGTACGGGTCACGGCATACGGAAGCCATCGTGACCTCGGATTACGGGCGCTCCATGCGATTTCTCAAGGAAGTCGATGCCAGCGCCGTGCTCGTGAATGCATCCACGCGACTCAACGACGGATATCAATTCGGCCTTGGCGCCGAGATCGGTATCAGCACCTCCCGGGTTCATGCGCGGGGCCCTATGGGATTGGAGGAGCTCACCTGCTGCAAATTCATTGTCTTGGGGAGCGGCCAGCTCCGCGAGTGAATGCCCTCGAATGCCATTGCATTTGCCCTAAAGACCCCCGGCCATCTCCGGTTTCCCTCATCACGCACGCTCGCTAAGCAATTCGATCAGATGGGTGGACACGTCGAAACCCTTCCGACCGGGCATCTGGTGTTCTATCGGCCTGATGGACGGAGATTTCTCGCCACCGATCCGGCAGGCCATCCCATGCATGAGTGTGAATGGGAGTCGACTACTATAGGGACCGTCGCGCTGACGCGAGCGCGCGTCCGGCTGGATTGGGGGCGGTGGGTCGGAGTTAAACCTTCCGGACTGGTGAACGAAACGAGATTGAACCTCGCTGCGAAGCCCAATTGGCAGCGGACCACTCCCGATGATCTTCGCGCCTTGGCTGCCGGGGCCTTACGAGTACCGATCGAGGAGGTGCGGTGGTTTTATCGGGATGAGGATCTGACGATCGATCCAAAAGGGACGGCGACGATTCGCCAGCGAAAAGATGCGTTGTATGTGTTGGATGACGGAGGGTTTGAGCAGGCTCGTTTCATGTCCTGCATGGGCTCGATGCATTGGGATCGGATTGATTTTCTCCCGGTCGTCGAGCTGTTCAAGTCGCTGTTGCCGGGGACTGGATCAGCGGTGTTCGAGTTGATTCGCGGGTTGTATGACGATCAAAACAAAGGACAGGTCACTCCGAGGCCGTTACGATATCGCGGGATTCCCACCTATCCATCTGAGGCGGCATTTCGCTTGTTCAGCAGTTTTTTCACACCGCAGAGAGTAAGCGGGGCGGACCCATTTGCCGATTTCATGAATCCCATGAAATCCCATGTTGGTACATGGCTGCCGGCCCAGCATCCTCCGGTTCGCTATCTCGACGAGAGCCAAGGATTATGTCTGACCGTACAAGCTGGGGTCGTCCAAAAGGCGACCCTTGCGGATGATACGGCCGGCCTTTCATACGTGAACCCAAGCGGTCGTCTACTTCCCCTGGACCGCAGCATGCAGGTCCAAGGGACTCGGTTGATCCTGAAGGATCGGGAAAAGGAAACAGTCGTCTCGTTAACGACAGGTTTTCATCCGCTGCCCTCGTCTTCTCCTGAGTGTCCCATGAGCCCTGTCGATTGGCGTACAGTATTCACGCAAGGGTTCCCGAAGATTCTCCCTGCCGAAGCGTTTGAGGCGGTGCCGTTGTTTCCGGACGACGATGAGGAGATTGACGAACTCGCCGCACAAGCTTTTGTTGCGGACTATCTGGACGATCTGAGCGAACAAGACCGTGAGATAGGGATGGTACGATCGCAGGCCGAACATGTCCTCATCGACAACGGAGACGCCGTCATTGCTACATGCATTCTCTTCGACCGGCCGCGCGACTATACGGTCAGTGTCCGGCACTTTGCTTACGCACAGCGTCAGGCTCAGCAACTCTGGACTCAATGTGCCGCCGTGCGGCAATGGGAGTGGCTTCAACGAATTCGTATGATACCCGCTGATGGGTATGAACAGTCTCCAGCGAACCGTGGGCCCTATGATCTGCTGTATTGCTGGGTGCCGTATGCTTCGTTTGGGTCTTTGGATGCGTTGACGACAGTCCCCACACAAATGAATCGCACGTTGCGGCGGGGTGGTACGGCGTTTATCGTCGGGCCTGTTGAATTGCGCGAGACGTTGGCGAGAGAACGGTGGGATGTGCGCTGGGACCAACCAGTCGAATTTCTCCCGACTTTCCGCATGCACAAGGCGATCTTGCCTAAGGCAAGAGTGAAAGCAGGGCTGACATTGTTCCATGCCAGACGGCTCTAGCGTTGCCTGTAAAGGTGCCTCTAGCGAACGGCTTCCTCTGCTTTAAGAACTGGCTTGTCCCTGGCAAGTTCTGTAGAATTCCGAGCCTGGTGTCTATGTGTCACACCGTCCAGGCAAGACCGTAGCCTGATCGGAGCGTAGTCAATCGAGCGAGGAGGGAAATTATGCCGAGCGTGCTGGACCGAGTCATCGAGAGAGAATTGAGAAAAGAGCTCAAGGATGCGCTGGTTAGGTTTGAACAACAGCTGCGACAGTCAGGTGTCTCAGACGAGAACGTAAGAAATCGTATGCGTGGAGCCAAGCAATTCGTGGCCTTTTTGTACGGCAGGTACCTCGGGTAGCATTCGTCTCAATGTCCTGTCCGATTGGTACTATGTGAAGGCATGCTGCTGGCAATGTGAGTAGGCGTCGAGCGCCATTCAACCAAGGAGGGACCCATGACAACCGCACGGTCGCTATCTCTATTCGCTATTCCCGCATTCTTGCTCGGATTCGTGTTGGGAGGGGTGTCGTTGCATGTCGCCTCGGCTGAGGGGCTCTTTGGGCTCAAGGATTCCGTCACCCAGATCGGAACCTCTTTGGTCGACATGCAGAAGAATGTCGATGCCCTGCAGAAGAATATGAATACGCTCAAGCAGACCAAAGACAATCTATCTTCGCTGTCAGTGTCCGGTGGTGGCGCCAAGGGAGCGATGGATTCCCTCATGAACAAGTGAGAGCTCTGGTTCATAGCAGTAGTTACCCGCCTACATCCGGTTGGTCTGGCAATGAGCTGGACCAGCCGGTGCCTCTCTCGAATCAACGCGACTTCATGACGTACTCGATTTTCTGCTAATCCGTTCCTCAGATCGAATCCTCTCTTCATCCAGCAGCCATCATCACCTTATCTGTTTCCTCCAGCAGAGAACTCTAGATTCTCCTATTAGGAACCACGGTACGGTTTCTCTTGCGGTCACATGGGGCCAAGCTGACATCATTTGATTTCAACCAGATGCGCAGTCTTGGTGTAGTTGAAGCCCTCTTCTCTAGGTGTGAGCCATCCCTCCTAACTTTCGTGTAGGGCCATTCCAAATGGCTCTGGAAGCCGATTTACAGGAATCATATCTTGACAGACGACTGACGGGCCACTACACTCACGCTACTTTATAATTAAGAATAGTCACGTGAGTGTTTAATCTTACTATATCTATTCTTCTGGCCTCTCACTCACTGTCAAGGAGTGTGCGTTGATGGGCGAGCAGAAAGACACGACCATCGCGTTAAACGTCCGGTTGAAACCTTCTGATTCTTCGGCTCACCCACGTGCAGCCAACTACACCAACGTCGGCGTCGCGCAGGGCATCGCCTATCTGGATTTGGGCTTCATCGAGCCTACGGCGCTTGCAGGGATCGCGAGGACGGCCAAGGATGGCCAGGCCGTTCCGAAAGGTGTAGAGGGGCATCTCATCACTCGCGTCGCCATGGACTTCGGCGCGCTGGCACGCCTGCAGCAGCAGATCCAACAAGCGCTGGGAAGCTTGGGCGCGGCGCGGCAGCCGAAGGCAAAGGGCTAGTCCTTAGGAAGAAGGCGACTAATGAATGGGAAATGGCTAAACCGGTCGCTGATCGTTGCGAGTTTGCTAACGGTGCTGTCGGGCATTGGAGTCCGCGCCGAAGCCGGTCTCTTTGGCTTTGGCGGAGACAGTTGGCAAGAGGAAGTGCTGTTGCATGACGGGCGTAAGTTGGTTATCACCCGTTCACAATCTTATGGTGGGAGCCATGAAATCGGACAGCCACCACCGATCAAGGAACATACCATTGCCTTCACACTACCGGGTTCAAACAAGACCATTACGTGGACCAGTGAGTACGGCAAAGACATCGGACGCACGAACTTTTATTTACTAGCTGTGCATGTGCTGAACGGGACACCCTATATCATTGCGGAACCGAACTTGTGTCTATCGTACAACAAGTGGGGGCGGCCTAATCCGCCCTATGTGTTCTTTAAGTACCACGGCAGAGCCTGGCAGCGTATTCCACTTGAAGACGTTCCCACCGAGTTTCAATCCATCAATGTGGCTCTCGACATTCTTGGACATGAAGTAGAAAACTTGGTGAGACTTGGTTTTGTTTCGTCAGAGCAGATCAAGGAATTGAACCGACATATTGTCAGCCCTCAATACAAGAGTATTCTGCGAGAGCCAGTGAAGGAGCATGGGCAAAGCCAGTGCGGCGAGATGGTCGACGCCGGAAATGGCAGATGGATTGGGTTGGGATGGTTTAAGAAACAGTCTTCGGATGATGCTTGTATCAAATACTGTGAAAAGGAGAACGTGTTAGCGGAACAGTGTCCCTGTGCCACGTTGTTTAAGGAAAAGGGAGAGTAACATGGTGACAGAACTTGAATATGCATTCATGGCTGGTCGGGCGTATCAATCCACTCGTGCCGAAAAGAATTGGTTCCCAACTCTAAATGGCTATGGTTGGTTAGAGCCTCTGGAAGAGAGAAAAAGAGATCTAGGCACTGGCTTTGAAGCTGGGTATTTTCAGCGTGGCAACGAGATTGTGATTTCCTTTGCAGGCACGAATCCTAACGACGGTATCCTGCCGCCCGGCCCAGACAACACGGCCAATATCTTGCTTGCATCCGGTATAGGTTCTGTGCAGCTGTTGCAAGCGGCTGAATACTATCTGCAAGTTCTGGCGGCTAATCCCGGCGCAACCATTACGTTTACGGGGCACAGTCTCGGCGGCGGGTTGGCGGCACTCATAGGTGTGTTTTTCGGTAAACAGGCGATCACGTTTGACCAAGCGCCATTTGCCCTATCCGCGACGCCAAGCTTGACTCCAAGTGTCGCCGAGACACTCCTCTCCGATCTGCTTACCCGGGGCCACAGTGTCTCGGCCTTGGCTGGACTGACCGACTTTTTACAACGTCGCGCCGTGAGTGGTGGGATCCCGAATGCTGATTTGGTGAGCAGCATCAATGTGCAAGGGGAATTTCTCGCCGGAGTCCCCTGGAATGTCCTGGCGAACCGCATTGGTCTGCCAACCTATCTCCCTATCAATGCTCCGGGCGTGTCCGGGGGCGATCTGCATTCGCACGCTTTGCTGACTGCGTTTCTGCAAAGCATGCAAACCGCTCTGTCCGGACAGACGTTGAATGGCGTCACTGACAAACTTACCGATCTGATGGCGATGATCTTTTCGAGCAGCTTATTCGCGCACCCGACTACTGACCCTCAGAATCGAAACTTCCTCGAACGTCTGGTCCAAAACGAAACCGCCAACGCGATGGTGACCCGCTTCACCAAGGATCTGTGGAAACTGGCGCAAGATGGGGGACTGACGATGACGGATGGTCCCACTCCCGCCACGAATTTGGTTAGCAAGACGCTGATCGCGTTTGCCATGCAGATGTACTACGAAGACACCGTTAATGCCACGAACGCGAGTAAAGAACTGTTCACCGATCTTGCCACGGCAGGCATTGGTAGCGGGGGTGTCCACTTTGATCGGGCCGATGTGGCGACTACGCTCAGCAACGCCAAGGGTTACACCCTGTACTTTCAGAACTACCTCAACTCATCTGCCTTTACCAATACCGATCGTCAGCAGATTCAATCGCAACTGCCCACGCTGCGCGACTGGTATGTGCAGGCAGGACCTGGTGGGATGAATGCGACCGATGCCGAGAACCGTGGAGCCTTTCTGCTGGGCGGCGGGGGTGCTGATTCGTTGACTGGAGGCACACAGACCGACCTGTTGGTGGGCAATGGTGGGGCTGACAGACTGAATGGCGGTGGGGGCAATGACACCTTACTCGGCGGCATCGGCTTCGACACCTACTATTACACCACGGGGGAGGGACACGACCGAATCGAGGATGCTGACGCGCAGGGGCGGATCCTGTTCGACGGGCGGTTGCTTGTTGGTGGGGTACACAAGGCCGATGATCCGGACAATACCTACAAGAGCTACGATGGAGCCGTGACCTATGTGATGTCAGGGGGGCACCTCATCGTCAACGGCGTCTTGACGGTCAATGCGGATTTTGAAAATGGTCAGTTCGGGATTGATTTGATTGATCGCTCGGATGAACCCACCAGTACTCCACCGGTTGTCGACTATTCCAATGGGTTCCCAACAGAACTGCTCTCTGCGAATGCAACCATGTACGCGGGCTCGCTACTGGGAGGATCGGGAGAAACCTCAGTGAACTATATCATCCAGGGATATCAAGGAGAGGAGGACTGGTATTTCTTAGGGGGTAGTCTTGGGAGCCACCAAGTCTTTGCGGTCGAGGGCGATGATGTTGTCATGGCAGGGTCGGGGCCTGATCGTCTCCATGGGGGTGGTGGCAACGATGTGTTGTGGGCCTGGTACGGCGATGATGTAGTTCACGGTGACGATGGGAACGATATCCTGCAGGCCGGGAGAGGGGAGGATTTTGTCGAAGGTGGGGCGGGCAATGACGTGGTGCTTGCTGGATTCGAGAAGGATGTCGTGTTGGGCGGTGACGGAGCAGACCTCCTGTATGGTGATGGGCTCAATCCCCAGGTAGGAGGTGAGTTCGGAGTTGGTGCGTGGGTCGGTGATCCGGCACTCATGGATGACGATTATCTGGATGGACAAGCTGGGAATGACTGGCTGTTTGGGCTCTTGGGGGATGACGTGCTTCTTGGTGGGGATGGAGCAGACCATCTTGTCGGAGATATCGTGCCAGAGAATGGACCGGCGGTCAGGATCCTTTATACCAGCAGGACCATTCTGTTCGGCGAAGTCGCCTTTGAATCTTCGGATTTTTGGTTCACCAATTTTGAAGGAGGGGAGGACTTTCTCGACGGTGGTGACGGAAATGACGTCGTGCAAGGGGATGGGGGCAACGACATACTTCTTGGAGGGAACGGGGACGATCAACTAATTGGCGACGACGGCACGGTCCTCCACGTTCAGCAGGGTGATGACCTGTTGGACGGCGGAGAGGGTAACGATCGGCTCCAAGGCGGAGGTGGCGCAGATACCCTGACTGGAGGAGAAGGGAATGATCAACTGAGCGGGGACTACCTTAACGCCAGCGGACCGGACGAAGGGGCCGATATCCTGGATGGTGGCGGGGGCAATGATCTTCTCTTCGGCGGTGCCGGCGATGATCAGCTTAATGGAGGAACTGGGGACGATTTCCTCATGGGGCAGGACGGCGACGACTTCCTTGATGGCGGAGATGATGACGATGAGCTTCAGGGAGGTGTCGGATTCGATACTTTGGTCGGGGGAGCAGGCAACGATCTGCTGTTTGGAGAAGACGACAACGATACGCTCTTTGGTGAGGAGGGCAATGATGAAGTGCAGGGCAATGCGGGCAACGATTTCGTGGCCGGTGGAGTGGGCGACGATCGGCTCTTCGGACAGGAAGGGCATGATGAACTCTATGGGAGTGAGGGAAACGATGGGTTGCGGGGGGACGAGGGCGATGATCAGCTGGATGGCGGGGCCGGTGACGATATCCTGGTCGGGGATGCTGATGGGCAGATCGGGGGATCGGGAGGGAACGATACGCTAACGGGCGGGGTCGGCAATGACACGCTCGTCGGCGGTGGGGGAGAGGATACCTACATCTTCAATCTGGGCGACGGCAGCGATACGATCGTGGAGGCGGCGGGGGAAGGCAATCACCTGGTTTTCGGGGTCGACTCCGGGTCGGTGACGCTGGGGATGGAGATGGACGATACGTTGGTCCTTCACATAGGAACGGCCGGGGATACGGTGCGGATCACCAACTTCGACGTGATGATCCCCGCCGGGGCGCATCCCATCGACACGTTCGAGTGTTCCGATGGGACCGTACTCACCTATAGCCAGCTGATTGGGCGAGGATTCCACCAGAGCGGCACGGCCAACAGCGAGACCCTTACGGGGACTGCATTCATCGATCACCTGGCCGCCGGTGCTGGAAATGATGTGGTCTCCGGTCTGGCCGGAGCGGATACGCTCATGGGGGAAGAGGGCAATGACGTATTGAACGGTGGCTCAGGGGACGACACCTTAGATGGCGGAGTCGGCAATGATCAGTTGTTCGGGTCGGAGGGGAAGGATGTGCTCTACGGCGGCGCCGTCGATGACTTCTTAAGCGCCGACCTCGGGACCGATCGCTTAGTGGGAGGGGCTGGGAATGACCTCTATGAACTCTTCGGGGCGGGTCATGTGATCGTCGAGGTTGCTGGAGAAGGAAATGATACGGTCAGAGTCGCGGTCCCCGGATCCTTTGTGTTGCCTGAGGCCGTTGAGAATATCGAACTGCGCGAGGATACCTTCTTCTCCGGTGCGTTCGATCTGGTCGGAAACCAGCTGGACAACCGGATGACCGGGTCCAACGTGTTGGATGGGCGGCAAGGCAACGATACGCTGATCGGGCTCGGGGACAATCTCTATGTGTTCGGACGAGACTACGGGCAGGATGTGATTCAGACCGGCAGGCAGACCTATGCGTCGCCGAACGTTCTCGATTACATCCACGTACAGGAAGGGGTGGCGCCTGCCGATGTGACGTTCGAGGGACAGGGCAACCATTTGGTGATGAAAATTGTCGGCACAGCCGATCAGCTCACAGTAGAGAACTATTTGATTGAGCCAGGCCTTCGAAAACCCACGATCGGCGAGATCCATTTCGCCGACGGGACGATCTGGGGGGAGCCGGAGATCACCAGTCGTATCCGAGTGATCACCGGCACCAGCGGCAACGATATCCTCACGGGGCTCGACAACGAGAATGAGCTGTTCGGGCTCGGCGGGGACGATCAGCTGGGGGGGAATGGCGGAAATGACCGATTAGATGGCGGCACAGGCCTCGATATCATGACAGGCGGGTTGGGGAACGATCTCTACCTCGTCGATCAGATCGGCGATGAGGTGACGGAGAACCCCACTGAAGGCACCGACACCATCCACAGTTCAATCACCTTCACGCTGGGCCCGAATGTGGAGAACTTGACCTTGGTCGGGACGGCCGCGATCAATGGGACGGGCAATACCCTGAACAACATCCTGACGAGCAACAGCGCGGCGAATGTGCTGAACGGCGGCACGGGCAGCGACAGCATGGCCGGCGGCGCCGGCGACGACACCTATGTGGTTGATGCAACCGGCGATACGATCACAGAGAACGTGAATGAAGGGGTCGATACGGTCCAAAGCGCCGTCACTTATACGCTCGGCGTCAACGTGGAGAACTTCACCTTGACCGGCACCAGCACGATCAATGGTACCGGAAACATCCTCGACAATGTCCTCGTGGGCAACAGTGCGGCCAATGTCCTGACCGGGGGAGCCGGCAACGATACGTATGTGGTGGGGACGGGCGATGCGATCGTCGAGAACACCGGTGCCGGGACCGATACGGTCCAGAGTGCGATCACTTGGACGCTCGGGAGCAACCTGGAACACCTCACCTTAACTGGTACGAGTGCCATCAATGGGACCGGCAACACGCTGAACAATGTGCTCACCGGCAATAGCGCCGCCAACGTGCTGAACGGGGGCACCGGCGCCGATGCCATGAGCGGCGATGCCGGGAACGATATCTATGTCGTCGACACTCTCAGCGATACGGTCACGGAACATGCGAATGACGGCACGGATCTCGTCCAAAGCGCGGTCACCTATACTCTGAGCGGTGATGTGGAGAACCTCACGCTTACAGGCACGGCCGCCATCAACGCCACGGGCAATGGGCTGAACAATGTCCTGACCGGCAATACCGGCAACAACGTGCTCGATGGCGGCCAGGGGGCCGACACCATGGCCGGTGGGACCGGCCACGACACCTACGTCGTGGACCAGGCCGGCGACGTCGTGACCGAGGCGTCGAGCGCCGGAACCGATACGGTCCAGAGCGCGATCACCTATACCCTCGGGAGCAACCTAGAGGACCTCACCTTAACTGGTATGAGTGCTATCAATGGGACCGGTAACACGCTGAATAATGTGCTCACGGGCAATAGCGCCGCCAACGTGCTAAACGGCGGCACGGGCAGCGACAGCATGGCCGGCGGGACTGGGAACGATACCTATGTCGTAGACAATACCGGCGATACGGTGACCGAGAATGCCAATGCGGGGACCGATCTTGTCCAGAGTAGTATCACCCAGACATTGGCTGCCAATGTGGAACATCTGACGCTGACAGGGACCAGTGCCATCAACGGAACCGGCAACACGCTCGACAACCTCCTCATCGGCAACAGTGTCAACAACACACTCACAGGTGGGGCCGGCAACGACACCCTGGATGGCGGGCTGGGGAGCGATACCATGATCGGGGGGACGGGCAACGACATCTATGTGGTCAATACCACTGGGGACCTCGTGACCGAGAATGCGAATGAGGGGACTGACACCATCCAGAGCAGTGTCACCTGGACTCTGGGTTCCAATCTCGAGCAGGTGACCTTGGCCGGCACCAGTGCGATCAACGGGACCGGCAACACGCTCAACAATGTGCTGACCGGCAATGCCGCCAACAACGTCTTAACGGGGTTGGGCGGCAACGACACGTATCTGTACAGTCGCGGGGGTGGCCAGGACACGGTCGTCGATAGCGCGGGGACTTCGGATACGCTGGGATTTGGCGCGATGATCACGCCGCTCGATCTGGTCCTCAGCCGCCAGGTCAACGATCTGCGCCTCGCCATGCATGGCACCACTGACCAGGTGACTATTCAGAACTGGTACACGAGCCCCACCACGAATCAGGTGGAAACCGTCCAGGCCGGCACGGGGCAGCTGCTGCTTAGCACACAGGTCGAGCAACTCATTCAGGCCATGGCGGCGTTCACGCAACAGTCCGGACTCACGTGGGATCAAGCCATCGAGCAGCGGCCCCAAGAGGTGCAGGCTGTCCTGGCCGCCAGCTGGCAGTAAAAAAGCATTCAGGGTGCCGATAGCTGAAAAAGGGTGAAGGCCATTAAGTATAATTAGCGAAAACGTTTGGTCATGAAGGAGCCTTATCTTATGATGGCCACATGTCGGCTCAAGCAGCGAGAGTGCTTCCTCAGGACCCTGATTCACCGATACTGACTCAGTCACGAACCCCCACCGATACGGGACTGACCTGTCTTCTTATCCTTGCCCGGCTTCATGATCTCCCTGCCGATGGTTCCCAGCTTCGGCATCAGTTCGCCCAATCGGGGCAAGTTCTTTCCGACACCGATCTGCTCCGTGCCGCCAAGCATCTTGGCTTGAAAGCCGGCTTGGTTAAGACGCAGTGGCGCAAACTTCAAGAGATGCCGTTGCCTGCCATGGCCAAGTTAGTGGATGGGGGCTATCTCGTATTGGCCAAGGTCGGAGCGGAGAAGGTGCTGATCCATAATCCCGTCGAAGCACGCCCGCTCGTCATCTCTCGTGAACAGTTCGAGGTGATCTGGACTGGGGAACTACTGCTCTTTACCAAGCGCACTGAGGTCCGTCTGCAGGATCTCAAGTTCGATTTCACCTGGTTCATTCCGGCAATCGTCAAGTACCGAACGTTTTTCGGTGAAGTGTTGGTCGCTTCGTTCTTTCTTCAGCTCTTTGCCCTGTTGACTCCGCTGTTTACGCAAGTCGTCATCGACAAAGTGCTTGTGCACAAGGGATTTACGACGCTTCATGTGTTGGCGATCGGCATGATCGCGCTGGCCGTCTTCGAGGCCCTCCTCGGCGGGCTCCGCACCTATCTGTTTTCCCATACGACGAATCGGATCGATGTCAGCCTCGGGGCCCAACTCTTTCGGCACATCTTGGCCCTGCCTCTGTCTTACTTTGAAGCGAGGCGAGTCGGCGATACGGTCGCCCGCGTGCGTGAGTTGGAGCAGATTCGACAATTCCTGACCAGTCATTCCGTCACGGTGGCGTTGGACGTCGTCTTTACCGCCGTCTTCCTCACGGTGATGTGGTTCTACAGTTCGACGCTGACGCTCGTCGTGATGGCCTCGCTCCCGATCTATGCACTGCTGTCCGTAGCGATCACCCCGGCGATTCGAACGCGCTTGCACGAAAAATTCAATCGCGGGGCGGAGAATCAGGCGTTCCTCGTCGAGGCGGTCAGCGGGATCCAGACCGTGAAGGCCATGGCCGTCGAGCCGCCGCTGTTACGCAAATGGGAAGAGCAACTGGCCGGCTATGTGCGGGCGAGTTTTCGGGCCACGAGCTTGATTACGATAACCGGCCAATCAGCGACCTGTGTCCAAAAGGTGACCATGGTAGCCGTGCTGTGGGTGGGTGCTTATCGCGTGATCGAGGGTGATCTCAGCATCGGGCAGCTGATTGCGTTCAACATGCTCTCGTCGCAGGTCACCGGCCCGCTCCTGCGCCTAGTGAATCTTTGGCAGGAATTTCAACAAGTGGGTATTTCGGTGCAGCGGTTGGGCGATGTGCTCAATACCCAGCCCGAGCCCTCATATAATCCGAATCGGACCACGCTCCCGCAGGTCCGAGGCCAGGTGCGATTCGAAGAGGTGACATTTCGCTATCGATCCGACGGTCCTGAGGTGATTCGCAAGGTGTCGTTTGCCGTTGAGCCGGGTCAGGTGATCGGCATCGTCGGGCGTTCAGGATCCGGAAAGAGCACCATTGCCAAGTTGATCCAGCGTCTCTATGTGCCCGAGGGAGGGCGAATCTTAGTGGATGGGGTGGATCTGGCCCAGATCGATCCGGCATGGCTTCGCAGACAAGTAGGAGTCGTGCTGCAAGAGAATTTCCTGTTCAACGCCTCGGTGCGAGAGAACATTGCGCTGACGGATCCCGGCTTGGCGATGGACCAGGTGATGCAGGCGGCGAAACTGGCCGGAGCCCACGAATTCATCCTGGAATTGATGGACGGGTACGATACCGTGATCGGAGAGCATGGATGCACGTTGTCGGGAGGGCAGCGCCAGCGGATCGCCCTTGCGAGAGCCTTGGTGGCGAACCCTCGGATTCTCATCTTGGATGAGGCCACCAGTGCCCTGGACTACGAGTCTGAGGCCGTGATCCAGCAGAATATGGCGCAGATCTGTAAAGAACGCACGGTCTTCATCATCGCGCATCGACTGAGCACGGTGCGGCCGGCCCATCGTATCTATGTCGTCGATCGAGGAGAGATTGTTGAGCAGGGGGCGCATACCGACCTCCTCCGTGCCGGCGGGTGTTATGCGAGGCTGCATGCGCATCAAGCCGGCAGAGAAAAAGCCGTAGGGTGAGGTAGGAGATACAATGGCATTCGTGGCGTTTGCTCGGCATTGGACTGTGTGGAAGGCGGCTTGGCAAGCGGAGTCAAGTCGGCCCGTCGGAGCTGCTCCCGGCGGACACGCCACGGAATTCTTACCGGCGGTGCTGGAAATTCAACAGGCGCCTCCATCACCGATCGGTCGGAGTATCCTCTGGACGATCCTCGCGGCCTTCACGGGCGGAGTGCTGTGGACCACGTTCGGATGGATCGACATCGTGGCGACAGCGCAAGGCAAGATCATCCCCAGCGGCTACTCGAAGATCATCCAGCCATATGAAACCGGAGTCATCGCCTCCATTCATGTGCAGGATGGACAAGCTGTCAGGCAGGGCGATGTGTTGATCGATCTCGATTCGACTCTCAATCGAGCCGATCTCGATCGGACGCTTAATGAATACCGCGCCGCGAAAGTGGAGGCAGCGCGATTGCGGGCACTGATTCGGAACCAGGACACGTTCGAGGTGCCGTCCGATGCGGATGCAGCCTCCGTGGCGTTGCAGCAGCAATTGCTACGGGATCAACTGGTGGAATATCAGGCCAAGGTCGCTGCGGCGCAGCATTTGGTGGATCAGCGCCAGGCTGCGGTCGAGCAAACCAACGAGAATATTCTCCGTTTAGAAGCCACCGTTCCGATGGAGAGCGAACGTGCCGAGGCCTACAAGAAACTATTCGATCGTGGGGCAGCAACCAAGATGGACTTCCTGCAGGCCGAAGGCCAACGCATCGACAAAGTGCAGGAACTCGCCGGGCAAAAGAAGAAACTTCAACAAGACCGGGCCGCGCTCGCCGAGGCCGAGACGCACTACCGAGCCATGGTGTCAGAATTTCAACAGACGAAGCAGGCGGAACTATCGGCACTCGAAACCAAGGCCGCGTCGCTCGCTCAGGAAGTGACGAAGGCCGACCAAAGGACTGACTTGCAGCGGCTCATCGCGCCGATTGATGGCGTCGTGCAGCAATTGGCGGTGCATACCGTCGGGGGGGTTGTGACATCCGCCCAGCAGTTGTTGATCATCGTACCGCAGGACCATCCGGTCGAGGTGGAGGCACAGGTCGAGAACAAAGATGTGGGATTCGTACGGGAAGGGCAGCCGGTCGAAATCAAGGTGGAAACATTTCAGTTCACCCTCTATGGCACGATTCCTGGTCGCGTGGTGACGGTTTCCGATGATGCAGTCCCCATCGAAAAGGTGGGCCTGGTCTATCCTACCAGGGTCAGTATGGATCGAGGAACGATTCAGGTCGAAGGCAAGTCGGTCAACCTGTCGCCCGGCATGGCGGTGGCCGTCGAGATCAAGACCGGCCAGCGCCGCATCATCGAATACCTGTTGAGCCCTTTGCTGAAATCCATGAAAGAAAGTCTGAGAGAACGGTAACGGATGTTGAAGGTGTTTGCACCTCTTGGATTCTGTGTATGTGCCGCCACGATGCTTGCGCCAAGTTTCTCGACCGCCGGTATGCCAATCGGAGAACCGAGTAGACCGTCTCAATCAGCTGCCCCCGAACCTCTTTCTCTCACCTTGAAAGGCGCCTTGGCGGCGGCGGTCAGCAACAATCCCGACGTCCTCCTGTACAAAGAACGAATTCAGGAGGGGCAAGGTCAGGTTCGGACCCAATTGGGGGCGATGCTCCCCAACCTGTCTGCCAATATTCGCCAGACCAGACAGACGCAATTCTTGGGTACCATCGGGCTTTCTCCCGTGCGCACCGATCCATTCAGCATTTTCGATACGCGCATCAGCGCGACACAAAACCTGTTCAGTCTCAGCTTGATTCAGCGATGGCGGGCTTCACGGGAGACGTTGCATGTCACCGAACATGAATCGGAGGTGAGAAAGTTCGACACGATGGCCAGTGTGGCCCTGGCCTATATGGATGGGTTGAAGGCCATGGCCACGATCAAGGTGCATGAAGCGAATCAGCACGTGATGAACGAACTACTGGAGACGGTCAGACACCGGCAGCGTGGAGGAGTCGCGACGTTACTGGATGTTGCGCGGCTAGAAGCACAACTGGCGGCTGAGCGGCAACAGGAATCATCGGCGCGGTATGACCTTGACCATGCCAAACTGAATCTCATCAATCTGCTTGCGCTCTCCATGGAAAGCTCCCTGGTTCTGACCGATGAGTGGTTGACGGAGGTACAGGACCTACCGACGCCGGAACAGGCGATAGACTCGGCGTTGAGCCAAAGACCGGAGGTTCAGGCGCAGATCACACGCATGAAAGCTTCGGAGCTGACCTATTCGTCCATCACCGGGGAGCGCTTACCGTCGCTGGTTGCCCAAGGCGAGTATGGCCTCATCGGTAATCGTTGGAACAACTCCGTAGACACGTACAATATGGCGTTGACCCTTCAGATTCCGATCTTCGATGGAGCGCAACGCGAAGGCCGCATCGTACAGGCGCGGAGCCAGGTACAGCAAGAAGCGTTACGGATGAAGTCGGTGCTCAATCAAGTCAGAATGGAAGCGCGCGATGCACTCGCTTCACTGACCGCGGCGAAAGAACAGGTGGGCATCGCGCAGACCGGTCTCGAGATGGCAACAAAGGAATTGGAGCTTGCGCGCGAACGCTACGCCGTCATCAGCTCGGCCAGCCATTTCGAACTGACCAACGGACTTTCCGCAGTCACCCGCGCCAGAGAAAACCTCGTCAATGCACTTTTCCAACTCAACGCTGCTCGCGTCAATCTGGCTCGCTCCACAGGCGGCTTAGATCGATTGAACTAGTGGCACTGGCCATCAGACCAGCGTAGACGACTGCCCATTCCAAAGACAGGGGCCAAGGGCATATCACGCGCCGCATCGTGTGGAAACGAACGCCAGTGCCGTTCATAGGCTTCCTTCAGCACTCTTCCTCATATAGCCAACCTGCCGTCGAATTCAAAGAAAAGGGTTTAGAGACGGCATTGTCTTGACTTGACTTAGCCCTTCACTCACACTCAAACAATGTACAATCAGTCTGAAAGTGACCTCCTGCGCATGTTGGCCGATCGGGCCGGGATTGTCGCTGATTACTACGACATCGCCGGCACGCATCATGTGACGACGGATGAAACGCGTCGGGCTATCCTCACCGCCATGAGTCTCCATGCCGCAAACCGCGATGAACTCATTGAGGAACTGACGGCTTGGGATGACCGCCCATGGCTACAAGGATGCGAGCCGGTCCATGTGATTCGGTCAGGGCGAGAGATTGGGATGTGGTCATTGCATGTGCCGTGCGAGCGTTCGGACGATGCTCTCCTACAGATCCACTGGTCCCTCCATGCAGATACTGGAGAGACGCACTGGGAGAGGGAAGAAGGGCCAGGGCTCAGAATCGAAGATCAGCGTGTGATCAAAGGGCGTCGCTTCATTCGTGTGGCCTTGGCATTTCCACGAGAATTGCCGCTCGGGTATTACGCGGTGAGAGCTCAGGCGAAGGCAAGTGGCACGCACACTGAAACAATGTGCCGTCTGATCGTAGCCCCTGAGCGTTGTTACGTTCCTGAGAAACTTCAGCGTGGTGCTCGATGGTGGGGTATCGCCTTGCAGCTCTATTCGTTGCGGAGCGATCGCAATTGGGGCATCGGCGACTTCGGCGATCTCGCGACCATCGTAGAATGGGCTGGAAAGCACATGGGTGCTGCCGTGGTCGGACTCAACCCACTCCATGCGCTCAAGAATTCCAAACCCTATCATGTGAGCCCGTATTCACCGGCTAGCCGCCTGTTTCTCAACGACCTGTATATCGATGTTGAACAGGTTGCGGAGTATGGGACGGCACCGGAGGTACGGAGCCGGTTGGCTGATCCGGCGTTTCGCGCGCAGATCGAGGCAGCGAGGCGATGCGACTTGGTGGATTACGATACGGCCAAAACGATGAAACGCGAGATACTCGAAGTCTGCTATCGTGCGTTTCTTCGGGAACATTTCGAAGGTGAAGAGCCCGAGTTGAAGCCGACGACGGAGCGCGGGAACAGCTTTTCTCGCTTTGTCGAGCGTGAAGGAGAATCTCTGGCCGAATATGCGTTATTTCAAGCGCTGGAGGAGGAGCGGCAGGCGCTCCAATCACCCTCGGTCGTTTGGGCGGACTGGCCGGAGCCCTATCGAGTTCCAACGTCGGAGGCCGTGCAGGAATTTCGGCACCGGCATATGTCGCGGGTCAGGTTCTTTCAGTACCTGCAGTGGTTGGCGGCAGAACAGCTACGTGGGCTGGTTGAGAAGGCACAGGATGCCGGAATGCCGATCGGGTTTTACCACGATCTTGCGCTCGGGAGCGATCGCTACGGAGCCGATGGGTGGCGGTATCAAGAGGTGCTGGCGTTGAATGCCGATTGCGGTGCGCCGCCCGATGCCTTTGCTCCCCAAGGGCAGAATTGGGGATTCTCTCCGCTTGATCCGCTCCGGCTTCGCGCGAGTGGCTACCAGTACATGATCAACTTGCTCCGCAACAATCTCCGCTATGGTGGCGCGATTCGAATCGATCATGTCATGGCGCTCTTCCGCTTGTTTTGGATTCCACGCGGCCTTCCCCCCTCGATGGGCACATATGTGCATTACCGTGACGAGGAACTGCTGGCGATCTTGGCATTGGAGAGTGTGCGGGCTAACGCACTCGTCATCGGCGAAGATCTGGGAACCGTTCCCGATTGGGTGCGTGACCGACTGGGAACAGCCGGCGTCCTGTCCTATCGGGTTTTGTATTTTGAACGGACTCCCTCAGGGGCCTGGAAACCACCGGCACAGTATCCGGCGCAATCACTGGCGGTCGTCACGACTCACGATCTTCCGACGTTGAATGGATATTGGGAGGGTGCCGATATTGAGACTCGATCCGCTCTCGGCCTATTTCCTTCCGAGCAAGCTCGGAACGCGATGCTGGATGAGCGGCAACAGGAGAAAGCCGGTATCCTCGCTGCGTTAAAGTCCGAAGGACTCTTGCCGGCCGGTCTATCGGAAGACCCAGCGCTCATGCCTACCATGACTGATGAGTTGAGAGAGTGTGTTCATCAGTATCTGGCTCATACTCCATCCTGGATTGTTCTGGCCAATCTCGAAGATGTCATCGGCGCTCGCGCTCAGACCAATTTGCCTGGGACGGTGGATCAGCATCCGAATTGGTGTCGGAAGCTGAGTCTCACGGTCGAGGAGCTGAAGAGCGACCCACGATTCGAACGGCTCGCGGCTCAGTTGCGTTTGACGCGCCCCCTTGTGTAAGAACATCCGTGAACGGATCTTCTCTTTATCCATTGTCTCGAACCGGTTGTCTTGATCACCGGCGGAGCCGAGCGATTCGATGATCGCCATGACGCATCGTGACCGCCTCGTTCTTGCGATCGCTGCAGCCTGCTTTCTCATTATCTTAGTGATTGAAGAATTTGCTCCGGCCAACGTCGTCGGGGCCTATGGGTACGTCTTGCCGATTTTGTTGGTGACGACGCTTCGGAATCGAACCGTGATGTTGGTGACCGTCTTGGCTTGTGTCGTCGCGACGTATTCAGGGCTGCTACAACCGACCAAGCCGGGCCGATTTCAAGCGGCGGTCATCAATCGGAGTGTCGTCGTCGGCGTCCTGCTGTTGGTGGCCTATCTGGGGGTAAGTTGGGAAGAACGGAAGGCACGGGAGGAAGCGGCGCGGGCGGCCTTGGCCCGACAAACGGAGAATCTGCTCAAAGCCAACACCCAACTGGTTCAGGCAAAAGATCAACTCAACCGGTCGGAACGGCTGGCGGCGGTGGGACAACTCGTGGCGTCCGTTGCGCACGAGGTGGGCACGCCTCTCCATTCGATTGCGTGGCATGTCCAGGCGCTGGCGGAGGAGCCTGGGGTGACGCAGGAGATGAAGAAGCGGGTCGCCATCATCGATGAACAGCTGACGCGAGTGGTGCGGATCATCCAAGACCTGCTTTCCTCCACCCGGCCACGTCAGCCGGAGCCCAAGTGGTTGCCGGTAGAGGAAGTCATCGGTCCGGCGGCCGACTTGATGGAGCCCGCGTTTCATGCGAAAGGGATTACCTTGACGATTCAGATTTCTGAGCACCTGCCGCTGGTCTGGGCCGATAAGGAAAAAATGCATCAGGTGTTGGTGAATATCCTGGCGAATGCGCTGGCCGCCACTCCTTCGGAAGGGACGGTGAACATCGTCGCGGGAGCCCGCGAGGCCTCTCCGGAAGAAGTCGACCGCGGGGGAAGGGCGGCCGGCCGAATGTCCCCTCTAGTGATGACCATGACCGTCCAAGATACAGGGTGTGGCATGCCGGAAGCCGATGCAGAAAAAGCCTTCGAGCCGTTTTTTACGACGAAGGCAGTTGGCAAGGGGACCGGCTTAGGACTATTCTTGAGCCGCGAAACCGTGCTAGCTCATGGCGGGAATCTCATGCTGACGAGTGAGATGGGGCGTGGCACCACCGTAGCGGTGACGTTGCCCGCGGTGCAACGTGAACCCACCCGTATGATGGAGGAGGCGTGATGCAACCAGCGACGATTCTCGTAGCCGACGACGATGTGGTTGCACGTGAACTCCTGGCGGAAGCGCTTAGGAAAGAAGGGTATCACGTTGAGGCATTTGCCAGTGGAGAAGAAGTGATCGCGCGTGGGCGACAGGGGCGGGTCGATTTGGTATTGACGGATATCCGTATGGGCGCCGTGGATGGGCTCACGGTTCTGAGGGAGTTCAAGCGGGTGAGCCCGAATACAGCGGTTGTGGTCCTGACCGCCTTCGGTTCTCTGGAAGGAGCGATCGAAGCGATCAAGCAGGGGGCCTATGACTACCTGGCGAAGCCGTTCAAGAAAGAAGACATCAAGTTGGTCGTCAAACGAGCCTTGGATCACTGCCGACTGCTCCAAGAGAATGCGCGGTTCCGAGAAGAGTTGAAGAGCAAGGGGGAATGGTCTCCCTTGGTCGGAAGCAGCACGGCGATGCTGGAAGTGTACAAGTTGGTCGCGCGCGTGGCTGAGAGCAAAAGTACGGTTCTGCTGCAAGGGGAAAGCGGAACGGGCAAAGAGCTCATTGCCCGGGCCATCCATACGAATGGTCCGCGCCGTGATAAGCCGTTCATCCCGGTCAATTGTGGCGCCTTGCCGGATACGCTGCTGGAATCTGAAATGTTCGGGTATGAAAAAGGGGCATTTACCGGTGCAGCAGGAACCAAGGTGGGGCTCTTCGAGTCGGCCAACGGGGGAACGTTGTTTCTCGACGAGATCGGTGAACTTGGACAGGCCTTACAAGTGAAATTGTTGCGGGTAATGCAGGATCAGGAAGTTCGCCGAGTGGGGAGTACGACCTCCACAAGGGTCGATGTGCGGATCATTGCGGCGACCAATCGGGATCTTGAGCAACTCGTGAAGGAAGGAAAGTTTCGGGACGACCTCTTTTATCGTCTGAAAGTCGTCCCTATCACGTTGCCGTCGTTGGTGGAGCGGCGGGAAGATATTCCGATGTTGGTGCATCATTTCTTACAGAAATGTGCTGCGGGAACTGCGCATGCAGTGCGCGGTGTGCTGCCGGAAACCATGGCGTTGTTGACCCAGTATCGGTGGCCGGGCAATGTTCGAGAGCTTGAAAACGCGATTGAACGGGCTGTGTCGTTGAGTCACGGGCCTCTCTTGACGCCTGAGGATTTGCCCGACGTGATTCGTCAAGGCGCAGCTGCCGACGTCGATGCGCGACAGACGCAAGCTGATCGACTCGATGAAGTGTATCTCACGTTAGAGGAAGTGGAAAAACGTCACTTGATTCGTGTGCTTAAAGAAACGAAGGGCAACAAGGTGAAGGCCGCAAAAATCCTTGGCATCGACAGACGAACGCTCTACCGTATGGCAGAGCGTTTCGGCCTGGATCTTGGCGAGGAAGCTGAGGGAGTAGAAAAAGAACCGGTCTAAGGTTTTGCGCCGTAAAAGGTCTCAGTTGTGTACGTCGATTGTACGATTTTCAATTCGTTCTTGATCAACCGGAGCTTGTTTTCAGCGCTTTGAGGAACTTGGGGAGCTGTGGGACCCCAGCTATCGAACATCGTTTGCTTGCCTTCAGACAAGATTTGTAACCGGAGTCTGGTAGCTTTGTCGGTTTCCGGTGTTACCGATGCTTCGGCACGGCTTCTTACCACACCGAACCGTCCTTTCAGGAGCCAATCCCAGATACTGGACTGTTCATCCCTGTAATCTGCCTGTAACTGAGATCCGTCCTTCCAGTTCACGTCGTAGTCATCGTCTTTCAAGACTTTTGTCACGGCTGCCTTCACTTGATCTGCCGGTACGGGCAATGTCACGTCGACGACATCGGGTTCGATCGTGGCACGCGGGGCGCTGCTGCATCCAAAGGCAAAGGCGGCGATGACGACGATGGCTAGACAGTCCTTTCGGATCATTTTGTTCTGGCCTCCTTCAGACGGTAGACAAGGTGAGTATCGGTCTGTGTCACTCCTTCTATGCCATGAATACGACTCAAAACCAGTTGGGTCAAGGCGTCCTGGTCCGGGATATCAGCGACTGCGATGATATCTGGCTTGCCCCAACAGGGATCGATCGTCTTAATCTCTTTGATTTCCCCTAGCGCTTTGACTACAGCGGATGTCTGGCCCGGCAACACATTGATCAATACATAAGCACGATCCGACATACCTTGATCTCCTGGAGCCGGACCATGAATCGTGTAGGGGATTGCCCCAGAAGTGGGGTGCTTTATAGCAAAGTCGGTCTGGTCTGTCAACACCGGCTTGGTTTTAGTGGCCTTGGACGATGAAGGAGAGGGGATAGATTTCAAATTTGGTTTTGCCATGGTCTCACTTTGGCGCAACAAGCACTTCGACCCTGCAGTGCTCGCTGACGCTGGTTAAGGTTGTTTCCAGCCGTTTCGGACTGCCGATGCGGCCTTCCGGATCGTACATAAAGCAAAACAAGGTTGAGCATCGCCCTTGCGTTCTGTAGTGCGCTGAGTCCGCAGTAACTTGATCGGCAAGTTCCTTTGTCGTCAATCCAGGCCTGGTCTTCTTCGCTACCACCGCGATCTGATCCCTATTGACTAGGAGCGTCGTTCTTGGAGCGCCTCCTGTATAGGGTGGCGTCCATTCATCGGTGGCCACTTCATCAAACTCTACCTTCAACAACGCGCACAATAGATCCTGTAGGTCATAGTCATCCTCGACCTCGAGGGTCGGACGATAGTCTCTCCGCAGACGGAGCTGGCGAGCGACGGCGTGGAAGCGAAGACAGACTTTCCGAATGACATGAAGCGGGTCTTGGTCAATCGCAGGGGCAAGCACGGATTCGACCAACCGATCGCTGCTCAGACTGATCGATGGCTTCTCAATCTGCGGATCGTGCGGTGGGGGTACAACGGAATGAGTCATCGCTGGGGGTACGGTGTGAGTGCTCACCGTCGGGGGTGGGGAATTGACATGAGGTTGAGCCGGTATAGAAGGGGATGACGGAACGACCGCCGGTGATGGCGGGACTTGCTTCTCCTCGACTGAGCTGTCGACCGCCGATAGTATCGCTTGAGCGGGTGGAGTTGATATCGGCGGGGAGGAGGATTCTTGGATTGGGGCAGGGATTGGGGCAGCGGGCGCCTCGGATGCGGCGGGTATGGGCATCGGCGTAGGTGTCGGAGTAGGTATTGGAGCCGGTGTCGATGCCGTGATCCGAGGCTCTGTCGCAGCCGATTGGACGTGAGGTATGGGTGTGACAGGGGGGATCGACGGCCCCACATTTGTCGTCATGGCCACGGCGACCGTCATCGGCGAAGTCGCTTGCGTTGTCACAGTCGTTGGCGTCGCGGGCGAGACAAGCACCAGACGTGCGGTGTTGTTTATGCTTGCTTCGTGTGGTGGCTCGGGTTTTGGTGGCGGCTTGAGTCCTTGAAGTTCCAGCTTCCGGTCCTCCAGGGTATGCATAAGGTCTTTAATGACAGAAAGGGTCTGTGCCGCCTGTGACTTGTCCGCTGTGCGAATCTTGAAGTTCCGATAGGTTTGGTATTCGTGGGAACGCTCACCGAACGTCTGCCGCAGGCATTCGCGAAACTGCAACTCGGCTTTGCTTTGTGCAGCGTCACGATAGGGGAATCCCTCCTGGCTGAGGTCCTTGATTGCGGTCAGGACTTCCTGGAACTTGTTGATTCCATGAGTGATCTCTTCGATGAGAGCAGTTTTCGATCGGGGTCGTTGGTGGTCCGCTGCGCGCGTCCGTGCCATGGCTGTGTGAAAAAGTCTAACTGAGGGTCACGCACCTGGCAAGAAAACAACGGGTTTTTACGGAATTGGTCAGAGCACCGAAATCCTACTCGAGAGGGACGAGCATAGATGCGTCGAGCGTAGAATCACTGAGATTGCATCAAAACGACGCAGGAAAAAGACTCGTTGGAATGTGAGAGTCCCCTTATCTTTCATATGTACGTATTTCAAAGGATATTGACTTCAGCCGTTGACTTCTGCCATTTTTTCACCCTTAAAAATTCGAAGGGGCCTCAAGGGACACGTGAGTCAAGACGGTTCGACACGACACCTTGCGGGCATTCTTACGGTGGTCTGGGTGTTCGCGCGATGCCGGCGTTTCATGGATCGAGCAAACGAATGACCTGGAAGCGACACATCATCTTAATCTTCTCGATGACCTCGTTGACCCTTCTCACGCTTGAGATAGGGCTACGAGGATATGATGCGTTTCAAGGACGGAGTTTCTGGAAGACCTACGGAAATATCTTAGCCGAACCGATCAAGCTCTTTCCGTTTCGCACGTTTGGATTTGATCTTTATAAGACCGTTGACGGACAAACCTATATCAGTTCCCGCCATAAAGAACTCTATCCGGTTAAGAAACCCAGCAATACGTTTCGCATTGTGTGCATCGGGGGATCGACCACGGAAAATTTAGTCGAAGGGGTGCATTATCCGAAGGCATTGGAGTCGAGGCTGAAAGAACGCTTAGGCCGCGACAACATAGAAGTCATCAATTTAGGCAATTCGGCGTATGCGACGCCGCATTTCATCATTCTTCTCGCTTTGGATGTGGTTTCGTGGAATCCCGATTTGGTTATTCTCAGTGAAAATGTTAACGACTTAGCCGCAACGTATTTCCCGAACTTTACCTATGACTACTCGAATAAGTACTCCAATCCGTTCTTTTTTCCCGATTATGTTTCTCGCTTCACGATCCCCAATGTCCTCTTTCAGCATTCGCGGCTATACTGGTTTATCTACCATCGTCTTCATAAGAATCCGACATACAGTGTTCAGAGAAAATCGTATGGGCATGTGCCTAGTCCGGTATCGAGCGCGGTGTTTAAGCGGAATCTCCAATCCTTTGTAACTCTGGCTCAGGGCAATGGGATCCCCGTGCTCCTCGCCTCTCAACCGTTACACCCCTCTGAGGAATATTTCGTAAACCATATGGCATATAAGCCATACAATGACATTGCGGTCTATCCGTTACAGGACGAATTCGTGAGCCACCATAGATATTACAATACCATCATCGAGGAAGTCGCCGCTGAGACGAAGTCCTTCTATCTCGATAATGATGCCATCTTACGTGGCGAAACAGACTATTTTGTGGATCCGGTGCATTACACGCGAAAAGGAGTCGAACAGTTAGCAGAAAATTATGCTAATTATATTATCAAGCACAATATCATAACCGCTCACCAGCGGCAGAATGTCGTTTCCTCCCTCCAAAACAACACCAACTGAACACTTCTGCGGCGGTCCGTTCTTTCTCACGGTGACAATGCTTTCGTCTGCTCCGAGCACCCGATCCTGTAGGAGCTCACGGTCTCGCCCGACATCAGAACTCCGGTCTGTACAGCCTGACTGATGCGATCTCAAGAGTCGACGGCCGTCAGGATACTGACGGCCGTCCATCAAACCGATACCAGCGCTGCATCCGCTTGCGGATCACTCCTCAGACTTCCCGCGGCAATCACACTCCATATGATGATGCACAAACCGCAGTCGGTCGCGGGCTAGACCCTACATGCGCAGCCTTCTGCAGCGATTCAGGCAGTTAAGCCGCGTCTTTAGATGTCATTTGTGTGCAAGATGCCGCACAGCGGCGGCACATCTCGGCGCACTGTTTCACCATCTGATCGTCACCAGTTATGTGCTCGCAGCTCTCCGCGCAGAGCCGGCACATCTCAGAACAAAGGCCGCACATTCGATCGTGAAGTGAAGACTCCCGAGCCATATAATCGGCAGTCGTTGTGCAGATCTGCGCACAGTCCATCAATAAGCGGATATGGTCTGGGGCTGCATGACGGCCCCCAAGCTCTAAACAATGCCCGATCATTTGAACGCAGAGCACATGGCAGTCTTGGCAGAGCCGTATACAGCGGGCCATCTCTTCGGTCGTATGATGCCCTCCTCCCATGGCGCTTGCCTCGTGCATCGCGGCATCCACGACCCGCAGCATCATCAACGAAGCACTCGTCGTGAGCAAAGAGGCGCCGGTAGTCACCAATGTTCTTCTGCTTATGTCTGGCATACGTCCCCCTTTCGTGGTTCTGACCCTCGTCGATCGCGAGGATCTGGGATCCTCGAAACAGTATGGAA
This sequence comes from Nitrospira sp., assembly GCA_024760545.1. Taxonomy (NCBI): domain Bacteria; kingdom Pseudomonadati; phylum Nitrospirota; class Nitrospiria; order Nitrospirales; family Nitrospiraceae; genus Nitrospira; species Nitrospira sp. Next base: position 3,760,944 of record CP060501.1, read on the forward strand.
ACGCCTAACAGGCTATTGCAGAAAGCGAGATGAAAGGGGGTATCAAATCCGTAGGACCGTTGTTCGAACCGAGGGATGAATGGAAGTATCGGTGTTACGTGGCGGTTTGGTAACTGAAACACGCGAAACAAATGTGTCGGGAAGGAGCGGAACCGGCAACGCACTTTCAAGAAGGAAGGTGCTTACGACCTCGTGAGTAGAAAGCTGTGAAAGCGGACCCATTTCGAGAAAGGCATCGCATGTTTCGCGAACAGGCTCTTCTGTCCCTGACGCGCAGTCCATTTTGGCAGTTTGTTGTAACGGCAGGACGCAGGCGTAGGCATTGAAGGTCAGGACAATGAGGAGGAATGCCAAAAGGACAGATATCCGTACCATCAATTTAAATGCTACGCCTTGCGTTCAATGGTGTCAATCCGAGCTTCATGCCAGTGATTTCACTGCTGTGAACGACGTGAATGATGCCTGGAGGGATTCGCTGGAATCGCGTGAGACCAAGCCGGTCATAGCCATCTAGCTTTGACCGGTGACGGATGTAGGTGCACACGAAGACTACACTGAATGCTGGTGCTGATGTTCACCGTGCTCGCCGGTGTGCTGGTGATCATGGCGTCCGGTATCGGCAGCATGTTCGTGCGTATGGGCATGCTCGTGTTCATGTTCATGGTTGTGAGTCTGAGCAGCGCCATGCATGTGTTCATGACTGTGGACGTGCTTATGAGAGTGAGAGCCTTTCATGGAAGTACTCCTTTCAAATAAACTCTTCCAAGAATACCACTCTTTCTTGAATCATGGAATACAGATGGGGCGTGGACTATTTCGGGGAGCTGCAAGATGGGCTGGTGGAAAGGGTGGTGACACAGGCCGAGCCCAACGCTCCCATTCATGGAGAGCGCAGGACTAAGGCGGACCTCAGTCTCTAGAACCTGTTTAGCTCAGAGGAAAATCCCAGCATGTGGGCTTTGGATTATCCGACTCTGGGACTGGCACGCGGTGCATTGCCCGTAATGCAGTTCGATCTGACTCACTATGTTGAGACGATGCCCACGTCCGTGACCATTCCTTTTGTATGTGAGAGAACTGATGGTCGTGCGTGGTTTCTGTCTTGACCCACGTCTCAATGCGGTCCTCCGGTGGTGCAATTCTTGCCTTAAGGGGTGTGTTGGCGGACCAATTGCCGCGGACCCATCCACGCGGAGTAAGGTGCCATTCAACATGGACTTCTTCGATAGCCAATCGGAGGTCCCTTCAGGACATTGGTCTTAAGTGAAGTAGCCCGAGACAACGCCCGATCTGGTATCGAAAGGCAAATTGTATACCTATGCACAGCTTGACGAGGTGGCTGCTGAATATCCAAAAAATCATACTTTTCTCATGCGGGTACCTTCTCTCCAACTGGGTCATAGCATCGGTTAGATTCAGCATGTGAATCAATTTGTATCCAGTGAACACTCAGTTCGCTGATCCGCGGTTTGGGAAAGGCATCAGCGGAAGATTCGCCACCTCCTGAATCCCAGCCACAGCAGTCTGATTCCACATATTCACCACGACATAGCTTCTGACAGACCGTTGCATCCAGTTACGTGAGCGCTTCCCGGAGGCGGCTCAGCAGTGGTCAAACGGCCATCCACTGGGACGTATCGCTGGCGGGGGGACGACTCACATCATTCACCAAAAGGAGGGCTGGGTCCCCTACAGATGCGGGATTGGGTCTTGTAAAGGTTAGGGCAGGATGGGAGCTTGATGCATGGGATCATTAGTCAACTCCCTGTTCTTATTCACCCGCACTGGAAGGAGGCGACGATGTTCATACAACCCCAAGAAGGTCATGGGTTTCACACTGGGTACAAGGGTGCTCTCGCGCTCGGCGCTTTGCTGTGCATGATCCTGTTGCTTATTGGCTGTACCTCGTCCCGGAAGGAATATGTTGTGGATTATGCCCGCGGTAACGATGTGACAGCTCAAGGCTCACGCGACCGTCCATGCCAGACTGAGGTGCAATGCCGGATGCTGGCTGAGCGCGATGGGGTGCATTCGTATTGGATGGTTTATCAGTGAGGGCAGGCAAAACGGTCCGTTGTATTCTCTTCCGAAGGAAGGGCTCAGTCTAATCGAGCTTGATGGGGACGACATTCATCTCGTAAAAGTGCGATTGTGCACAGCCCGATTTTGTATTTCCGCGCATACACGATCAAAGCGCAACACACACATCTAAGGATCCAGCATTGCTGCGAGGCGGAGCATCGCTCAACCCTTTGTAACTTTTATATCTTAAATATCTGCTCACTTCCGATCTGCAAAGAGCCGGTCAGCGTTCTAGCGATGGCACTGAACCTGCTCGGCTCTGCGTCTGCAGGGAGTCCTCTGTCCAAACATCGAGGCCTACCCACACTGTTAAATTGACGTATAAGGCGAATCGAGTGAGCGCTCTCATAGAGGCCTCTATCCCGAAGGAACAGGTTGCGCGCGCACAATGGCCACGTGTGCATCTTGCTAACTGATAAGTCCCCATCTCGACAAACTGTCGGCAAGGGATCCGGCTCGATCATCATTGTTGAGATGAAGGTGGCCTCATGAAACATGCCGTTGTGTCCTCCTTGGTACTCGGTCTCTTCCTTCAGACAGGGTGCAGCAGTGGAGTCACTGCCCCACTAGAAATGACCACGCTCAATCCAGGCGACGATCATCAGACTATTGCACGTCACTACCTTCACGAGGCACGTCTGTCACGCCAGCAGGTCGAAGAACTGAGCAATCAGGCAGCGGTCTATGAACGGCTCTTCGGGCAAGAGTCTGACTGGGTATCCGGCACGCGGCTCTTAGTGCAGTTCTATCAAGAAGTCGCGCAAGAGCAAGACCGACTGGCGGAGCTACACATGCGCCTTGGAAAGGATCGGTCGTCCAAGTAAGTCACACCATCGCGAGAGAGCACTAACCGGCCACACAGAGTGTGGCTACGAGGGAGGACGCAATGACACGCCCAATCGTGACGAGTCTCGTGGTCACGTTCCTACTGACCACGGCCTGTGGAACAACCATCCAACCAGGCCAGCGCGGATTGTTTTGGCACCCCCTCTCTCAGGGGCTTTCCCAAGAACCACTGAAAGATGGGTTTTACTGGCGCGCACCATGGAATGATGTGTATGTCTATGATGTCAAATGGCAAAGTCACACGGAGAATATTGATGCCTTGAGTGCGGATGACCTTCAGGTACTGATCAAGGCGGCGATCATCATTCGGCCTATCCCAGAGGAGCTGTACTTTCTCAATCAAGAAGTGGGAACAGACTACTACGTCCGCATTGTCAAACCTCAATTTATGGCGGCCGTTCGGAGTGTCGTCTCCGGCTACAATATGGTGACGGTTCCGGAAAAGAGCACAGAAATCGCCGGCAAAGTTCGAGCGGTCGTCATCGAAAATCTCAAAGGTCGTCACTTGGAAGTTCAGAACGTGGCTTTATCGGACGTAGATTTTCCAGAACTCGTGCTGCGTGCCATTGAACTGAAACAGGCCAAAGAGCAGGAAAAGGAACAGAAGGAGTTTGAGCTGACCATCGCGGCGAAGGATGCGGAGATTGCCCGTACTCGGGCCAAGGGCGAGGGGGATGCGATTCGCATTCGGGCTGACGGACAGGCACAGGCACAGGAGACAATTACAAAAACCCTGACGCCGGCCTTCCTCCAATACAAATTGTATGACAGTCCCAATTCCAAGCTGGTGATTTTGCCGGAGCACATGAAGGTTCCCTTTCTAGTCAATCCTGGGGAATTACCGGCATCAGGCAAGTGACATCTAGAGTCTGACTGGATTGGGAGCCCAGGCAATGCGGCCTACGAGTCACCGATGGCTCTCCCAAATCTCGTGCGAATGCAGACCTTAAGACTTCTTATTGCGGATGGCCAGATGTAACGTGATGGGGAATACCATGACATAAAACAACAGGAGCCCTCCCAGTAGGAGCTGGCTGCGGATTTGTAGAGGATCGACGAGGATATCGTGCTCCCTCCAGAGATGCTTGGTCATGAGGTCACACGCAAACCCCGCGACGGCCAACGCATACCAGAACCGCCACCGGCGCTGGCTGTACAATGCTTGCTCTCGTCGGTGGATGAGAAGAACCTGAGCGAGAAGCCCAACGATGGCGGGGTAGGGGGCCCACTCAGGAACCCCTTGAGGCCATAACAGCAAGACCAAGGTGATGGCGACGAAAATAATGATGGTCCCAAACAGGAATCCGCGGCGGGTTTCTGAAAGGATCGTGCTCTGGCGTTCCATCAACCTACCCAAGGAGTTCGTGCGCGTGACCGTACTGGATGGGTGCATGGGTGTCAAGGTACATCGCTTGATGAGGAGAGCAGAAGGAAGAAAGAGACTAAAATGGTTGGAATATCAAAAAAAGGTTGATGCCCCGGATACGAATTGAATCTACGACCCGCGGATTGGGAATTAGTGAAGGGGATTGCTCAAGTCATTGAGGGCATGGGCAATCCCGCTTTCCCTTCAATTACATAGCCCATTTCGTTGTAGTCTGATTTCGTACCATTTCATTTCACTTCAGTCGACTTTGTCGCTCTTGTTAAACACCGTATTAACACCTGCTGCCCAGGCATGATCGGCAGACCTTAGGCACTGATGGGATGCATTTTGATCATCTCGAGTACCCGGATAGCTGCTTGGCCGCAAGCGTTCTCAATAGTGTCGCGCTCCGAAGATTCAAAGGGGGTCAACACATATCTTGGAACCGGTGTCCCATCGGCTGGTAGGCCCACCCCAATTTTAACTCGACGAATACCTTCGGTCTGGAATTCGGCGATGATAGACTGCACGCCTTTATGCCCACCTGCGCTGCCGCTCATTCGATTGCGGATCTGCCCTAACTTGAGATGTATGTCATCTTGAATGAGCAGACAGTCTGGGGCCCTCAATTTCCATTGATCCGCCACCTTCCGCATCCAGGGTCCAGTATGGTTCATTTCGGTCGCCGGTTTAACCAGGAGCACCTCCTGGCCTTGCACTGAAGCTCTCGCCACGACTCCACACTCTTCCTTCGACCAATGCGCTTGCAACAATTCGGCGAGCAGCTCCAGCGTCCGTTGGCCCACATTGTGAGGAGTGTGCTCAAACCGCTTGCCGGGGTTCCCTAAGCCTACGACTAGTTGACCGACCCCCTTGTTGATGCTCACGTTATCGGTCGACATATTGGGAGCACCGCTCGCGATCTTTGTCGTGACTGAACTGTCGAGATGGGGATGAACATCGACAGATCGCCCCTGCGGCTTGGAGTTCCAAGCCGAGACGATGCGCGATAAATGATCGGAGCCTGATCCTTTGATGAGGACCAAATCCCCTGACTCCAAGAAGCCGGGCAAGAATCGATTTATGTGGTCGACGGTCACAAAAGCCTGCAGGGCGTGGTCTTCGACATGCCGTTTGGCACGCAGACAGCGTGAGGCCCATCGGCCGACGAAAAACACGTAATCCGCCACGCCCAACGCTTGTCTGGCGACGCGAGCATAGGTCGGGTTCCTTGGTTCGAGGTAGTCAGAAAGCGTGCCCAGAATAATGATTTTGCGTTGTGCAGTCGCGCGTCGCATGAAGTCTAACGCCGGGGGAATGGTCCATAGGGGAGCCTTCGCGTCATCGCATAGAAACGTCACACCATCGGGGCTGAGAACTGGGCACATGCGACCTTCGAGTGGAGCCATGCCTTCCAGCGCCGCCGCCGCCGATTGAAGGCTGACACCCATTGTTCGGCCGACGGCTATCGCGGCAAGCACATTCGGCACTAAGTAGGCGCCGCACAATTGAGTGTGAACTCGAACCGATTCGCCCTTATGCAGAACGGTCAGGGACAACCGGTGGGGCCAATCGTCCCGAATATCTTCGGCACGCAGCATGGCGTCCGGGGACAAGCCGTACGTCAGTGTGCGCCCTTTGCATCGGTTCTGCATCGCCAGGACCAGATGATCATCCGCATTGAGGATCGCAGTGCCATCGTTCGGGAGCGCGGCAATCAATTTCCCTTTGGCCGCGGCAATCGCCTCTCTACTGCCGTGCGCGCTGATATGATCATCTCCAACGGTGGTCACCACACCCAGCTGCGGCTTAAACATGTGGTACTGTGTCTCGAGCGAGATCTCATCGCCAATCCCCCCGACCGTGAACTCCTGGACGCAGAATGTATGCCCCCGTCGAGTCCGTAAGATTGACCGTATGACATCTGTGACCAGATTACGATTCCACGGGCTTTTATACCCTTGGTATCGACTGGACAGCACGGCAGCGATCATTTCCTTTGTATATGTCTTGCCACAGCTGCCGGTTACGCCGATGAACACGACTCTCTGGAGGTTCAGCCTGTACATGGTGACGATCCTAACGACAACCCGTAGGACCACGAGCCGCAGCCGCTTCCGCGTGTAATTTCGGACAGGGAGGGTCCAGAATTTAAACCAGCTCCAGGCACGGTCACGAAGATCTCTGATATGTTCTAGTGAAGTTGCCATTCGTTCCTCCGTGCCCTTAGCAAGGAGCGCGCCTGGCATAATCTCATTGAAAGAAAAAGAGTTACGCAAGTGAATACACCTACGAAGTGTATTGATCTGATTCACATAGAATCAAAATGGATTCAGGCTAACTGTCTGAGTCTCACCCCCTGTGGGCATCACACGAGAGAGATTCTGACATTTTGGGGGAACCTCAAAATCCGAGAGCGGATTTGGTGCAGGGAATGGCACTTGTCAAATCGCCAGGAACCGTGCCGAGGCTCTGTCTCTAGAGTTTGCGATTGCAACGTAAGTCCCGACTGCCCCGTACGGGATGAGGGAGCCGGCTAACACACTAGAGAAGCTCGCTCATCAGTTGTGTCTAACGCTGACTAATCCGGCTTCTGCGGGTCCCTTGCCCAACCCACATAATGAACGGGATAAGGTACTGTCAGAGGAGGAATGGACGAAGCTTTACCAGAGTGCCAAACCTCAGCTTGGACCGGTCCTGCTATCGGCGTACCATCTCGGCAGCGATTTGGTGAGATTATGAATTTGACATGGGATAGGGTGGACCTACAGCGAGGGGTGGGTAGGGGACAGACAGAGGCAGCCCAATAACGTCATTCTTCTGCACCCCTGCACTCGTTTCCCACCCAGCAATTAAGCCAAACATACCCCCGCCTACCATTTCCAGAATCGCAACCCGTCGCTACGCTGGGATTCGTGTCTGGTGCTGGGATGTTTTAGGAAGTGCTTCACCAGATAATCAGCGATTTCAAACTCGTCAACGACCTCCATGCATCGACCGCTTTGCACAGAATGCTTACGGGTGGGAATAGCCAGAATTACCTGTCCAAACACTGAGAGTGAGAGCACACACGCCCCAGCGGATAGTGATCAGTTTTGTCCTGATGTTGTTATCACTGGCGGGATGCTATTGGACGCTTGAGCAACGGTGGCAAGCATTTGACGAGCAGACGCGACAAGAAGTCGGGGCCAAAACCAAGGATTACTATGTTCATGAGTGGGGGAACCCGTCAAAGCAACTGAAGACCATCGATGGTGAAGAGGTGTGTACGTGGGAATGGAGAGGGTATGGTGGAAGTCAGGGATGGAACAAAACGCTGAAGTTCTCGCCAGTCGGGGTGTTAAAAGATTTTCATCGAGAGTATTGGCCCAAGGATTGAGGGATTGAGAGTTTTCCTCGAGATGAAGCAATACGAAAGTTATGCACCTAAGCCCCCGCGTCAAACTCCACCTCAGGAATGACCTTGTAGTATCCAGGCCGTTCAGCTTGCTGCCGGACGATCCAGGCTTCAGCATCTCCCTTCGTGGAGAACTGCTTCACCGAGACGAGGTTATCGAGGTGACCGATATTGGCAAAGACGTGGAAGGGATAATCCGAATAAGTGGACATGGCATTCCTCGCGCATTTAGACCGGCGTAGATGCTCTACACCTGCCGAAATCGACAGTCACGGAAACTGACTGGATAATTCTATCCGGCTTGGGTGACCCAATCGGGCACCGGATAACTGGTCACGCTGGCCTCCCGTCCACAATGATCACATATTCCCTGGCGAGTGACCGACCCATGCCTTCGGAGCTTGGCCCAGTAGAGTTTGATTTCGTCTTCATTCCTTGGTGCGGTGAATGACAACCGATCACAACATGTCGAACAGTATTGAACCGTCATAGCCATGATTACCTCTCCTCTCGTGGCCGATGGACTGGATTCCTCCTGTGTACAAGGCCCCAGCCTAATAGGCCTCAATGGGGCACAGCGCTGGGACAAACCCTAGAGCGATAACGTGAACGTGAAAGAATGGGAGTGCAGCTAAACAGAGCTCCTTTCCCTACGGCTGGTCACTATCCGTCTGTCGAACTTTCCTCTGCAAGGGCTCCAGGATAGGACCGCTCCATTCATTGAACTGGTTTACCGCTGAGGGGAGGTCAACTCCATCCAGCGCTTGAACTCAAAGCTGATGGTTTCACGACCTTCGGAGGAAGCAGTGGGGCAGTCACTCAGCTTTCCAACCAGTACCATATCAGGATCAATCCGACGAAACGGATAACACGCATCTGGCACTCTCCTTTCTGTGAAGGCCTCCCCGGCTCGGTCTCAAGCCTTACTCTCATCACTAGCAAACGTGATACCAGTGATCATAACGGAGCTTTTTCATTCATGAGGGAGAATTGGGCCATTGGATACGATTACGGCTGGAATCCATTTTGGACACTGTCGCGCAGGCTTAGCGACAGTCTGGATGATATGCCGCAACAGCACACTGGAAGCGAGATAGCTGGCTGTTGAATCAATCAGGAAGGGATGGAATCTGAAGTATCAGCCTCGGGTGATGACGGAGGCTTACCGAGACCGTGGCGTTCGATGTGGCGATACAACGTCCGCCTGCTGATGCCAAGCAAACGTGCCGCCCGCTCCTTGTTGCCGTGGGTTGCCTCCAGCATTTTGAGCACCTGATCGCGCTGCAACGCTTTGAGTGTGCCCGGGAGAATCTGTGTTTGTGTATGGGATACCAGATCTCTGCCTTTACGAAGGACTTCAGGTGGAAGATCATCGATCGAGAGAACCGCGTGGCTGGCCAGCGTTACCGCTCGTTCCACGACGTGTTCTAACTCCCGCACATTCCCCGGCCATGAATAGTCGGTCAACGCTTGCATGGCGGAAGAGGAAAACGACGTGACAGGCACTTCCTTCTGGTCGCCATACTGTCCCAGGAAGAATTCGGCCAGTAGCTGAATATCTTCAGGCCGTTCCCGAAGCGGTGGGATGACAATCGTGACCGTGTTCAGCCGATAAAGCAAATCCTCACGAAATCGACCGGCCGCCGTTAACTCAGCAAGGTTTCGGCGGGAGGCCGCGATCATCCGCAGATCAACCCGTACCGACTCATTACTGCCGACCCTTCTGATTTCCCCTTCTTGAAGGACACGCAGAAGTTTGGCCTGCCCAGCCGGAGTGAGATCACCAATCTCATCCAGGAAGAACGTGCCACCGCTTGCCTCTTCAAGCAAGCCGCGCCGCATCGTATGAGCGCCGGTGAATGAACCCTTGGTGTGGCCGAAGAGTTCGCTTTCGAGCAACGAGTCGGGGATCGCGCTGCAGTTGACGGCGACGAACCGGTGTATCGAACGCGGGCTGTGGTCGTGAATCGCCTGGGCGATCAATTCCTTGCCGGTGCCGCTTTCTCCCTGAAGCAAGACGGCTGTCCGGCTGTGGGTGACTTTTCCGATAAGTTTGAAGACCTCGACCATCTTTTTGCTTTGCCCGATCAGAGAAGCGGTCCGCGGCCGTTCACGGATTGCACGGTTGAGCGTGCGATTTTCCTCGATCAGGCGCCGATGCTCGACGGCCCGCTTCATCGTGACCACGAGGTCGTCGAGATTCACCGGCTTGGCGATGTAATCGAACGCCCCGTGCTTCATGGCCTGGATTGCCGTGTCAACGGAGCCGAAGGCGGTCAAGAGCACGATGGGCATTTCCGGCAGGGTCTTGCGAAAGGAATCCAGCAGGTCCAGACCAGAATAGGGGACCATGTGGATGTCGCTCAGGACAGCATCATACGGGACCACATCGATCTTGCTCATGGCTTCTGCGCCGTCACGGGCGGTGTCCACTTCAAAGCCGGCCTGGTTCAAGGCTTCCGCCATCATCTCTCGATTCCGCTGGTCGTCATCGACGAGAAGTATCGAAGGTGAATCACTCATTGATGTCTCCGTATGTTCCGCTCGGTGTTCCAGATAGGCAGATCAATGGTGAACTCAGTTCCGTGCCCTACGTGGCTCTTCACGGCCAGCCTGCCGCCGCTGTCGGTCACCACGCGGTGACAGATCGCCAGCCCAAGTCCCGTCCCTCCTTGATCATGCCGGGTCGTGAAGAACGGTTCGAAAATTCTGGGGAGGTGCTCCGAAGGGATCCCTGTGCCCGTGTCCCCGATCGTCAAGCGAACCGTCGCTTCTTCGATCGGAGCGCCTTCACCCACCATGACAATTCCAGGAGGCCTTTCGCCGCACGCGATACGGGTCCGGATGGTCAATTCTCCGCCGAGCGGCATCGCTTGGATGGCGTTGGTGACCAGATTGAACAGCAACCCGTGCAGCGCACGGGCATCCCCGGCGACCGGTGGAAGATCGTCTTGCAAGTCGGTCTTCAGGGTGACGTGCTGCCTCGGCAGACCGGGGGAGAGGAGGGTCGTCACCTCCTGGATAGTTCCATTGAGATTCACACGGGCTGAGCGGAGCTGCATACGAGTCTGATCCAACAGCTGCTTGATGATACTGACCATACGGTTGACTTCCGACCGAATGACGGCAAGATGCCGGTGGCGACTGGCGGAATCAGTCGTGCCAGTGAGCATTTGCAGATGACCGGAGAGTGCGTTCAAAGGGTTGCCCAATTCATGGGCCACGGTGGCAGAAAATTCTCCCAGTGCAGCTAACCGTTGACTTCGTTCAGCGGCAAGCCTTGCTTCGACGAGTTCGAGATTGGCTCGCTGCAGTTCCTCGGTTGCCTCCGCGACCCGAATCTGAAGTGTTTCGTTGAAATGGCGAACCTTGTCCAGGAGAGCATCCTTTTCTATCCCGGCTTCCCGTACGCGATCGAGCATCTTATTGAACTGAATCGCCACCTCTTGGATTTCGGAGGGGTAGTGGGTCAGCGGATGGCTGGATAGGTTTTCCGCTTCGACACTTCGTATGGCATGCAACAGCCGGTGAACAGGCCGATGGACCTTGACCCGGATCAAGAGCCACAAGGTCAGCGATGTGACGGCCACAACGCCGATGCCAATTGACTTGGCCAACTCGGTTTCCTGCTTGATGAGGTCGTCGTACTCCTTCACAGAAAACAGTCCGCGTAAGGCCCCAACGACCTTGCCGTCAATCTCAATCGGAGCGGTCATGCGCACGGCTCTCTCTCCCGATGCATCCTCGAGTTGCATGACGGAGCCCCTCGCTTCAACCTTCGCCCGTTCCTGTGAATCCAATATCGTTGGCACCAACTGAGACTCGGTGCTCGCAATGAGGGAACTGGATTGAGGTGAGATCTCGTACACCGAGAGCCGCAGAATTTCGGGGTGGATCTCGATGATCTCATGGATCAAACCTTCCAGAGCCCTCACGTCTTGGATTCCGCCTGCCTGGCTAATCATGGCGCTGACTGACTGGGAAAGGAGCACAAACGCAATCTCCCGGTTGTGCGTTCCCGCACGATCGATGATCTGACGTTCAAGAATGGTAATAAATACAATCGAGAGCGCCACGAGCATCACCCCGGTGATGGTGACCCAAACCATGATGCCTCGAAACTTGAATGGCTTCATGGATGTCTCCACCGCATTGATTCTATTGATATTATTTGAAAGGCGAGTTGAAGACGGAGAAATATGCTCCTCTATCTTCACCGTTCTTCACCGTTGTAAGACTCCTGAGCGTCCATTATGTTGCTGAATCAGGCACACGACTGCCGTTGAAAGACGGTTCCAACCCCTCGTTCGCACGGTGTGACATACACAAGCGATGCCGCGATGGGCAGCCCTGTCATTGTCACACCATACGGCACCTGTTCCATGCGATATATCGGTGCCTCCTCAAGCACCATCCCGCCTCGATCCACGAGGAAAATTGCTCTGAGAAGCATTCCCATCACCGAATGAACACACGACCACCGCTCCGTATCTGATGGTGACCTGTGGCACAGATGTGTCTGTGCCAAGCGGATACCTTTGGCACTCGTGTGTCATTGTGGTACGCCAGATTTTTTCCAATCATACCCAGCGCATCGAATTGCCACAGAATTCCGTGACACAGATCCTTTGCGCACCCAGGCAAACTCCTTGCTCATTGGCTCACACATCGTTGTGACAGGGTGTCGGTTGCTGAGCGCGTCAAAAGAGCTGATGAATCACTATTAGACGTAAATGAACATAAAACGAGGTTGGAATTAACCAGAACGTGCTCGCATCCGAGGCGACGCTGGTCTACATGAAACAATAGCCCCTATCCGCCGAGAGGTAGCTCGCATGAATAAGCTCGTCCAGGTAGCCCTAAGTAAGCCCTATACCTTTGTGGTTCTCGCCGTCCTCATCGTGCTGTTCGGCGCGTTGGCGGTGACTGAAGCTCCGACCGACGTCTTTCCGGTGATCCAAATTCCCGTCAGTTCCATCGTCTGGATCTACGACAACCTGATGCCGGCGGACGTCGAGGGCCGCATTACCTATGTGTTTGAACGATTTCTGACTCAGACGGTCGAGGGCATCAAATACATCTGGAGTAATTCGTTATTCGGGAACGCCATCATCAATGTCTATCTTCAGGACGGAGTCGACCTGGGTGGGAGCGAAGCCGATATCGCGGCGATTTCGCAGACGACCGTCAAGGCGCTTCCGCCGGATATTAACGCGCCGATGGTCATGCGGCTGTTCCCTTCTCAGGTGCCGGTGGCTACATTGCAAATCACTTCGGATACGCTGACCCCGGCGGAACTCTATAACCTCTCCATTATGCGAGTCCGTCCCCTCCTCGTCACGATCCCTGGCGCGATCCTGCCGCACCCCTATGGGGGCCAGGACATGCAGGTCATGATCAATCTCGATCAGCAGAAACTACTCGCCCGTCACCTCACCCCGGCGGATATTCACGAGGCTGTTTCCAGGCAGAATTTGGTGCTGCCGGGAGGGGATATCAAGCTGAAGGCGACCGACTGGCTCGTCCTGACGAATGCATCCGCATTGAAGATCGAGGATTTCGACGAAATCCCGATCAAGCGAGACGGCAACTCCTTCATTCATTTGCGTGACGTGGCCGTCACTCGCCTCGCCGGCCGGGTGCAAACGAACGCCGTGATCGTTGAGGGCCAGCAAGCCGTCATCGTCGTGGTCATGAAAAGCAGCGAGGCCTCCACGTTAGAAGTCGTGCACGGAATAAAGGAAATCATTCCGCGCCTCCAGGATGTTCTGCCGAAAGATGTCAAAGTCAAGCTCCTCATCGATGCCTCGCAATTCGTAAAAGATGCGATTGCGGACGTGGTGCACGAAATGCTGACTGCCGCCGCGCTGGTGGGGCTCATCGTGTTACTCCTCCTGGGATCCTGGCGACCGACGCTCATCGTCCTCACCTCGCTCCCGCTCTCTATCCTGAGCGCGCTCATTTTGCTGCACATTCAAGAAGAGTCGATTAACGTCATGACCCTGGGCGGATTGGCGCTGGCCGTCGGCATTCTCGTCGACAACGCCGCGGTCATGATCGAAAATGTCGACACTCACCTCGCGATGGGTAAAGCGCTGGAGGAGGCGATCATCGAGGCCGCCAATCAGATCCTCTTGCCCACGTTCGTCGCCACGCTCGCCATTACGATTGTCTGGGTGCCGCTGTTTCATCTGAGCGGAATCTCCGGCTGGGTCTTCCCGCCAATGGCGAAAGCGGTCATCTATTCGATGGTGGCTTCCTTTATCTTGACGTATACGTTGGTGCCGACCATGGCGAAATATATCCTGAAGCCTCACGGTGGCCCGCATACATCCGGGCACGAAGGCCACCACCAAGCGGGCCAATCGGGGAGTGCTCTCGTCCGCTTCCAGCAGTGGTTCCAACACAGCTTTGATCGCTTCCGCGACGGCTACAGTGCTCGCCTCAAACTGGCGGTGGCCCATCGTGGCATGTTCGTCACGGTCTCGTTCGTGATATCGATGGGTTCCCTTGTGCTCTTTTACTTCAGCGGCACGGAGTTCTTCCCCGAGATCAAGTCCGGGATCATGCAGTTGCACATGCGGGCGCCCCTGGGTACGCGCATCGAAGTGGCCGCTCGGTTGACCTCCCTGGTCGCGAAGGATATCGAACAACTGCTGCCGGGCCAGGTGGAATCCATTGTCAGCAATTGCGGCATTCCAGTCGGGGCCCACAACCTCGCCTTCATTCCAACACCGACCGTTGGTACGCAGGACTGCGACCTCACCATTTCGTTAAAAAACGGACAGTCGCCCGTGTGGGACTATCGCCGCACCCTCCGCAAGGGGCTGAATGCCCGCTATCCAGGAACCGAATTCACCTTTCAGCCGGCCGATCTCACCGCGAAAATCCTCAATTTCGGCTCTCTCGCGCCGATCGATGTGCAGATCAACGGTCCGGACATCTATGCCAACCATGAGTTTGCCCGTAAATTGGCAGGAAGGTTGCGGCAGATCCCCGGCTCCACCGACGTGGTGGTCCAGCAACCGATGGGCATGCCGACGCTACTTGCAGAGGCAGATCGACGGTTCGCGCTGGGGATGAACCTGGACCAGACGGACTTCGGGAACAATATGCTCGTCACCACCGCCGGCAGCCAACAGGTCGATCAGAAGTATTGGCTCGATCGCGCGACCGGCATGTCTTATCGGATCAATGTGTATACGCCGCAACCGCAGCTCACGAGTCTCAAAGATCTTATGACTGTCCCCATCGCTAAGGAAGGACACGAGTCCACGTCGGAGGGAGGAGTCGTGAATCCTCAGCTCCTCGGAAACCTCGCCAATTTAAGACCGGTCGGTACACCGGGGGCGGTCACGCACGGGAATATCATGCCGCTGATCGACGTCTATGTTGCCGCAGAGGACCGGTCCCTCGGCGAGGTCCTTGCGGATGTCCAGCAGATCACGCATCAGATGGAAGGAGAGCTGCCCACGGGTGCAGTGATTGAAATAAAGGGCCAGGCCGAGGTGATGCACCAGGCTCTGGTTGAAATGCTCTTGGGGCTCCTGGTCGCAGTCGTATTGGTATATCTCTTGATCGTCGTCAACTTTCAGTCATGGCTCGATCCCTTCATTATCATTACGGCCTTGCCCGGAGCCTTGGCTGGTATCGCGTGGGCCCTGTTCATCACTCATACGAATATTTCCGTGCCGGCTCTCATGGGCGCCATCATGACCATGGGTACGGCAACCGCCAATTCCATCCTTCTCGTGTCATACGCCCGCGAGCGGATCGCTGTCCATGGCGACGCTCTGTTGGCTGCGGTAGAAGCCGGTACGGCTCGTATTCGGCCGGTGCTCATGACTGCAGCAGCCATGATCTTCGGCATGCTTCCGATGGCGACGGCGAACTCACAAAATGCGCCGCTCGGTCGTGCCGTCATGGGCGGCTTGTTCGTTGCCACCCTGTTTACGCTGTTCTTCGTTCCATGCGTCTATGCCATGATCTATTCTCGACGAACCGCCGTGCAAAAGGAGTCTATCTGACATGAATGCCATGAGCGGAAAACTAGGCGTGGTTTTAACCGTCATCTTAGTTCTCATGTTCCTCGTGTACCGGTACGTTGAAGGTCAACAGGCGGGTAAAGCATTGGAGGAGACCACCCTCGAAGCCGCCATCCCATCTGTAGCCCTCATACAAGCCAAACCGTCGCCGGCAACCGATTCCATTACGCTGCCCGGCACGATTGAGGGGTGGTACGAGGCGCCCATCTATGCGCGTGTCGAAGGCTACGTGAAGGCCTGGTACAAGGACTATGGCAGTCTTGTGAAGAAAGGTGACATCCTCGCCGAAATCAATACACCGGATCTCGATGCCGAATATCGACAGGCCCATGCAGATTTGCAGGCCGAGCGTGCCAGGAACGCACTGGCTCAACTGACCGCCCAGCGCTACCTCGCCATGCGAGAAAACCAAGCGCTTTCTGAGCAAGCCATCTCCGTACAACTTGCTGAAGCGAAAGCAGCGGCAGCGAAACTCGCGGCGGCTGAGCAAAAGGTGAAGAATATTGAGGCCTTCATTGGATTTAAACAGATCATCGCACCCTTCGACGGAGTGGTGATACAGCGGAACATCAATGTCGGGGACTTGGTGTCCAAAGAAGGCAGCATCAATACCACCAACGCCAAAAACAACCTGTTTACCGTCGCTGTGGTGGATAAGCTGCGTCTGTTTGTGAACGTACCGGCAAATTTTGGTCCCTTCCTGAACCCCGGCCTGACGGCCGAAGTAACCGTGCCGCAAATCCCCAAGCGCCATTTCGCCTTCGAATTCTTGACCGTGGCGAAAGGGTTCGATGTGAACACCCGCACGGCGGTCACGGTCTTTACCCTGGACAACAAGGACCGCATGCTCTGGCCGGGTTCCTATGCCACCGTGCGGCTGACGGCCCCGGTGGAGGCAGGCGTGATCACGATTCCGACCAGCGCGATGGTATTTCAGGAGCATGGCACGCAGGTGGCCGTCCTCACAGAGGACGACCGGATTCATTACAAATCGATTGCCGTGGCTAAAATGCTTGACAGCACTGTTGAGGTCCAAGATGGGATCGCCGAAAACGACCGTATCGTCAATAACCCCAGTAGCGCGTTGCTCGAAGGAGACAAGGTGCGGATCGTGAAGCCTGCTCCAGGGTACGACCTGCTGACTGAGGAAGGAACGGCACCCATCGTACCCAAGGAACAACTAGCAAAGCCTCTATGACACCACGGTTGTTTATGGAGTCACACGTACAAGCGGCATCCGATACACTCGTTACCTGTCGCAGCTGGCGATGGCCACGCTCGCGTTGTCACCCATATGGTATGGGTCTGGAAAGAAGGATGGTGCGCACATGAGAAATCTCATCATCGTGGCTCGGAACTCGATGCTAAGCGACTTAGAAGAGCTCTTACACAAAAACGGGGTTACGGCGTACTCCATCCTCAACAACGTCATGGGGAAGGGCGGGGCTGGTCGAGTCTATGGGACATTTCTCAGCCCTGAGATCAATGCCATTATTTTTGCAGTTCTCCCCTCAGACCAAGTGGAGAGGGCCGTCATCGCGTTGAAGACGCTTCACACCACACGAACCGACGCTGCTCCATATGACACACCTATCCCGCTCAAGGTATTTTCTTCTCCGTGTGAAGAGCATCTGTAACGCGCTGGACTAGGCCTCGAGAGCATACAAACCCGGGGCCCTCACTTGCTGAGCACCACAAGCGCATGGAAGAAGGCTTCCATTGAAGATGCCCTATGAGGAGGCCAAGAAACGGGCAGAGCCGTATACCAAGATCGTAGGCGAGCTGCCAGAAATGCGAAAAGATGCGGTTTCATCCAGCAATCGATCAACCTGGCGAAACCGGCCTATGTCTTGGTGAATAACCGGTCAGAGGACAATGCGCCGCTCACGATTCAGGCGTTGATATCCGCGCTACTCCCGCCCGCGTCATGATGACTAGTGATCAGGTCGAGGCGCTTTACTGAAAGGCATGCCGTGTTTTCTCTGCCATACTTCGAGCGCTGCCTGCAGGATCAGCACCGTGTTGTAGATTAAATCGCGTTCACTATCTGCGAGCGGCTTACCGGATAGAAGATGCCGTTCGATCGGCGTGCAGCTCGACACAAACCGAACCACTGAGCGTGTGAATGGTACCGGATCACCGGAGTTGGCCATAATGCCCTCGTGGGTTAGGCGGTGCTGTACCGCGCACCACCGTGGTTGGCCGTCGATGGACTGGCGGCAGTAAATGTTCTTCGATAGTTTACTGACTCATGTCCCCTTCGGCGGCTGCCGATTGCGCTCAGTCAGGACTCGCGCTCTCTCTGTCGGCTCGTTAACGACCAGACCAACGCACCCACCCAGCCGACCACCGTCCATCCTAACGAGAGATTCACGACCAAAATCGTGATGCAGTTGCGATGTCCTCGCCCGAGGGCGACAAACGAGGGAATGCAATACAAGAACGCGGTGCCCACGACGTAAAGATCAGTGACGATATCATCGTCCATGGGGCACACCCTTCCTTCGAGGTCGCAGGGCGTTCTCTTCTAGTGGCTCTTCGGCAGAAGCCTTTCTACGTCAATCACAGAAGCTCGTTTCCCCTTCCCTTTATCGGGGTACTTCTTCAGAAGATCCGTAATCGCATCTTCAACAAGTTCGTTCATGTCCCTTTCATGATCTACTGAAACATGCTCCAGATCCTACATACGTGAGGGCCAAGACGTAGCCCATACTGCTGTTTCACGTTTTCTGAGCGTGGTCTAGGCATGAGTGGGCGAACTGTAGCAGATGACCTTCGGGCTATCAATCGGTGGAACCCGACATCATTATCAGCATACGCCTATCATGCCAAACCGATGCACGCATCGCTGGCGGGACAAGGATGGGCGCATGTCTTCTCAGCCATACTTGCACCTAGAAGCTAGTCGATTTCGGCTTCAACGCCAACAAAACGTATCGGACGATCTCGACTGAGATGCTGCGGCGTAAGAATGTAGGTACCATACATAGTAGGGATCCAGATTCTGTTCGCCGTGGTCTCACAGAATCCCGACAATACATAGGCGAGGCCCCCGACGATGCCACCCCCGAGAGCAAATGTTGCTTTAAACGGGAAATAGAGGATCGTGGCAGCGGCGGCAGTGAGCTGTATGTCAGGAGGGCCCTGACTCCAAGCCGGAGGAACCAGGACCGAACAGCAGGTGAGGACCACGATGAGAAGCACGAGTGGGAAGAATCTCATGTGCGGCCCCTTCGTTCGTAAGCCGCCGGTCCTAACTTCAACTGTTTCAAATAGTCTCTTGTTTATTGACTTCCAGCCGCTGCCTAACAGCGAAAGGCAACAATCATCAAGACAAGTTACGGTGACAACCGGCGGCCTACGCAGTCGAAGACACAGTGGGCGAGATCATGAATGAACGTTGCTCAAGGTTTCTACCCGGGCACAGGCAGACGCTGAATTTGCCACGGTCGGCATAAATAGGATAATTCTAATCTAGCCGAAGCTCAGATTTTGGAACCTTCTGCTTTACAATCCAGTCCGGAGAGATGCTGAACCGCCAGCGCCATGCGACCTATAAAGACGAACGGACGAAGGAGTAATCACGATACCCTCATACATATTTGAAACAGAGAGGACATCATGATGACCAACGCTTGTGTCCGGATCACTATCATTGCCACGCTCGCAGTGCTGTCTGCCCCGATCACTTCCGCTGTCGATAGAAATGCTGGAGCTCCGGCGAGTATTCCTCCAAGAGTCGTCGCTGACTTTCTTCACGCGGTCATCATGGCGCATCGGAACTTTTACACGATCCATATCGTCAACCCACTGCTGCAAGAAGGGATTGTGGATGTCTCGGAAAATTGGCGGGCGAAAACCGCATTGCCCTTACCCGTGCAGTTCCTGCAAGAGACAAGCGAGATGGCGGAATTGACCAGCGCCGATGTCCATTACCATCTCATCAGTCAATGGCCGATCAACAAGGCCAATGCACCGGTCACCGAATTTGAGCGGCGCGGCCTCGAAGCCGTTCAGGCCGACCCGACCCAGCCCTATTCCAGCACATTCGGGGGCGCCAGCGGACGGCGATTCGGGACGGTCTACGCCGATCTGGCCGTCACACGGGTGTGCATCGATTGCCACAACACCCACTCCAATAGTCCTCGATCAGATTTCAACGTCGGTGATGTCATGGGAGGACTGGTGATCAGTTTCCCGCTCCCTTGACAGGGCAAACAGCAACCGGTCGGCGCATGCCGGTGAAAAGCGCCGACCGGCCGTCACGCATCCGAAGCCACACATTCTTACGTGGACTCTGCACCCCGCAGACAAGCCCAACTTCGAGATGATCGCCATCTCGGTCTCATCCGCCTTCCCGAACTTGGTCGATGAGAAGCATTTCGCCTTTCACAGTTTTGTGCATATCACACCAGAATGCGTGCGTCCGGTTTTCGTCCTTGCCATCACTCGTTGGAGTAAATTTAATCACCATCGTCCGGCCTGGCTCGACCCGATAGACATTCGCCCCTTTTCCTTCTGCAACAGCACCTCCAACCATCTCGACTTTGTCGGCCCTCCCGAATGCCGAGGAATTGAACCCGTGTGTAACGGAGTCCTCATTGCGGATGCTGATCTCGGTCGGAAAGCCGGTGTACATCGTGCCGCGAACCAACTTCGCTTCTCCGGATTGGATCACGATCTCAACTTTCTGAACCTGCGCTCCTCGAACCTCCACACCGCTGATCCCCACGCCAAGGAATGTGCCGACCGCCAGTGCCACGCACATCAACTGAGATTTTGTGACACATCTTCCAACCCTCATAACGTGCCTCCTTCGGTTAGACAGCCCACGATACGTCCAGCCTATTGAAATGCGCATTATTCAGTCGGACGAACAACCTCCTTTGCTCAAGGAACACACATGATCATGTCGCTTTGGCCTGGATACATGCTCCGGCTGGAAATCACGATATTCCTGCATACTGCCTTGAAGACTCTGCACAAGAGCAGAATAGCGACACGCACCAGAATGGCGTTGGAATCTGGGATGATGAGAAAACCGATCGCCAACGCAACGCTTCGCTTAGTGACGAACCACGGTAGGACAAGAAGAGGCATGGGCTAGACCCACTCCTACATATAGTTTCCTCCTTGCAGAAGCTTAGGTCAAGCGAGTGCTTCGGAAAAAGAGAAGTTTCTTTATGTGGACGACATCAAAAATGTCCCTATATCCGCATAAGAATCCATCAGACAACCGCAGAGGCGGAGGCGCGGTTCATGGTTCCAGAGTTCAATACGGCTACCTTGTGTTCCGCCGCATTCGTGTGGGCGGTGTCTCGGTTGGCGACGATACGGCTCAGGCAGTCCAGGCCGCATGGAAAGAGTCCCGCCGAGGTCCCATCTCATGACACCCAGCCAGATGAATCCTTAGCAAAAGGAGGCGATTGGTAATGACTCAGAGCCTGATGGATCATGGTGTGTCGTAGTGTTCTGGCATTGCCGTGGCACCACGACTGCCACGTGCTGGATTGTTTTGGTCTGCATGGAGGCCGAGCCCGACCTGCTCCAGAGGCCTTCTCTCTCTGAATGCTACCAAGTCTGCCAGGATTTCGGTGATCGTTCGACTTAAGCGGTTGATGTCATCCACTGACGAGGCATTCCCACCTGCCGCCTTCTTGCGATTGAAACAACGTACGGGCTTTCCCCCGTCGATAAACCAGAGTGAATGCAATAACTCGTTTCTTTTCCTTGCCGCGCTTTCTATCCTATCCAAAATACGTCGAAAGTCCTCGCGGTCTTTCTCTTTGTAGATCAGCCACTCCTCGCTGGAGCGTAATTTCTCTACCAGGAGCGTTATCGGCAAGTCCTTCGTCAGAACCAGAGCCGTCCGTATCGCAAGCCCCCATGCTTCCCAGGCAAAACACTCCAATGAGATATGGAGTAAGGAAAAGCGGATGGTCATTTTGCCAAGGGCCTTCTCATAGGGGGCCTCATGGTGTGCTTGTGCCCGTAAATTCTTGTCCAACTCTCGGAACGCGTCAGTAGCAATGCTAGTATCTTTGCTCACCATCCCAATCCTTTCACGTTTGCTCCTCAGTCTCAGGTATTTTGTCGAATAGAGAATCCCGTGCCCGAATCGTCAGCAAAGAGTGAGCCACGTCGATTGCGCGGGAAGAGTATGCATTCACACGTATTGTCGTATGTCTGGTAACAAGACGTGCGATGAAGTGGATCATTTGGATACATGTAGAACCCAAATGGATTCATTGTTCCTACGGGAACCATGACCAATCCAGTCAAATCTTGAGACGAAAGCGGCTTCAGCGTACCGGCGTGGCTATCCAACCGAAGCTCCAGGAATCTCACCGTCAATGATGAGTTTGCCGTAGTGAATACAGATGACCTCGGCTTCATCCTTACTCGCGTACGCTTCGTCTTTGAAGAAATGAAGAGTGTGTTCTTGGTTGTGAGTGGACCATGAAATGAACAGGTTCAATCCCCACATGCCGCTCTCCGCGAGATGCTGGGGTGCGGGTCGAATACTGAATCCTTTGTAGGATACTGCTCGGGTCATGTCGATTGACCTTGAGCACGGTAGTGAATAGAACGGCTAAACCCCAGAATCAATTTGACCCTTGGCAGCTTTCAATGCCGCTATCTCGGCCTCAAGGGACGTATCGAAGTCCCCTTCAGCATGTCCTTGTTTTGGATGAGGCCGGGAGTCAAGAGCTTCCACAAGGATTGAATACTGGCATCTCCATCGCCCATTCGCTTGTCGCAGGGGTGTCAATGTGATGATGTAGCCAGCATAGTAAAATTCTCGCCATGGGATGACCATAAAGTGGTCGGAGTGCTCGCTAAGGCTGTTTTCCCGTAATCGTGATCCCGCTGTCTGCCCCAACCTCAATCCTCATATTGGGATGCTGCAGAATCGCCGGGATCATCGTACTTTCCATAAACAACTCCGGATTGGTCTTATGTGTTAATCAGTTCACAGGTTGACCCACCTGGAGGGGGATATTCCAATCTTCACCGTCATGCTTGCTGAGCCTACCTGGAGGAGGTAGGACGGGCGGGAAACTTCTTGTCAATCTGACACAGATAGTGCCAAATCAGATCTACCTCGAGGACACCCCTCGAGTAGGACTTCCGAACCCGCCATAAAGTGCTTAATTTCATCGTGCAAGCTAAGGAGCGACCCTTGTCGGTAACTGGTCAGCGTTTGGCGGACCCTACAAGAAGTGCCATAGCGGTAACAACTAGATGTTAGCTCTGTTTTTGACACTAATTCTGCTGGGAGCGAATCAAGCATTTGAGATTAGGGTCTGAAGGACGGCAATGCGGCGAAGGGAATGCGTCGTTGACGGTTCAGGCCTTGGCGAAAAACCTGGCAGATGTGTAGGGTTAGCTGCTTGAGCAAATGATACGGATAAGAACACGGACATTTTCAAACATTGCCGGTGAAGGTCAGAAGCATATTGAGCCATCAAGGGAAGCGTTTGTCTCCGCCTGATTAGCACTCCCGTCGCTGTGCCCATCTTCCTCATATCGACGTTTTAAGCTGAGATATCCCCCTGGCTCCTGTCAGTATCCTGGGCATAGAAACTGCACAATTCAGCATAGCGTTCCGTAGCAGTCATCATAGGAAAGGAGTAACCGCCAATATGCCAGGAATAATCGAAGCGATCCTAGTGAGCTCAATTGTGGGACTGACGTACATCATGGTAGCTGCATGGCGTAAGTAGACGGAGCGGTTCATATCGTTCAGGAGCCTTCGCCATGAGCGTGAATGGGGTGAGAGGTCAGCTAAGCATAACCGCTCAGCCGGTTCTCGCGGTGAGATACATTTCGTTTCAATAACCGGGTAGAACTGTTCCAAGGTCGCGGCTAGACCGATACCCCTCAAATAGCCATAAGGCTTACTGTTGGTTATTCAGGAGAACCTGCACCCTCAGTGTTGAATAATCAGCAGAGGCAAGATCACGAGTTATGATCAGGGTATCTGCCACGGCCCGGTGCAGGCCAATGGGGAATGACACCATTCACCCACCATGCACTCGCCCGTCGCCCGTTGGCGGGAACCAAGCAGAAGAATTAGCACAGGCCGAAGTAGGCTCGGCCGAGCTTGTCAAGTTAGTACCTGATCTCCCACCTATCAACTGAGATAACGCGATCACCGTAGGTGTTCTTTATAAATCTATAATAGAAACTCCGTAAATATGGATCCTCCGGAATGTCCGTCATCTCTGCCATACAATGGCAGGCAATGATTGAATGGTATGGCACGCCAAGGCAGCTAGCAAACTCAACACGTATCTGCAAACCAACACGGTATTAACACCTGCCTCTTCGAGCGAAGTTTTTGTTTCCGTAACCGCTTGAAAGATTGATGTCCCCGATACGAATTGAACGTACGACCCGCAGTTTAGAAAGCAGTGAAAGGGGATTGCTCAAGTCCATGAAGATTTGGACAATCCCGCCTTCCTTCAATCACATAGCCCATTTCGTTGTAGGGTGACTTCGCACCAATTCATCTCATTTCAGTCCGCTTTGTCGCTCGCGCTAACACCGTATTAACACCGGCCATCCAGGCCTGATCGGTTGACCCCCCACCGGCACAATCTTGGGACCCATATTCCCTCTGCAACACCAGGACAAAATGAACGGCGTTGTCGGCAGGCGGATGGGTGGGCCTGTTTAGGGAACTCGACGTCTAGTTTGTTATCTCAGGCACCACCATGAACAAAGGGAGTAGTCATGCTGAGGCCCTGAGGAGGAGGGCTGTATTCTGTCCAGCTCCCGGTCCAAACATCCCTATTTCCTGGGGGAACCCTCTGCTATGGTTGTACAGTGTCAGTGGGCACGTTGAGTATTCCATTTCCAAAGGAGATCGTCGATGAAAACGCAACCTTCGAAGCAGCGAACAAAGAACACACCGGCCATTCCCAAGGGAAGTCGAACCCAGGAGCAATCATCGGCTGGGACGGCGGTGCCAAAGAAGCAACCGACGTTTGACGATTTGCATGCGCGTATCACCGTACGAGCGTATTATCTGTACGTTGAGCGGGGTCGCCGTGAGAGCTGTGCAGAGCAAGACTGGCTGGATGCGGAACGGGAGATTCTGAACCACACATTTCCCGTGTAGCACCGAATACCAATTCAATCAACTGCTCAGCTTGATACAGTACAACACGGTGTGCCGCGATTGTTCCAACGCCAGCAGGGTACTGCGCAAGCCTGAAACGCGTTTCGAAAAACACCTGGCGGACATCTTGTGATCGAGTAGGGCTCAAGGAGAATCTATTTCACGATCTTCGTCGTACAGCGGTGCGTAATGTGGTGCGCGCTGGAATTAGTGAACGGGTTGCAATGGCCATATCGGGTCACAGAACGCGATCAGTTTTTGATCGGTATGATTATTGTGACAGGAGTAGACTTAAGAATAGCGCAGACTCAATTAGAAGCAACTGATAGCGTGTCCAACTTGTCGCTACCGGTATCGAAGCCCTAACTCTAGCGCAAGTTGCGCTATGACTTCTTCCGAGGTCGAGCGTGAAATGAGCAATACATTTGCGAACGCATCATGCCAAAAGATCAGAGCTTCAGCTTCTTTGTATAGCGACAGGTGATCAAGTAGTTCGGGTTCGGCGTGATCTTGGGCGAACTCGGCGAGTGTTTCCATTAACCTTGCTGAAAATTTACACCGGAACTTTTTGGATACTGGCCAAACGGTTTGAGCTTGGGGCAGGTATGCACCATCCTCCTTGTGAGCCTCGTAACATTTTTCAACGTCATCAGATATCGCTGCCCCCTCTGCATAGAATGTTGTGGCCTCAGGAAAGTATTGCGGTAGAGCCTTAAAGAACCGGGCGCTATCTACTTTCCTCTTCTATTTCCTAAAAATCACTCATACCGTTCGGTTACAGAGAAGAGTTCTGCCCTAGTTTGAGCACAATTTCGAGCACAGTAGAGGGGTGGAGAAGGAGGGCAGCAGCCTAAGCAATTGAAATTTGGTGCCCCCGATACGAATTGAACGTACGACCCGCGGTTTAGGAAACCGCTGCTCTATCCAACTGAGCTACGGGGGCGAGGCCAAATTTCAATGACTTACAGTTCTACAGACTCTCGGTCATAGGGTCAAGTGTTCCCGGCGTGTTCTCTTGGAGGTATTTTTGAACTTTCAGCGCTGCCTGAACCAAGTCGCGCTCCTCGATTGCATTATAACGCTTCCACATCTTCTCAGACTTATGACCAACGATCTTCATCGCGGTCGCTGTATCCACTCCAGCCCTTCGCAAGTTCGTAGACGCACAATGTCGAAGATCATGGAACCTAAAGTCGGTAATTCCGGCATCTCGTAAGGTTGTGCGAAAAGACCGGCTGATGCGTTGTATAGGTTTGCCTCTGAACGTGAAGACATGACGTGTTGAGAGTGAACGGATTTTCGACAGGCGTTGAAGGGCCACTCGTATATCTGGAGTCATTGGGACTTGGCGAGGCTTCTTAGTCTTCGTATCCTGACTGCGAAGTGTAATAAAGCCCCTCTTGAGATCAACACGGTCCCATGTCAGTCCGACAATCTCACCAAATCTCTGGCCCAGCTGATAGGCGAGTAACAGGACAGGCTTTAGATGTCCCTTTGCGACATCGTAGAGTTTGCTCCATTCTTCTTCAGTCAACACTCTATCTCTGGCGTTCTGTGGATCAGGAAGCGGAACCCTGGTAGCGGGGTTGACCTGTAAGAGCCCCCGTCGGATTGCCACGTTCAGACAATGTTTGAGTACAACATGGTCATTGTTCACAGTCTGAATAGTGGGCTTTGTTCCATCCTTCTTCTTACGTTGTGCTCGGAAGGCTTCGACATCATGAGGCTTAATCTCCGTTAAGACCTTTCCACCGAAGAACGGGATTAGCTGCCGCTCCACGATTTCGAGTCGGTCTTGGTAGCTGCGAAGAGCCTTGATTGATTCGAGATTCAGATAGGCAGTTGCCCATTCCTTGAAGAGAATCGGCTTAGCCTGTTCGGTTTTCTCGTGGCCCAAGAGCAAACGGGTTTTGATCGCGGCTTCCATCTCGCGAGCGATTGTCTTGTTCAGGCACCCCACTTTCCATCGCTTCTTTTTGGCTCCGGGTACGCCACTGGCGAGGATCCACGATTTGCCATCCTCATTCTCAATCACACGGAACTCAACATAGTAACTATCGCGCCGCTTGGTTAGTCCCATGGCTGTCTCTCCGTGGTGTGATCGTGTGCTGATCGATCCATGCGTCCAGCTGAGTCTGCTTAAACTTCACAAGTCGCCCGATTTTAACATACCCCAGTTTCCTCGCGGAGACCCATCCGTACAGGGTCAATTTTGAGATACCTAAATACTTCGCGGCTTCATCCATTGTCAAAAGATTGTTCATGGCTCTTCAGATAGGCCTTTCCATCATGTGCCACCAATGAGGTCGAGTGATCCGACCGACGCCTCGGCACAGCTCTCGGGACTGGCACTTATGAGAGAGTTCAGAAGTTTTGGCCATACCGAAAAGGTAGGGGAGGCCGCACAGAGGAAAGGAGTGTGGGGGGCGGGTATGCCCGCGTCTCGAGGGGGTACTCATCTGCGTTTGCGGGAAGGCGAAGTGTCGGATGAGTTAGGTCTGAGGCGTCGGTAGCTTCATCTTGGGGTCCGAATTACATACATTCACGTCACGGCAAATAGAGAATACCGTTTAACCAGGAAGAAGCTCATTTTTGAAAAGTTAGAACTTAGATGCTGAGATCGGCAGGATAAAAAATTCTCCAATAAGGATCATATTTCAGTGTTTTGGCTCCATGTATCAAGTAGAAATCATACCGCAGTCCCTGGGCCCTGAGTGCAGACCAAGATTCTTCCTCAAGCCCAGCCATTTGGAGATAGAACCCTATTGCTTGATGATAAGGATACACATAATCTAAAGCCTTCAGTATCCTGATTAACTCAGTTGACTGGACTGTCTTACGAGCTGCCTTATAACATTGCATTACCTTGTTTATACCACCCGCATATCCAGGACGAACTGTAATATCAATGAGTGTTCTTTCAACTTCCGTCCATTCGAGGAGTTCTCCATGCTTCCCTCTACCCTGCTGCACACCGAGCCTGTTCGTGTTCTTCCCACTTAAAAGAGTTATTCTCGTACTACCATGGCGTAGAATAAATTTTGACCGCCGTTGTTCTCGCGAGAAGGCTAAATTCAACGCCTGCTGAGTAAGTTGGCTTTCCGATCGCGGCTTGGAAGATTGCTCTTTATTCACGTAGATTGTTGAGGATTCCTCTGTGGTCAGACCATTTAGAAATGCGGCAGTTCCGTGGCTCAGGTATGCATTTTTGTGAATTGAGAAAGCTAGTTCGTAACGAGAAGCATCGCCATGAGCATATCGTATCGGGGTATTCTCATATGGGGAATTGAGGGTAAGTATTTTGAATAATTCTTGCTCAAGAATTAGGCTGACAAATCTTTCGCGGGAATGCTGTGGGTATCTACGTTCTTCGGAAAGCTCAAAAAAAACGTCCTGGTATAGGGTTTCTAATTCTGCCTTTGTGTAGATACGCTTCGGTGATCGCAGAATTATTTCCTGGGTTTTGGTTATAATTTTTCTTTGGAGGTCGGTCATCTCACAGAATTGGCTTTAGTTATGAGTTACAATACTATTCTTTGGCGGGAGACAGGTATATATACCTGTCTCCCATCGACGCGCTTTTTAGGTCGCCAAGCATTCCAAGGTATATATACCTTGGAATGCCTGCATGGGAGAGATCCCTTGAGTTGCACTATATTTCATGTATATTGCCCAGCAGGCAATTTGCTTAAAATAGAGTACATCCATGAAAAAAAATCTAGGTCGTTATGAAAGGCAGCTTCTCGCTTATGCTCAGTTACGTGGCAAGAACACAATACGCACTGGTGAGATGTCAAAATCCTTGCGCCTTTCTCCAAAGCAAGAGCGCGAGCTTCTTTCTAGGCTTACTCGCGCAGGAATGATTGCCCGTGTGTCACGCGGATTATATCTTGTGCCGCAACGGCTGCCCTTAGGTGGGAAATGGAGCCCAAGTGAGGTCCTCGCGATTGATACCTTAATCAAGGATAGAGGTGGGTCTTATCAAATATGCGGACCAAATGCATTTCACCGCTATGGGTTTGATGAACAAATACCCAACCGAACATATGTCTACAACAACCGTATTTCAGGTGAAAGAAAGGTTGGGCCAATTGCATTATCGCTTATCAAGGTTGCCAACAAGCGGCTAGGTTCAACTGAGGAAATCCATACAGAAGAAAACATAAATTTGGTATATGCATCACGAGTCCGGACCCTTGTAGATGCTGTATATGATTGGTCGCGATTCAATAGTTTACCCCGCGCTTACGATTGGATTCGCAGAGAACTCAAAATGAAACGGGTCAGTCCAGGTGATTTGGTAAATATCACATTGCAATATGGTGATACAGGGACAATCCGTCGCATGGGCGTTATCTTAGAAAAGGAAGGTGTAGGAGCATTACTTCTTAGCAGACTAAATTCGGCATTGAAGCCAACAACAAGTTTGATTTCGTGGATTCCCAGTCGTCCCAAAAGAGGAATAGTGAATCGGCGATGGGGTGTATTGATAAACGAAACGGCATGAGGCTCGCGTGATAACTCTTCACGAAGACGAACTATTATTTAAGGACGCGATAAATCTTACCGCTGCAGAAACGGCTTTTGCGGCTCGCCTCATTGAGAAGGACTATTATTGCAGCGTACTACTGGAACAGTTAGCCATAGCAGCTGGACAAGATCTGGTGTTCAAAGGGGGCACGTGTCTCGCAAAGGTCCACGGCGATTTCTTTAGGATGAGTGAAGACCTTGATTTTGCCATTTCAATGCCTGTCGATTCATCGAGAGCAGAGCGGAGCAGGAAAGTTGCTCGCCTGAAGCAAACAATTGACAATCTCCCAGATTCTCTAGGATGTTTTTCAATTACAGAACCAATGCAGGGGGCCAATAATTGAGCGGAGTATCTGGGTGCCATCGGGTATATTTCAGTTCTTGATGGGCAGAAGGACAATATTCGCATTGAGATTAGTCTTCGCGAACCATTACTCACCGCAACGGTGAGCGGTAAAGCTAGAACGCTTATGATAGATCCAGTGTCCAACGCTTCATTGATCGCTCCTGTATCAGTAAGTTGCATATCGCGAATTGAAGCGCTCGCAGAGAAGTTTCGAGCTGCATTGACAAGAAGGGAAGTCGCCATCCGTGACTTTTACGACTTGGATTATCTTATGAGGCAATATGCGATCAGGAGCCAAGACTTGGAATTAAGAACATTGGTCAAAAGTAAAATCCATGTGCCTGGCAATGGTCCTATTGATGTAGGCGAAAGTCGCTTGGCCGAGCTACGAAATCAAATGGATGGACGATTAAAACCAGTACTTCGAGAAAAAGACTTTTCAGAGTTTTCCTTAGCTCGTGCTTATGAAACTGTTACGCACATGGCTAGAATAGTGGCATGACGAAATCTTGCCTTCTCAATACTCAGATGAGTCTGAGCTAAATATAACTATATCAAATCTCCACGCCTACCAAATTAACCTGCATACCGCACAACCACAGAAACCTGCATATTATTTCACTTGTTTCGATTATTGCGCTTATTTCGATTGGCTGCTATACTACCTTCTGGGAAGAGAGGAGCGAATCCATGGCTACTTTAACCAGAGAACCGATTGTGCCGACCGCTGAGGACGCAGCGCTCGCGAAGAAAGCGCTACAAGCCCTGGCATCGCACCAAGACCCATCCATGGATTTCCACGTTCAGATTATTCAGAAGCGGAAAACCCCTGAACGTCTGTTTTTGCCTCCTTCGGCTGTGCACCTCCTATTCACCATCCTTGACGAAATGTCGGCGGGCAATGCCGTCACACTGATTCCGGTCCATGCCGAACTCACGACGCAAGAAGCCGCCGACGTGCTGAATGTGTCCCGTCCGTTCCTCGTGAATCTGTTAGCCGAGCAGAAAATCCCCTACCGTAAGGTTGGCACCCACCGGCGCATTCTCTTCGCGGATCTCATGCGTTACAAACATCAGATCGATGCGGACCGCCGTGGTGTCCTCGATCAACTGACCCAAGACGCGCAAGCGCTGAAGATGGGCTATTGAATGTGGCCACCTTCACCGCGCTCTACGATGCCTGCGTCCTGTATCCCGCTCCTCTTCGTGATCTGCTCCTCGAACTCGCTGTAACGGATCTATTTCGCGCCAAATGGTCCTCACACATTCATGACGAGTGGATACGGGCGGTACTTGAGCATCGATCAGATCTCACCGTTGCGCAGCTCCGGCGCACGAGAGACCTCATGGATGACCATGTTCGCGACTGCCTCGTTGAGGATTTTCAGGAGTTGATTCCATCCCTCACCCTACCAGACCCGAATGATCGGCATGTCCTGGCGGCCGCCATTCGCGGGAGGGCTGACGTGATTGTCACCTACAATCTTGCGGACTTTCCCGATAAGGAACTCCAGAAATACGGCATCACGCCCCAACATCCCGATGAGTTTCTGCTACACCTCTTCAATCTGGCACCGAGCATCGTCTGTGCCGCTGCCAGAACGCATCGGGCGAGGCTCAAACATCCTCCAAAGACCACGGCTGAATACCTCGAGACGCTTGAACGCCAGTCCTTGTCACAATTCGTGGCGGCGCTTCGTCCCTACGCGGTTCGTCTCTGATCTGATCCCATCTTTCAGCACAATGGTGGTGTTTCCCCCGGCAAGCTCGCGAGAGCCGTTCAGCATGCAACTGTGTTCTGTAACCATCTGACGCGTAGTTGGTTGCCTGCCGGCCGACAGCCGCGTCAAACTAAGTTCGAAGCTGACCCATTGATCATCCTTCACATCGACAAACGGGCGAGCGTTGGTCAACATGTGAACACAGGACCTGTACTCCTCGTGTCCATTCTCTGATCGTGCTGTGCTCTCCGTGCGTGAGAGCCGGTTTATTGGTTATTGCCTGTGTGCATGCGGCCTTCGTCCTGGCTTTCCTCCGGCGGGCTGCGTCGATCATGCCCGCGGGCCGCCACTGAGGCGGCTCCCTTGCGCGCGCATTCCTCCGCATCGCGCCCGCCGGTCCGCCAGGATGCGGCGGCCTCTCTGTCTCCTTTGTCGTCGCTGTGTGGCCTCCACGCCTAGTGAGAGGCCAACACAACAACTCAAACCAAAGGAGACAACACATGGCAACTCAAGAACACAAATCCAAGCCGGTCACCACGCTGCGATGCAGCAGCATCAAGGCAAGTATCTGGAAGAACGAGGGCGTAAAAGGCCCGTTCTACAACGTGACCGTAGCCCGCTCGTACAAGGGCCAGGATGGAGTCTGGAAGAATTCCGAATCCTTCGGCCTGGCGGACCTTGACGCGCTCGTGGCTGTCGCCCAACAGGCGAAACTCTGGGTCACCGAGCGGTCAGGTCGCTGACCGTCACGGGAAGCCTCCGGCCCTCGCGCCGGGGGCTTCCTGAATCCGAAGAAAGGAGAAATTCGATGGAAACATATCTGGAATGCGCGAAGCTCCTGGACGAGCTACTCGCCGGCGCACGCGCGGTGCGTATCTCAGTACCTGGTTATATGCCGCTATCGGTCGAGGAGATTGGATCCAGTGAAGAGGGACACCGCTTGGTGTCCCTCTGCCATTATGGCGAACAGAACGGCGATCTGATGCGCGATCCCGAC
Organism: Nitrospira sp.; assembly: GCA_024760545.1. Taxonomy (NCBI): domain Bacteria; kingdom Pseudomonadati; phylum Nitrospirota; class Nitrospiria; order Nitrospirales; family Nitrospiraceae; genus Nitrospira; species Nitrospira sp. The sequence goes on from CP060501.1 coordinate 3,793,401, forward strand.
ATGGTGTTCCTGTTCCATAACGTACCCGACGGTGTGGCAGCCGAACCGGTGTCCTTTAGGAACGACTACCTGGGGATCTCGCAAGAAGTCTATCGCTATAACGAGGCTGGCAGACGCACCCACGTGTTTCCCACGCTGAAACAGGAGTTGAAGACGTTTGCCACGACCTGGTTTGCCACGCTCAGAGTTCAGGGATTCTTTGGGGCCACCGCCATTCGAGAGATTTTATCGCTGTGATCTCTTCAATCCATTTCACGAGGCATAATGTGAAGAGATCATGCGCCGTCAACAAAATGAAACCCTGATACAACACGGAGCCAGTGAGGCTTATCGCTTCGTGCCGATAAAAATGAAGCTGGTGGTCCTGGCACTGTTGAGGGCCGCACTGTACAGCCGGTGTGTTGGTGCATCGTAAAAGGCCACCCCGTTGACTGTGTCGGCTCCATGGGAACAGGCGCCACCTCCGAATGTCACCGAGGTATGAAACACATTTCCCTTTGCACGAGGAGATAGGGTGCCAGCAAAGGCGCATCCATCTGTTGAATGACCTGAAAAAGTCCCTGCTGAGTCTACGGTCACCGTGACCGTGTGGTTGTCCGCACGGAGCCCAGCATAATTCCCGGCTACCAGATTCAGATTCGGGGCCGACTCAGAGTCCGCATCGTACGTAGTCGTAAAGCTCTCTGTGTCGCCATTGAAATACGCGATCGTCCCGCGAAAGCTCTCTTTCAGACCATAGGTGCCACTCATTGTCGCACCACGAATGCCCGCGCCTTCCAAATTGAAATCCCTGGTGTTCGAGGAACCGAAGGAGCCGGAGTGCGACGTGCCAGTGCCCTGAACCAGTCCAGCCAGAACGGTGGGATTGTTTCTTGCCGCATAGAAGACCCAATAGGAGCCGTCATCGAGGACCAGTCCACGGACTGTGCGACTCGTGGGAGTCGCGCCCGTCCAGCGACCTTCAGGTGATGGGGCTGTTGGCTGCGGCATAGAAGAAGGGTGACTTTCGCCATACCCGCCTCCACCCCCACAGGCGACGGAAGCGAACCCACTATTTATGCAATTGGCCAGGTTGCCACATGCAACGAGCCCACTCATCAAACAGACTGTCAGAAGGCATTTCATCGTGTTCGGCCATGTCGTGCGCATGGTTGTCGCCTCAACCCGAGAGCGAAAGGTAGAGGGTGTTGCACCCGTTCTCAGTATAACAAGAGGGTAATCCCCCTCCATTGGGGGAAAGAAAACGGGGAACACAACGCGAGACGATGCCGGCATGCCCGCTTGACGGAAGGTCCATCGACGAGTGATCCAGGCGCGGTCCTGGTGTCCTTGGAAAGCGTGAGAGAGATCGATTTTAAGAGGTTGCAGGATATGGCTGTTGCCCGTAGTTGTCTTACATTTCTTGTATCGTTTTGCCTATGTTCTTTTACCCCCGGATCACCGCGCCCGGACTCTCCTCCGATGAACAGAATCAGGCACACGTTGGTAATTGGTGTGAAGCGTCTCAACTTGGGCTGGTGCAGGTGAGCTGATGGGGCAGACGGCCAAACGGACGACCACGATCACGGTGGATCTGGGTGAACTGAAAGCGCCATGGCATACCTGGTGTCAGGACCGCGGCGTCACGCCGAGCCATGCGTTGCGGAACGCCCTTCGGCAGGCCATGGATCGGAGAGCAACGCGGGCTCCTGCACCTCGGCTGCGGGTCATGCCCAAGCGAGAACGAGCCACCGCTCGCATCGAACTGAACCTGACGACCTCAGAGCTTGCCGCTCTGAAGCGCATGGCCGGTCACGAAGGCTACGTGCCGACGAAATGGGTAGTGGCGATGGTGCGCGCTAAGTTGTCCGGGCAGCCGCAGGTCGGACAGTCGGAACTGGAGACATTGGCCCGGTCGAATCAGCAACTCCTCGCCTTGGGGAGGAACCTGAACCAGATTGCGAAAGTTCTGAATACTGCGCCTCAAAACAGGACAGCGTTTCGGGTTGAGGTCGTCACCGAACTTTCTCGCGTGATCCAGGCTCATACGAAGAAGGTGTCCGATGTCTTACGCGGGACCGTGGAGCGATGGCACCTTCAGTGACCCCGCCAACCAACCGGATCGACGAGAAGCTCGATGAGTGGGGGAGTCGGCTCTTTAATGTCTCAACCGAGACCCTACCGCGGCCGCGTAGCAGCAAGTGCAATCCTCTTGGCTCAGCCAAGCCCGTAAGTACCGGCGGGCGGCTCAGTACGCCGCAGGCTCGTGCGACCTATGTGCGGCAGAAACTGCAGGCCATGGTCCGCCATGCGCCACAAGTGGTGGTAAAACTCGTCAAGGCGCCGAAGGGTATGAAGGGGATCTCCAATAACCTCACCTACATTTCGCGTGATGGCCAACTCGAGATCGAGGATCAGGACGGCCAGGTGATCCACGGGAAGGATGCCGTGGCGGATCTGAAGACCGAATGGCGCGACGGCGGCATGCCGATTGCCGCAGACTCGACGATGCGCGATGCCTTTCATCTCGTTCTCTCCATGCCGGCACGGACCGATCCACTCTCGGTTCAACGGGCGGCGCGTGACTTTGCGACGCGGGAGTTCTCAGGGTTTCAATACGCAATGGTTCTCCACACATTCGAGACCGATCCGGACCCGAACCCCTCTCCGCATCCGCATGTCCACCTTACGGTGAAAGCCGCGGGCCTCAATGGGGTCCGCTTAAATCCCAGAAAGGTAGATCTGCAACGCTGGCGAGAGGGATTTGCGAAGGCCTTACGAGAGCATGGCATTGAGGCCACCACGACCAGTCGCCTCCACCGTAGGAATCGGGAACGCTGGACGGTGCGGCATCTGCATGAATCGAGCGATAAAGCGAGGTCGCTAGAGCGGTTGAAGCGCACAACGCGCCGACCTGCACAAGCTCAGGAAGTCATGTGGAATTATGAGCAGGTGATGCGAGTATTAGCTCGGTCAGATCGTGGAGAGGATCGACAACTGGCGGCAGACCTGGTCCGTTACTTGGGTGAGCGTTCGCAGGACGTCTCAAAGACTCGTTCGCCGGAGCGCGACCGATCTTCTTAAGGACCTGCACTATCCGTTTCTTGATCCCTAGTTTCCGAAAGGTATTGTCTTGAGCCCCCCAACACCCCACGACCAAGGGGACCTCGCTCCCATGTGGAACCCTCGACCCGAGGGAGATGTTGGCTCTCCCCTTGGCAGCTCCCCATGAATCCGAACTTCGGATCTCATTCCAGGTGTATTTCTGTCCGTTGTGGACTAGGCTACAATTGATCTCTGATCACGAAACAGGAATTTCGTTTTAGTAGGATTTGTGTCGGAAATCTCCGATTTAGAAGCAGCTGGCATCATGTGGGACTGGGTTTTACGCGGGTCTCTCATTATCGCTACGCTTGGCGCATTTGCCGAGTTCTTCGCGAGCTGGACCACTGTGATTAAAACTACACAGGAAACTAGCATTGAAAAAGTAGCTCCTTTAGTAGTCATCCTCGGCTCAGTAGGTGGACTTGCCGCAACGTGGAATCTGTCAAACACAAACGGCCAGATAATCGCAATTCTAAATAAGCAAGTCGCCAATGCCCAAACTGAAGCTGGACACGCTATGGCCACCGCCGCCGAGGCGCAAATACGCCTCGAAGAAGCAAGAGAGCGTACGGCAAAGGTAGAGGAGAGGGTGGCTACTGCCTATAAAGCCGCAAAGGACGCAGAAGCCCAGGCTCGAAAGTTTGAATCTGTGATAGCAACAGCTAACGCACGTGCTGAGGAGGCAAAACAAATCGCCGAACAAGAACGGCTTGAAAGAGTTAAGCTTGAGGCACAAGTAGCGCCACGCCGCCTCGACAGAGAGCAAGAAAAGACCATCATCAATTCGCTTAGCCGCTTCAGGGGCCGAAGTGTAGCCGTCGTATCCTACTCTTTAGATGTGGAGGGTGGAGTGCTGGCGATGCAAATAATCTCTATCCTGCGGGGAGCCGGCATTTTAGTTGAAGATAGTGTTGCTGGATTGTTAACAACGGGATCGTTCTGGACCGGGGTGATCTTGAGAGGACCTGCTGAGGAACAAGACTTTGTTAGCGCACTGACAACTTCTCTTAAAATTGATGGACGCCTAGCCGTACGAAACGAAGCCAAAGAATTTGTTGTCCCTCCGGGAATTTCTAAGCTAGGAGAAAAAGCTGTGTTTCTTCTTGTCGGAGCCAAACCCCCTCGAATAAATGTCAGTCACGCCCAGAAAGATCAACCGGAGAGAGTAGATTAATGCTCAACAGGAATAGTAAATCCGTAAGTGCTAACAATCAAGTATTCAATAATGAGACCGAAGAACGCTATGCAATGCCGTTCGCCAACCTGGTGGTTTACGCCAATGTCAGCAAGGATAAGAACAAGCTTTACATTAATTACGTTTTCGCGCCACAAGAGTTACGCGGCAAGGGGGCGGTCGGAGAATTCATGAGTAAGTTGATGGATGTTGTGCGCGTGGAAAAACTGAAGGCCGTGCCCATATGCGGCTATGCCGCAAGTTGACTTCGGCGGCATAGCGAGTATCAGTATTTGGTTTCTGATTAGTACCCGTAATCGTCATTCTTAAACGGGCCGCTCGCCGAGACGTGCGCTACTCCTTGGTTAGAATAAATCCAACTGTTTGAGACCTTACAAAACAGTTCTTATCTCGGAGACGGCTACAGTGACGTTAGTGACCGAGTATTCAACGACAGCACCGGGTTTGGCTTTCGCTGGGTAAAAAAGGGCCAAATTCATTCCATCGCTCACCGAGCTGCGATAAATGACTCCATCGTAGCTACACCGCTTAACGAACTCACACAAAAATTGGCTAGGAGTATAGTCAACAGCCGCTGCCTGAGGAAGGACGGGCGTGGTCAATTCTAAGCCTAGCCGCTCAAGAAATGGCAAATCGTTTCTCATTCTTTGGATATCAAGCGCATCGGCTAGCAGAAATGGGGACACCGTCCTCCGTGGTGCACGTAGATCAACGAGCTTAAGGTCAGAAGGAGTTCTAAAATCGGCCACGCAAGCTCTTTCGCCTGTGTGAGGCCTAATTTCAGATACGGCAGTTTTTGGATTCGAACCCAAATATAAGTAGGGGATTCCTGCGGGATTCGCACGTCCGTGCGTGGCAATCCTTCTATCTGGCGCACCCATCTTTTCAATCGGAAATGGAACATCTTCAGTTGATATTCTCGCTCTATACCACACGTCGGGAACTTCTCCCACTGTGACGCTTAGATGAGCAAGAAGGTTTTTCAACCGCTCTTCGTCGAGTTCCACATCGGGGAAAAAACGGTTTCGATACATCAATTCTTCCCGAAGTTTTTCCCACTCGCTCAATCTATCTTTGTCAACCATTTCGGAAGGCAGAAAGGATTTCCTTACAATATCACCGTCATCTAACACCTCACTCAGGAGCTCCTTAGCTTTTGAATCATTCATAGGCGAGTTCGCAAACAAACCCCAATCCTCCCGAAACCAATGGACAAGTAACTTGCCAGTTGCATCCGAGCGGTACGCACTTACCAATAGCTCAAAATATTCTTGCAACTGCGTTGGGTTTAGGAGCGGCTGGCTCTCTGCTGCGCAGAACGAACATTTGCCTTTCGCTGGCAAGAAAAGGGGGAAGATGTTGTGGCGAAGACCGCGATCACCGAAGCATTCCGGACAACACTTCATGGCGAGCTAAGTCGCCGGATTGAAGTAGAGGGCAAGCGTCTCGATGTGATGATTCATCGAAAGTTTCTTGATATATCCCAAACCAGGAAAATGCCCTCGCCGGTGAAGCTCGCGAAACTCTTGGACTGCCGATGTCTCCTCTATCTTGGAGTGCTTTTTCTTCAGAATCGAGATCATCTTTTCCAGCGCCTCAGCAAATTTCCCTGCGGGGTCTTGGGGCGTATCCTGTCGATCCGAAACGAAATGATAAATCTGCATTGCATCATCTTTCTCTGAGTCTATGAATGTAAGATGGATTGCGACTGCATAGGCTGGTCCCCCAGTTTCGCTGTAATCATCACCAACGATTAGAAAATCGCCGAATCCATCCATGCCTTCATCCGTGTAGGTAACGTGAAGGTCGGAAAAAAACTCAAGTTCTTCATAATCTCGATTTCGCTTTTTTTGAAAGCCATCTCTTAAGAGCACTCTGTGTGCTTGTTTGAAATGTTTTTGGTAAAGTTTTCCGCAAAAGCGATCAACAAAGATATGGCATTGGTCTTTCATCGACTGGCCTAACTTGGCCGACAAAGTTTTGGCATCGGTAAAGCCCGCATGTATGAAACAAGGTGAGTGGTCAGAGTGATCTTCGAAACATTCAAGCGCTTCGGCAACTGACATGTTGGGCTTGAGAAGAATTCCCGCTGATATTCCAGGTAAGTTAAGAAATTCCTCCTGTAAGAGTTCTGTCAATGGTTCCCCTGATTCTGACAGATCACCATGGTGTGGATTTACAATGACGATTGCACGTCCCTCGACCTCTGCAACAGCTTTTAACGTTCTGTTAAGCCCATTCAAGGTTTCCTTGACTGGTTCAATTATCGGACAAAACTCCGCCTCCTGAAAAATAGCGGCCATTTCTCTTATCGTTATCAGTTCATACTGTTTTCCGCGAAAGTAAGGATGATACATGCGCTTATGCCCAGACCAATGAGTCTTTCAAAGGCGTGTTCACTGCCGAAACGAGTCTTGCATGGTCTAGCTTTCGAAGAGGTACGGAGAGGGCTGCCGTCTTCAGTGAGTACGGAAGTTGAGCAACCAGACCCGAGAGCGGAAGCAGATTGCGTGTTGTCCTGAGGACTCTCACCATGCCTTCGTGTGCCTCACGCGGTTTCAACGTAATGAATAATTCTCGAAGCGCTCCGTTTAGTTCAGTATTGGGTACCAACGGAATTTGCACACCTAGAGCATGTAAAATTGAGCGTGCTTCTTGCGTCCGTATCGACTCGAAGATTACCTCAGGTTCTGTTCGCTCTGGTTGATCTAATGCTTCTCTTAACCGTGAAATCTGATAGCGCTTGCTAAGGCGCATCACGCCTACGTACGAAGGTACTGAGCCGAGAACCGAACAAACGTGATCTTCAGCGGCAACAACATACACTTTGGCGAATACTTTGGAATATGCAGCCACTTGGCGCTCCAGCCGGCTGAGAGAATCACGTTCGGACTTAATTTCGTAAACTGTCGATGTGCCATTGAGAATCGCAACGTCAGCCTTACATTCACGTATGCGAAATTCAGTTAGCATCGAAGCATTTTTTAACCCATGTATGCCGAGCAATATATTATGAGTGAGCGCTGTCTTATAAATATATTCATGTCGATAACCTTCGCGCTTTAGTAGTGCGAACGCTGTATCGAACAGGTCCCTCACACAATCGGATCCAGGCAATGATCGACAGAGTCCAGACTGAGCTGCCAATCTCGCAAAGATAGGCGATCTGCCTTTTCTCGCCATTTCCCGGACTACTCCTGAGGAAAAGAGCCGAGAAAGTGCAGCTAATTGTTCTGACGCAATGTTGATCATAATCATAATAGTGCGCCCTCAGTGTGGCGCCTTCAGAAGAACTTTAACGCAACATACCGCAAACTCGCACTTGCTTATATCATATTGTCATTATTTTTCATAGCGTTACCAAAGCTACACGTGCAGGACTATCCTTATGTTATTGCGTTTCACAAACCGATTTCGGCTTCGAAATTGACGAGCGACGCAAAACTACGTCACTGCTCGGCATGAGGGAAGATCGGACGCATAGCAACACAGCCAACAGGTGATCATTCTAATTGCGAGCCACAATCACTTGTTGCGGAGGAACTTTGGAAATCGCTGCTGCATGGGATATCACTCATGAAGCGAATCTATGGCGCAAGTGGTATGGCAGGCCAAAGATTTGATACTCCAGCTTTTGAAATTGAATGTCCTTGAATTGATTGCGTGATATTAACCCAAGACGTTCTAGGCGCTTGCATACAAACTGGTAGCTAACTTTGGCCTTACAGTGCTTTTTAAACATAACGACCGCATCTGGAGTCCAAGTGGAAATTTTTGAAGATTGTATATCCTGAGAAAATTCAATCTCTGGATAGAGAAATTCCGCCGCAAATACTTCAGCCCCGATCTCTATCAATTCATTTTGATTGTAATCGCCGCAATTAATTTTACCTTTGTTTATATCGTCTTGGTCGCAGTAGTGGTGCTTGAGTTCGTGAATCAAGGCAAAAAGTTTAGGTTCTTCAGGTAAGTTCTTCTGAATTGCTACGGAATAGTCTGCATCGGAGCACATATATAAGGCTTTAATCTTATAAGGTAAACGGTAATAATCTATGCGGATGCTTTCCGCAGAATAAATCTTTCGCACTTCCCTCAACCCCAATGTAGCCGTAGGTATGTTGTAAAGTTCTCGTTTATGACGGGCCAAGGCCTTCATTTTTTCAAAGTATATATGGCGCTCAGACATTGGCATTACACTCTATTTATTTTTAGGGGATTTTGTAAGCCTTAGGGCGCTACGAACTTTTCGAAATTCAGCATATCGTAAAACTTCCTCAAAATCTTTCTCATTCAGACCTCCGGTAGCCGATGTTAGAGCGGCAATTCGGGCGTCATCTATTTTCTGATTGGGGAAGAAAATGGTAATCGGGACTTCAAAAAACCGGGCTAGTTGATCCAAATTCTCGGCGGTTGGCTTATAAGTCCCCGTTTCCCATCTGGATAATGTATTGGGTGGAATTTTTAGTTGGGCGGCCAAAGCTTCTTGACTTAGAGAACCTTTAGGGTATTGCTGCCTTAGCTCTCTGATTTTCCGACCAATATCCTCGTAGATATCTCCCACAATAAAATCCTCCTAAATTAGGATTATACCATCCTAATGTAGCTTGACAATGAAAAAGTTTAGTATTACTGTTACGGGACGATGAGTTCCTAAAACAGGAGTGCACTTATTTCGGACAAAAAAGGAGGGATGAAATGTCAAAACGAGGACCCGAAACTCATCATGTAGTGCATAACCCTGAAGGCGGATGGGATGTGAAGCGAGGTGGAGCCGAACGCGCCAGTAGTCACCACGACACAAAGCGTCAAGCTATCGACGAGGGCCGAGAGGTCAGCCGCAATCAGGGCACAGAGCTTCGAGTTCATAATCTCAACGGTCGAATCGGCAGCAGTGACAGCCACGGTGGTGATCCAAATCCGCCTCGCGGGTAAAAGACTTGTTCAAAATCTTTTGAGAAAGGTAATCGCAAATGCTCCAGGAAAAAGTAAGCCATCAAGCAGACGCACCCGGCCACCAAAAGTCCTTTACGATCATCGTCAACGGACGCCGCCGAACTATCACAGATCATAAGCTCACCTACATCGAGGCTGTGCATCTGGCATACCCCTGCGAGCAGCCATCCGAAACGGTTTCATTCACGGTCACCTATTCTAATCCGCACGGCAAGGACGGCTCTCTTGTTGAGGGTCAGGAAATCAAGGTTCAGGATGGGATGGTGTTAAATGTCCGTAAAACTGATCGCTCGTAGCCCCGACCTGAAGCGGCTGCAAGATGAGGGGTACGAGATTGAGGTTCGGAGCGGGTTTCTGATCGTCCGCTCCGTTCCTTACGTCACGTCAGGGAGGATGGTGGCCTTTGGCACCGTCGTCACCGACCTCGCGCTAAACGATGATATTACACAGAAGCCGCGAGATCATCAGGTGTGGTTTGCAGGTGAACAGCCATGCCACGCCACTGGCGCACCGATTACGGCGCTTGGGCCACAGCAGTGCAGACAGACTCTGTGCGATGGCGTGGTGGTGGACTTTCGCTTCTCGGCAAAGGCCGACTATCCCGATTACTACGCCAAGATTACGCAGTACGACGAAATCCTTTCCAATCCGGCGAGATCGCTGAAGCCCGCCGTGACGGCGCGGACTTTTCGTCCCATTGAAGCGTGCGAGGAAGATTCAATTTTTCTGTATGCTGATTCTGCAACCAGTCGCGCAGGCATCGTACCTGCGTCCATCAAACTCGCTATGAAGAGGATTGCCGTAGTCGGACTCGGCGGGACCGGCGCATATGTGCTGGACCTTGTCGCCAAGACGCCCGTGCATGAAATCCATCTATTCGACGGCGACCGATTCCTTCAGCACAATGCCTTCCGATCACCAGGCGCAGCGTCGCTGGATGACCTGCGACAGAACCTTTCGAAGGTTGAGTATTACACGGCGCTATACAGTCGTCTGCGTCGCGGGGTGATTCCACACCAAGAATTCATCAGCGATGAGACCATTGGCCATCTTGCCAACTTCGATTTTGTTTTCGTATGCATAGATCGTCCTACCGCTCGCAGGATGATTTCGGAGTTTCTGAAATTAAACAATATGCCGTTTATTGATGTCGGTATGGAGCTTGAGCTGATCGAAGATCAGGCAAGCCTTGTTGGAGCATGCCGGATTACACTCAGCACTCCCGGAAAGCGTGATCACTTCGCGCGCCACGTGTCGCTCGAAGGCGCAGTTGCTGAGGAGCTATATGGCACGAACATTCAGGTTGCCGATCTGAATGCACTGAACGGCGCGTTCGCCGTCTTAAAATGGAAGAAGTTCTGCGGCTTTTATCAGGATTGTTACCAGGAACACCAGTCGGTTTACGCGATTAATGCGCATCAGCTTACACGCGACGAAACGGTCACGATGTGAGACAGACTTTTCTCCGGTTGCAATTGGTAAAGTATATACCTGAGCATTTGGAAGACGGTGTTATCTATGTGTCGCAGCGATACCGAACCGCCACACATCGCTGCTGTTGTGGCTGTGGTGAGGAAGTTGTTACACCTTTTGGCCCGACCGATTGGTCATTGCAGATCGCCCATGGGGCCATAACGCTTTATCCCTCTATTGGAAATTGGAGCTTTAGGTGCCGGTCGCATTACTGGATTCGCAATAGCAAGGTGGTGTGGGCCGGGTCGATGACCAAAAGGCAGATCGAATATGGTCGTGCGCTGGACCAGCGGATGCGAGATGCATACTTCGCTAGGGCAAATAGTCAGATAGGTGGACTATTGGCAGCGCCTCCGTCACAACACAAAGGACTGGTACAGCAATCCAACTGGACCGACACATTGTCGAGAGCCTTCAAGAAATTGTTGGGCCTCTGAAACAAGTGAAGTACGTGTAAAGCCAGTCGTGGTTTACCCTCTTGGCCATACCAAGATAGGGAAAGAGCATTGAAGACTGCGTTTGATTTTTTTCTCTTCCTTCAAGGGCCATGATTCATTCGGATCATGGCCCCTTTCACTTCCTTGTTCTCGCTCACACGCCGGCCAACGCGACGATCTTCATGACATCCGTCTCGGTGTGCGCACAGCAGGGGCAATAGATGGCCCGCTGTCGGATTTCGGGAAAGACAATCTCCACGCCGAGAATCCGTAGACAACGGCGAACCGAAAGCCGGACATTCATCACCGGCTTGCCGGGTGCTAAGCGCTTCGGCGATAGCCATTCATAGGCATGAAGCAGGAGGTCGCCGATCGTGTCGACGCCTCGTTGTTTCAAATCCTGATGTGCGCGGGGGCAAAGGAGCAGACTAGCGATCGGTTGCGACGCAAAGCGGCGCACCGCGTCAGGAGGGATGCGTCGTCCCGTCCTCCGGTCCAGCATCCGTTTAGTCATGAAGCAATAGGTTGCGTCGAGGACGACACAAGTCCGTCCATCGAGAGCTGCAAAGATGTGTTGAATCAGGCTCTCGTCGCAGCGACGTTGTTCCCGAATCGAGTGACCGAGGTGGGCCGCTCGTTCCATGATGGATACACCATTGCGCGCACGGTCCCACTCGGCCTGTGCCCAGGGACTGAGCCTCGAATGGACCGAGTCAAGGGCCGCGCGCTTGGTCGGATGGTTAACAACAATATCCATGGTGAGCGTCGCCAATCGATCTTTCTGCATAATAGTGCGTCCTTCCTTCCCTTTGATATGTGGTGACTCGCGAATCCGCACGCCTCACGAACGCCCTGTACTTCATGTCGTTGCCCAGACAGCAGACGGAGGAGGCGCGTGGCGCCGTGTTGTTATGAGGAAGGACAGGTTTTGGGACCATTCCCTTGAGGTAGGATAAATTCTACACAAGAGGGAGAGTTGAAATACGTAGCACTAACGAGGGATAAATCATACATTAATTAAAATTAGTTTTTAATTAATGTGGAGCTCAAACGCGGGCATCTTGGTAGAGAAGCTTGATCTTGGCGGGGGCTACTCCCAGCCACCGCGTCTGCAGGTGTTGTGCAACGGCGAACCTGGCACCGTAGCTCGGTCTTGTGACGCGGCCACCGTGCGGGCCCTTCAGCCCAACATGCTCTGGTGAGCTTATTTCTTCGGGCAGAGCTGTAAAAAGTTGCGCCGCTTCACCAGGGTTTGGAACGGACTCGTTCCCTGGATCAAGTTGTATTTCATCAATGCGCTCTCGCATTCTTTCGGAGCCTGGGTGCCTGCTGATAAGCACAGGAGACATTCACAGGCCAGCCTGGCATCACCCTCCAAGAAGGAGGGTTTAGGCGTCGCTTGTGCCAGCGCATCATGGGCCATGATGAGGAAGCCCACTCCCACAAGGACCTCGATCCATTCGCGACTCTTCCACCAATTCATGGGCTCACCTCCGTACGACCCGGGGATATGTTCTCGACGACATGAGTCACCGGCTACCTCGTGTCCGCTCCAAGGCAGGGCTCCGTGTGACATTTGGCGCGTGATCGGTCCGGGGCGCTGTGTGATCGAACCGAGGCACGACTGGGTCCTGTGTGCCGACACGCACAGCCTCGTTCAGTTGATGCTGTTCAACGACCCCGCGAGAGTCCAGCTTGATGATCTCCCACCGATTGCGAGTCGCTGGTTGTGAAGCCGCGCCGAACAACGCGCCAGACTGATCTCGTAGCGGAACCGTCTCAGGCACGCGCTCATGTGCCTGTTGCACCAGCGCCACTGCATCACCTGGTTGCACGTTTCCCTGTTCACGGGCGCGCGCCAGATCGATGCCCCAGATCTCTCGTTCACCACGATCGGTCAGTATCTTCACGAAATAACTCTTGTCCTTCTGGACATCGTGTTCATAGTGGTCTATGCCGTAGTCCACAACGGTACCCACCACTACTCGGTCACCCTGCAATCGCGTCTTCATTTCCTGAAGGGCCGCAGCGATCATGGTGGGGGAATCCCCCCGTGCCGTCAGAATTGCTTCAAGCGTGGCCATCGCGACCTGTTGGCCGGCGCTCAGAGTCTCTTCTAGTCTTCTGACATGATCATCCGTCGCCCGATGAGGAGACGCTTCGCGTTCGACAGGCTGCTGTGCTGTCTTACGACGGACCGGGCGCGGCTCCCTGCGGTCCTCTGCTCGCGCCAAGTCGATTGCACGCGGCGTATAGCGTTCTACATCAAGTCCGGCGATTGTCGCTTGCACCCATGCTTCTGTTTTGAACTCAGGGGTGCCGTTCACCCGGACGGTGGTCCAGCCCTTCGCTTTGGCCCGGAGCACCATCCCCTGAATCACGCTTGGGTCGTCATGTTCCGTGACTAGTCTTTTCCCGTGATCAGTAAACGCAATCTTCGTGGGCTCGCCGATCGCCGTGCGGTAGTAAAATTGCTCGCCGGCTTCGATGAACCGCTTCCGCAAGGATTCGGCGGCGTCACGACGGTGATTCAGTGGTTGTTGTTCAGGATTCTCGTCCTGCATTCTGTCCGCAGGCTTCCGCTCGTCCTTCCCTTTGGTTGCTTGCTGCTCGCCCAGCCCTAGTTCATTCATCCTGTCCCTTCCTCTCTTCTATCCGTACCACTGCGGCCATATGGACGCCGGATTGTGCTCCTTCACTTCAATCTCCACCCGTCGATTCTTCGCTCGACCTTTCTTCGTCGCATTGTCGGCTACATGTTCTCCGATCGGAACGACGGTGATCTCGATTTGGTTCGGGGCATAGCCCTGGGCGATGAGATAGGCACGCGCCTTGTAGGCCCGCTGCTTGGCCGTCTCACGTTCGATCCACTGATCCTTGTCGCCGTCCGTATACCCACGCACGTGCAGACAAGGCCCACGCCTCAAGACCTGTTTCAGGTGAGCTTGCAGAGGCTTGCTGGGAAGAAACTCAGAACGCCCTGTCCGTTCAGAAACCCGGAAGATGACACTATGGCGATGCAACTCGATCTGTTCCAGTTTACTCAATTCAATGACTCGTGGCCTCCACGAGTCGATCGGCTCTTCGGATATCAAAGGTGGAGGGGAGGGCGATGGCGCTGCTGATAAGGCGATACTGCAGGTGGGGCCACCCGATGTCGAACGCTCTTCTGCACTCTGGGCCGTCTCGGTGTGTGTCAGGCTCAGATCAGGCACAGTCGGAGAGGCACCACCTTCGCGCGGTGGCGCAGCGCTCGTCGGGGGACCCTTCCACTCTGGTGAAAGGGGATTGATTTTGAGTGCTGTTTTCGTGATCGTGAGGCCAGACCGGGTTTTGCCCTTGATCATCTCCTGCTGGTGGAGTTGCACAATGGTTAGCGCGGTACTCAACTCCTGGACCTGTTGTGTCAGCGATTCCAGCTGCCGTGTGAGGAGACTCCGCTCCTGCTTTTCACGCTGGTCGCTCTTCACCCCTTCGCGGTACTGATGGATCCTCTCGTCACTATTGATGGGCACGCGAGCCGCACCGGATGGCACCACTGGCTTCTGAGCACAAGACAGCGTCGCGGTGCAGGCGAAGAGGATTACAAGATCTTGAAGCCGAGTCCGTCTTCTGATGAATATAGTCATACGTCCCTCTCTTCTCACTCTCGATCCACCAAGGACCGATCAATCTTCCCCTCTGTTCTCTGGATTCTTGCTCGTTCGGTCACGAGACTCATCTTCTCCGTCGGTCCGCTCGAGGCTCCGTGTGGCACCCCCTGCTCGATACTCACTCCGCCGTTTTCTCGTTCCACAGCAGTGACTCCTGTCTCAACCTTGTCGGTCCATTGCAGTTGGGCAACAAAGGCATCGACCAAATCGTTCACTTCTTCGAACGTCGGTGGGTCGCGCGGAACGACCGGCGGCAGGGTGGTCAGATCTATCGCCAGCTTCGACACGTCGATCGGCTCATCAGGTTGTACTGGACGTACCCGTCGTTCGGCTTTGGCGCGATGGAGTTCCAGGTCGAGCCTGGGAATCTCCACGGACAGCTCCCGACTCACGAAGGCCGCCTCTTCGAGTTCAGCTTGGGTTGGCATCCGCTTCCCGACCGAGGCGAGGGATGGACTGATGCGCTTCAACCGATCGACGAAGATCAGATCGGCATAGAACCGTGCCTTGTCGCAGAGGATCGGCTTCGTATGCATCAGGTTGATAATCGCCCGCTGGTCTCCGAGTTCCTTCACTTCCTGTGGCAGCAACAGAGGCCGAGCCTGTTCCGAGCGAGTGGAACTGGACGAGGCCTGTTTGCCGTTGCCCCAGGCGAGTGGTCGGCTCGTGCCGGTCGAGATCGCGTCGGCCGTGTACGTGCCGAGCATCTGGGAATAGTACTGTGCGTCTCGTTGTTCGCGAGGCGCAAAGAGGATCTGGCAGGCGTGGTTCGTGACGAAGGTGCGGGCATCCTTTTCACCATAGACCGATTCGAGCTGGGAGAGGCTCTGAATGATCGGCAGCAGACGCAGATTGTAGCCGGCTATGAAGCCGACGGCCTTTGCGAGAATGTTAACCCGCCCAATGGCGGGGAACTCATCGAGGATCACGAGGCACTGGTACTTCAAGCGGGGATTCGTCGCGGGCAAGTCGACGGTGTTGTAATGAATCAATTGGGAGAAGAACAGGTTGACCAGCAACGCCGCATCGCTGAGCCGATTGGCCGGAATGCCGACATAGATCGACATCCGCTGCGCGCGCACCTGTTTCAGGTCGAAGTCCGTTGCACTCGTTGCCGCATCGACGATGGGATTACTAAAGATTGTGAGTGGAGCGGTCAGGGTGGCGAGGATCCCCGCCATGGTATTTTCGCTGGTGGCACAGAACCGGTGCAGGGCCGCCCTACAGTCGTCGCTCAGGGGGGCGTCACTCTTGGCCCGGGTGCCGATGAGATCTTGCAGATAGTCCTTAATGGGCTGCCCCTTGCCGGAAGCCTGCCGGAGCACTTCCCCGAGACTGCACTGTAAAGACGGTGTTTCCATCACGTAGAGAGTCAGTCCGAGAAAGAGGTTGCGAGCGGACTCGTTCCAGAAGGCATCCTTGATCTGCTCCGTCGGATAGAGCACTTGCCCGATGGCTTGGATCTCGCCCACTCGCCGATTCGGGTCGCGATCGACAGCATCCAATGGATTCCAGCGATGGGTCTGGCCGTCCGCGCCAAAGGGATTGAACAGGAATACTTGATGTCCATGCGCCTGTCGGAACTTCGACGTGTAGGCGAAGTTTTCCATTTTGATGTCCAAGACCACGACCGAATCATCGTAGTTGAGCAGGTTCGGCAATACGATGCTCACGCCTTTTCCCGATCTGGTCGGCGCGGCCAGCAACACGAATTCCTGGCCTCCATAGACCAAGTACCGCCGCCCGACTTTTCCGATGATCAAGCCACGCTCTCCATAGAGCCCGGCGTGCTGAATCTCACCATGAGACGCAAAGCGCGCCTCGCCATGGAGCGGCTTACGCCTATTCGTGAAGGACACCACGAGCAGCGCCGGGAGGCCGAATACGGCGAATCCTCCGAGTGCGGCGGAAAATTGCAGCCGCTTGCGTTGAATCGGATCCTCTCCATAGGCTCGCCAGGAGTCCGGCCAGCGGCTCAGGGAAAGGTCGTCGGGCATCTGCTTGTTGGTAAGCGAGAAGACAGCGCCGGCGAGGGCATCTGCTCCGCAGAGCCCAAGCGGGAGATAGAGCAAAAAGGCCACCGCGATCCGCATGCTTTTGCGTGACATCGGTTCCTCTATGCCCTCAACAAGGTTGCTTCTCCGAATCGCGCCACAAGTTTCGCGATCGGGTCATAATGGACTTCCTCCACGTAGCGCTCCTTCTTGGTTGGCCGTCCTTCCTCGTCGTAGTGATTCTGCGCGACCACATGGAGAATCACGTCGATGGTTAAGGCCACCAGACGCTTAAGGGCTGGCACATCATACGTTGCCGCCTGTTCATGTTCTTTGCACATGAAGACATAGCGTTCGGCCGCCAGAGCACAGGACTCTGCATGGTAGGAAGTGATCGAGCCACTGTGGCCGGTGGTGAGGAGTTTGAGGAAGTCGAACGCCTCTCCTCCGCGCAACTCGGCGAGGAACACCCGGTCCGGCTTCATGCGGAGCGTGGAAGCAATCAACTCCGATGGTGTGATCGTGGCCGCCCCTTGCCCTCCTTTGGTGTACAAGAGATGCACCCGGTTGCCGTGCTGGGGGAGCAACAGTTCGCGCACATCTTCGATCGTGATCAGCCGTTCCTGCTCCGGGACCACCTGACAGATCGATTTCATGAGCGTAGTTTTTCCGGAGCCTGTGTCCCCCACGACGGCAATATTCTTTTTCGCCAGCACAGCCGCACGAATGAACAGACCCAATTGACGAGTGGCGAGATAGTCCACCAACTGACGTTCGCCTGGGTCGAGCTCGGCGGCGCGACAGTCCAGGGTCGCCGCCTTGGCCCAGACATAGCGGTTGAAAGCTCCTTCCGTTTCATATTCACCCAATGTCTTGATCCAGGCGCTGGGGCGGCGGATCGAGATCGACAGGGTTCCCACTTCCACCGCGGGTGGCAGCACGATTTGCACCCGTTCCCCATCCGGCAACATGGCGGAGAGAATCGGGTGGTGTGGTCCGATCTCTTGCTCGGTCGCAGTCGCGATGGCCGTGGCGAGCGCGGTTAATCGATCGAGGGTTAGGTCCGGTGAGTGGTGATGCTGCCAGGCTGCGCCGACCTCGATATAGACTTCCTGTGGACGATTGACGACGATCTCGGTCGCGCCGGGCAGCGCGAAGTACCGCAGCAACGGTCGTAGCAACTCGCGCACCATCGTGTCGTGCGCGAGCAGGTCAGTGGGGATGCAGTTCATAGACGGTGCTGAAATCCATATCCCGCGCGACGAAGATGGTCCCGCGGTCGCCCTGATTCTTGTAGAGCGTGGGTTTGATGTTGATGGTGGATTGGAGGATGAGTTCCGCCATGCGGTTCCCGGTCGTGGCAGAATGTTGATAGATCCCGAGGCTCTGTGCACCGCTGGTGTTCGCCTGCGCCGCCGTGGCCAAACCGATCCCATCCTGTACGAGCGAGAGAAGAAAGGCCGCGCCGAGCCGGTCCCACCAATGGTTGTCCACGATGCCGACCAACCCTGAGGTGCCGAGCGCGTCGGCGGCGGGCGAATTCAAATTGATCACGACGCCCGTCGGCGTTTTGACTCTCGTCCAGAGGAGGAAGAGACGGCGCTGGCCCTGCGCCATCGTCGCGGCATATTCGCCGACTGCTTCCGATCCTCGTTCCAAGAGGACGACGCGGCCGTTGTCACTATAGACATCGCTGTTCAAGACACAGCTCGCCATGCCGGCGACTTCATTGATCATCCGGACGGTCAAGGCACAGTCGATAGTCCGTCCTTTGGGAAGGATCAGGTTGCGATCACCCAAGAGACCGGCTTGGACTTTTGGTGTGTCCGATGGCGTCAGGAGCCCACCGATGGGACCGGCTCCGCTGGCCGCGGGACCGGGTGGCGCCGCGAGACCGACGCTCGTCACTCCAATCGAAGGGCCGCTGGCTCCGCCCATGTACCCAATCGACGCTGGCGTCGAACTTCCTGTGTCTGTCGCCGTGCTGACAGGCATCGCTGGGCCACCCAACAGGCTCTCGGAGCCCGCGTCCGGCTGTCTCGCACCGTTGAGAAGCTCGCGCACTAAGGAGATGGCCGCGTCTGGTCCGGTTCCCGCGTGTTGAGTCCGGGGAATGTCTGAAGCAGGGGAGTTCGTCACAATGATTTCCCCACCGAAGCGACTGGAAGAGCGACTGCCAAGTGAGGGGTTGCCTTGTGCCGTGTCAGGAGCAAGTGTTATTGCTTGGCTTTCGTCACCCATTGCTCTGCCGCGGGTCGAGCGCGTCACATGATCTGCGGACGCAACAAGCGACGTGATGGTCGGTTGCAGGAGTGCGGTGGTGTGTTGAGGTGGCAGGGGATCGGTGTCGAAGACCCGCTTCAGTCCGACCTGGGCGGGTTTGTTCTCCACCTTCGCTGCCCGTTCTTCCTCTGTGGCCTCCGCCTTGCGTTTCGCGCTCCAGGTATTGGCTGCGAAGACGAGCCCCACCACGACCGTGATGGCCATCACGACAAGAAACGCCACGCGCGCCGCTGTCTCGTTCCTGCCACCGGCGTGATGGTTGACCGACACAATTCCATCGACGATGTGAGGCTTCTCAGCTTGCTCTCTTGACTCGTGTGGTTGTTCCATCCTCGTTCCTTCAGCGCAGCGTCCTGGTGATTCCAGAGACAGTGGTTCCCTCGATGGCGGGCACCCCGGTCTTGTCGTAGGCGTCATTCCAAATGCCGACCACGGCGTCGCCCAAGCGCAACACAAACCGCCGCCCCATCCGCTGCACGACGGCGAGGTCTTTCTCCATGTGGAAATTGATGCGGGTTTCTTCACCCAACGGCGAGAAGTAGAAGATGGCGGGGATCTCGCGATTGGGAGGAAAGAGAAAATAGGTGAAGCGGCCGTCATCGAATACGAGCGCCGGCGCGATATCGTCGCCTCCCGGGAGCACCTCCATCGAATAGGACCAATTGCGCGGTTCAGGCGTGAAGGCGTCCAACCGCTCGGCGAGGACGTCGGCCTTGTCGCGAGCTTGTTTTGCGCGATGGGCCGAGGCTTGCATCGCCGACATGGCGGCAGGGTGTGACGAAGTCAGCGGATACCGGAAAATGACGCGGTACATCGGCTCATCTTTTCCACGCTGCCCCTGCCCGGTGTTCTGCTTCCGTCCGATACGCTGGTCTCCCACGACGGTGAACTCTAGGCTGTAGTCCCGCTTGTCTGTACGGATTTCCAGATTGTTGTGCGTCGCATGGTCTTTGGGCTTGATCCAGACCTGATTGGTCCCGATATCGGCCCTGATGCACCATTCTGCTTCCGGCTTCGCACAGTCCGCGAGAAAGCCGCTGCCGGCGATGACGATGCGTTCGTCGACTCCCAGTACAATGCGCGTGACGACACCACGGCGCACCGTGACGCGGGTCACTTCATCACGTTGATAGGTCACGTAACGCACGCGCTGATCTCCGTCGCCAGGCTCCGGGACCTCCGCCGCGTCCGGTGAGGCTCCTGAACAGAGAAGGACGACGGCGAGCCATACCGTGATCGACCCTGTGTGTTTGTTCATGACGTGCATGACCAGACTCTCCCTATTTCTTCTCCGCCATCGACAGGACCGACATCGTCGGCGTGATCGTCCCGATTTCCGCGTCCACACGATAGCCCGTCACTTTGTAGCCCAGCGGGTTCTGGATCAGATCCTTTTCCTGTCCCTTCATCGTGTGGCGGTACTCGAAGGAGACCGTCGCGATGAAATACTGTGGGGGCTCAAGGCTCTGAGCGTCGAGCCGCTTCACCGTCTTTTCAAATCGCACCGTGGCCTTCGGTCCAATCGAATCGCTCTGAACGGTCACGCTCAAGACATTCACGCGCCATTCGATGCCGGTCCCTAGCTGTTTATCGCGGGCGTGGACACCGTCAAAGAGGCTCGCATAGTCGCGACCGATTTCATCCGTACTCATTGCCAAGACCTGGTCGTAGTCGGCTTGGAGTAGCCGGTACGAGTAGGATTCTCGGGCGATCACGTATTTTTGCGTCCAATGTTTATCGAGCAATTCCTGATACCCCAGCACGGTCCGATCATCCGCCGCGCTCACCAGCTCCACGTTGCCGGTGGCGCGATCGATTGCGAAGACATAGGGCACGGTGGTTTTGAACGGAGCCAGACAGGCGATGCCTATTCCCAGGAGCAAAGCCATGGCGCAGGAGGTGCCCGCGACCCACCAGGCCTTTCGTTCGGACGCCTCTAGCCTCAGTCGCCAGTCGGTATCCCAGTCGCGACCCTGATCATAGAATTGCGGTTCGTCCGCTACATTCACGAGTGAGGAATCCGTCTTGTTTGTCATCTCAGCCACTTTCTTGTCCTCTGTCTGATGGGCAGGACTAGGGCGTCCAGGGAGCCATGTGGTCGAAGGTCCGGGACGTGCCGGGGGCCAACATCTTAAGCACTCGTTCTTGCTGTTCCTGTTGCGCGGCTTTTTCTTCTGCCTCGATCATGGATTTCATCGTCAGGATGCGGTTCGTGTCGTTGCTCACCTGGGCCTGCTCCGCTGCGATCCGGCCATTGAGTTCCAGAATCCCTTTTTCGTCCTCGGTCTGATTGATGCGAGTCGTCAAAGCCCGGATCTGCTGCATACGGCCGAGCAGCATCTGATAGGTGTTCGCGTAATAGGCCTGACTTTGGGGCGTCTGGTTAAGCATGTTTTGACAGATGCGCAGGGCATCACCGGTCTTGCCTTCGCAGTTATAGATCATGCGATTGTGACGGATGATCTGCGCCGCCGCGGTAAGGCCCTGAACCCCACCAAACCGAATCGCATGGTAGACAGCGTTGACGTCGGAGGGGACGACTCCGGCCAAGGTCAGATTGTTCAAGAGACTCCCCATGTTGCGGGAACCCATAATCGCGTGAATTTGCTGGTCGGCTTGGAGGATCTGTTGCTGCATTTGCTGAAACTGTTGTATCCACGCGAGGGCTTGCACGATGGATTGCACGAGATTTGCCGTGTCGATGACGGGAATTCCCGTGGTGTGGGCTTTCGACGTTGGACTCACGACGATCATCAGGGCAATGCCGATCGCTATCACTGTGCGTTTCATGCGGGACATGGTTTACTCCTTAGGCGAGACGCTGTTGCGTAACCGCTCCAACGAGGCCCGTTGATAGAGGTCACTCCCTGGCTGGTTCCTCACGGCAGGCAGTGCGCTCAGCAGGGCGCGAGCCACCGCGGTTCGCGGTCCACTTAAGGAACCCCCGGTGGAGGCCATGGCTGATGGGATCAACCGACTCAGACCGGATGTGACGCCGTGCAGTAGAACCATTCCACTCCTGGTGGCATCACCGGCTGGGTTTCCCAACGAGAGGCCTCCGGCCAAACTCGCCCCCAGCGACGCGACGTGCAGCAAGACATAGGCGGCGGTGATGGAGAGAAACAGCAGGCCGACGACATCCGCCAGAATGGAGGAGACAGAATAGGCCTGCAGCACATGCAGACAGGCATTTCGCAGAAGGCTCGCGAGAAAGGTGATGACCGCCATGATGAGGATATTCGTAAAGACCGCGACCAGCGAGCTGGACAGCCAGTTCTCCGCATAGCGCTGCGTGACCGGAAACATCGCGCAGAAGATGAAGGCGGGTCCGACCGAGAGCAGCAGGGCGAGGCTCACTTTCGCGACGAGAAAGAGCCCCATCGCGACAAAGGCCATTACGATCGAAGCCGTGGCGCAGATTGCGCCCGCGATAAACAGTGAGAATTGCGGCATCAGTCCAGAACTTGCTTCTGTGAACAGGGTTTCCATGAGCGTCGTAAAAGGGTCCGCCATCTGATCAATGGTCCCTCCCATCGACAGGACTCCACCAAAGGCGGAGGCAAAGGCCTCTTGAATCCCGTCTAACCCTTCTTTCACGAGGCTCCGATACTGCGGGCCGTTCACCGTGAGCCCGGTGATGAGCGCTACGCGAAACCACCGCCACACAAGCGCGGTAACCGGTTCATGCACGTCGCCGCGCAACACCTGGAAGCCGGTCCACATCACATAGAGCGTCACCGCCGTCACTGCGATCGGTGTGAGCACTCCGATGACGGCATCGCTGGAGGTCACGACGTAGCGGTCCAGCGCGTTGTTGACCGACTGCTCGATGTAGGTCGCCATCCCCATAAGTGTCCTCTACGTAGCTTTTCTCCCGTTCTCACGCCGGAGGCGTTTCCGTTCCGTGATACGCTCATGGAACAGGGGCAGCCAGACTGTGGGATCATCACCCACTTCGGCTCGGATCTGGTCCAACAACGCCACGTTGTCCGTCGTGCCGGATAGGACATTCAATAGATCCGGCATGCTGCCCAGGTCGAATTGCACGATCGCGGAGCTGTGGCCCTGCTTCACGAGAAACAGGCGGCTCGCTTCCCCGAGATTCTTAATGATGTGAAATTCCGCCTCCGTGACTTTGAACCCCTCCACATAGTCCTCCCGGTCGGCGCGAGGATTGGGCAAGAAGATCTGCGTCACGCTCTGTTCGACCATTGTTTTCCCGATCGGATGTCCCAGCACGTCCGAAGGCGATTGCGTCACGAAGACGCCGAGGCCGGATTGTTTTCGAATGGTCTTCTGTTTGTTGAAGGCGAAGTCCGCGAACACCGGATCTTGCAACGGCTTCCAGAATTCCTCCATGACATAGATGAAGGGCTCGCCCGTGATCAGCCGTTCGGTCAGATGGAGCAGATAGGCCATGATCGGGGTTCGAACTTCGGGATCATCCAGAAAGTCTGTATAGTCGTATCCGAATAATCGTGCATGGCTGGTATTGTGAGTCTCCTGCGGATTGTCGAATGCCCAACCCAGCGAGTGACCGCGGGTCCAACGCTTCAACCTCGCCCGCACACTCTGGTCGCCAGTCGCCGATAGGTTCTGGCGGAGGAGGGACAGACAACGCAGGTCCGGTGAGACTGCCTCACTCATCACCGTCTGCACGGCATGGCTGATCTCGGTTTGCTCCTTCGCGGTGAGCCGTGGAATCTCGTCACCAGCCTGTTTGACAAGTTGCGCCACCAGCTGTTCGCAGAATTGCCAATTCTGAGGGTTGGGTTTGAGCTGAAAGGGATTGAAGCCGGTCGGTCTTCCGCGTTTCAGGGACTCATACTTCCCGCCCATCGCCCGAATGCCGATCTCCGCGCCGCGATCTTTGTCGAAGACCACGCAGCGGAGGCCCTGGTACTTGGTGGCGAAGGCCAGGAGGGACAATTCAAGCGCGGTCTTGCCCACACCCGTGCTGCCGCAGATAAATGTATTGCCGGGATACTTTTCATCGCGTGAATCCCGATCTTCCGGTGACACGTGGAAGTTGAAATAGTAGGGCTGTCCGCTCGGAGTCTTGAACAGGGCCAAGGCTTCGCCCCAGGGATTGCCGGCTCGTTTGCCACGCGCAAAGTTGTGAAAGGGACTGAGGCAGACAAAGTTGCGGCTCGTGATCACAGCCTCGCGTGGCCGCAGACTCCAGTTGCCAGGGATCTGTGCAAACCAGGCACATTCGGGGATCACGTCGACCCGCGCCATCTTGAAACCCGGCCCATCCTGAAATGTGGCCCGGGCATCGGCGAGAGCGGTGCTCACCGATTCCAGCGTGTTGCCGAAGATCGCCAGGCTGTAATGGTACTGGCCTAGATCGATGAGCCCACTCTGCAGATCATCCGCGGCCTGGTCCATCTGTTCGATCTCGCGCGTCGCCGCGTCTTCCGACGCGATCAAATGCCCTTTCTGGGTGGCGAGCGACTTCAGAGCCGCGCGTTTGTTAAGGCATGAGAAGCTCTGGGTTTCGATGTACTCGGCATCGCTATAGAGGAGGCCGTTATTCATGCCCGGCTCGGAGAACGGCGGGTATTCCTGCATGTCGAGAAACCCGGCGAATTTCCGCTCGCGTGGGTGCCAGATTTCCATCATGCCCGTCCGGTCGCCGAAGTGCAGGCGTGAAGTGGGAAGATACGAGGCCAGCGGTGCCCGGCGCAGGGCGATTTCCTCCCAGACTCCATTGATGAGGTAGCTGAGAAAGGCCAGCTGGTCAGAGTACACGATGTCCTGTTTCGTATAGGTTCCCAAGCGTGTGGGCCCATAGCGACTCAGACTCGCTTCGAGCTGTTTGCCCATGTCTTCCAGGATGGTCAGCTGTGCGGTTTCCTGCTCTCGTCGTTGCGCCAGGGTGCGCGTGGACATCCGAGTGAAGAAGCTCGTGATCTTGGAAGGAAACGGTCGGTACAGCAGGGACAGGTACAACTCCGTCGCCATTTGCCGATGCTGAGTGAAGGACTGATAATAACGGTCTGTCAGGCTTTGGCAGAACGGATTGGGCGAGGTGCCATGCAACCGCTCAGTGACGACTCGTCGAATTTTATGAGACCAGACGGCAAAGGATCCGCCGCCCAAGGATCGGAGAAACTGGTGCAGCGCTTCTTTGCGTAGCAGGACTTCTGAACGGTCCGCTGTTTCGAACGTGATCCCTTCCAGTTTCCAACAGGCCAGGTATTCCCCACCGGTCAATGTGATGACGGTGGGCGTGATCGCCGTCCCCAGCGGGATATAGTCACTCGCGGGAATCTGCGCGGACGCGGCTTTCGTGAGGGCGGCTCTGGTTCTCATCAACATAGGTCTATTGACACTCAACTCTTCCACTGTGATCGTCTGGTCTTCCATGACAGGGGGCCATAGGAAATAGCGCCCCACGTCGCTCGACTCGGTCCGTGACGGAGTCGCATCCGCGCCCGCATCATCACTTGGCGCAAGCGCTGATCGTCCGTCTTCGTCGTCTGGCGCATCCAGAGCACGAGGGGAATCGCGATCAAAACGAGACCCAACGAGAGGTAGCCGCTCACGAGGTAGTACAGCCAGACCGCCAACAGAAGGGTCAGGCCACCGATCAGAATCAGCGGCATGATCGGCACGCCGCCCAACATCGCGGGCCTCGTGCAGCCGGTGAAGATGGGATCGCGAAACTGGTCCATGCTAGTTGATCAACCAGGCCGCGATCCCCGCAGCGCCGCCTACCAAGATTCCGCCAATCACGACGTTACTCACGTCGGACCATTGGGCATGACTGAAGGCCATCTTGAATCCAGCCCACATGATGGCGACGGTAAAGAGTGTCACCGCCACACTCGTCAGGACCGTTTGCACATTCTGCATCACCGTATTGACCTTGGTGATCTGAGCCCAGGCAGGGTCCGATTCCAACAGGAGGGCCACACCGAGTAGCCACGAGGCGGTGGCGATCAAACGCCCATTCCCTTGGCTGATCCCTCTCAAGCTCCCTATCCCTGACGTCCTGTCCTTTGACTCATCCGCTCCCGTCTTCACGTCTTCCATCTTTTCCTTCCTTTCTATGAAGTGACATCCGTGGCGAACATGCATACCTTTCTGTGCTCGCTCTAATCGCCAAACGGGGGTGACATGTAGTGAGGTTCACATTTTGGGTCAAGCCTGTGGTCACTACGTAGCCTCGGCGATCACATGATTGAATTGTGCCGGCGACAACAGAGGGAAGAGTGACGTACGCTAGGCATTCTTACGTGAGAGGACACACGGTATTACACTTGTGGAATATGTTCTGTATGTAATATGATTGGCGGAGGAATGTTGAGAAGATGAAAGAGTGGACCGTTATTTATCGCCCGCGATTCTCAGCGTGGCTCGACCAATGTACGATGGCCCTACAAACAGAAGTTCTTGCACATGTAGAGGTGCTCAGCAGGTTAGGTCCGAATCTCGGACGGCCCCGCGTGGATCACATCAAAGCTTCCACGCATCCGAACATGAAAGAGCTTCGTGTTCAGTTCAAAGGTGACCCCGTGCGCATCTTGTTCGCATTCGATCCAGCGCGCCGCGCAGTCTTGCTTCTGGGAGGTACCAAGACGGGCGATAAGCAGTGGTACCGCCGCAATATTCCGCTCGCGGACAGGGAATTCAGTGACCATGTGCGGACCATGCAGATGGAACAGCGGTCAACGCACCGCAAGGAGGACTCACGATGATCACGCATCGAGATATGATGAACACGCTCCCAAAGAAACGCCGTCGTGCCATTGAGGCGCGAGCGGCGCAAATCCTCGCCGAGGAAATGACGCTCCAGGAGTTGCGTCGCGCCCTCAAGCGATCACAAGTTGCCATAGCGAAGACGCTAGGGCTTCAACAAGCAGCTGTGTCACGGCTTGAGAATCGGAACGACTGGCGCCTCTCGACCCTTCAGGACTACGTCCAGGCGATGGACTGTGAGCTTGAAATTTATGCCCGCGAAAAGAAGCGCGGCCAACGCCGCCTGATCCGCATTCTTCCGAGACCACGGTACCGCCGTTCAGCCGCGTAAAAGCGAACGGCCGTGAGGATCGGCAGACCGCTGTCATGGAGGCAACCCTTGCAGAGGCGTTGTCCCAGCCGTACCGCAGCATCGAGACGCCTGTCTGCCGCTGTCCCGGTGCGAATGTGTGTGTGTGCTTGCTTGCTCTTCCTCCATCACCCGCCAGCCCTGGAGCTGTCCTCGGCTCGGCGTGCTCGTTCGTGGCCTGGCCGGTTTCCGCTTGTCCTGGCTCGGCTGCATCGTTTTGGCCCACCTCCACCCGCGGGCATGTCCGCTTGCCTATCGCCGAGCCAGCCGCTCAACGGCCCCACTCCATCCCTCCTGTCGTGTGTCTGGGGTCTCCCCCGCCTATGAGAGAGCCACATTCACACTCATACAGGAGGTTTTCACATGGCCACTCAAATATCACGCCCCGTTCACTCGTTTCAGTGCGCCACCGTGCGTGCGTCGATCTGGAGGAATGAGGGCGAGCGCGGCGCGTTTCACGCGATCACGCTGTCCCGCACCTTCATGGATGCCGAGGGGCATCCAAAAAGCTCCGGATCATTTGGAAAGAACGACCTCTCCGCTGTCGCGACTGTGGTCGCGCAGGCTGAGCAGTGGGTTCATGAGCACGCGGTGTAATCGCATCACGGCCGCCTCTGGTCGTCGGGCCAGGGGCAGCACCCTTGCTGCCTGAAGGGAAAGATGAGACGCGCATTGGCATATGACGGTGCAGTAAGCCGCTCAGAGCTTCTAGCGTTCAGGAATCAATCCCTCCAATAGTCCCCATCACTTTCTTCATTCTCGGTTCCACATCAACGTACCCTCTCGTTCTAATCTTCTTCGCTTTGCCAGTTGCGGCATTTCTTTCAAGTCTCATCGCTCTGAAGCAGGCGCGTTTAGCTATTGTCATCGGTCGATCGGACTTGTTCGGCCATGTCAGGCCGGTGGCCTGCCGAGCACTGATCGCCTGACGCAGCGCCCGCACCAGCACAGATCTGTCACGGCCGCCGCTAAGTCCTCATCCGCTCGTGCTTATTCGGCAGTCCTCGCCCCGTCACCTCCGTTGTCCTGCACTGGCGCTTCGGCCTCTGCGAAAGCGCCAGTTCGTTCAACATACAGGAGGTGCCACCATGGCCAAACAATCCGTCAACCGACTTCCCGTTCCACAGTTCATTCCGCGCTACCGCGTCACGCTGGTTTCTGAGGGAGGTCACACCGCTCCCTGCGGTCTTCTTCGCGATTCCGCTGCCGCGGTCGCAGCGTTGCGCCCATGCTTTGCTGGTCTCGATCGCGAGCAGTTCCTCGTCTGTTGTCTTGATGCCAAGAACGCCAGCATTGGCGTGAACGTCGTCTCGATCGGCACACTCACCCTGAGCATTGTGCATCCACGTGAGGTGTTCAAGCCCGCGATCCTGCTCAACGCTTGTGCGATCATTGCCGTGCACAACCATCCGTCAGGAGATCCCACACCCAGCCCGGAGGATCGGAAGCTCACCACACGACTGCGGGAAGCTGGAGACCTACTGGGCATCAGGCTGCTCGACCATCTCATTCTCGGTGACGACAGTCTCTATAGTTTTGCAGATCAAGGCTGGCCACTGTGAGGCGACAACGAAATTCTGTCGCTCTTTTCGTCGATTATTCTTCTGAGCAGCTTGCGCATGTCGACACATTAAGAAGATTCCAAGTTCCTACCACCACTGGTGGTCTGCTTCTGATACAGCGGAGGCCTAAAAAATGGGCAATATGCTGAATGGACCATGATGTGCTGTCACTCATGCGCCCAACGCGGCTTGTTTACAAAGTTATCCCCAGAAAGTGGGGACGACGGGCTGAGCGTGATGGCCTCGCTCTCGTGCTACTGGGTGCCGCATAGGCGAGTGGTGGCGGGGCTGGACGGCTACATCGAAAGAGTTTCAGTGGGCGGATCTTACAGTTACTTATTAGATCTGCGCAAGCAAGGGCGCTCGGCGGAAGACGCAGCCTATGAAGGGGCATTGATTCGCATGCGGCCGGTTCTGATGACCGCGATGGTAACCAGCTTGGGATTCGTGCCAATGGCGCTCTCAATCTCCGCTGGGCGGAGGCACAACGGCCGCTCGCGACCGTGGTAATTGGGGGACTTGTGACCTGGACTGCGCTCACGCTTCTCGTCCTTCCCACTCTGTATGTTTGGGAAGAGCGTCTCCGAGAAGCATGGACCCAAAGAAAGGAAGAAAAAGAGGTGCCAGTGCCTCATAAAACGGATTGGTAGTGGAGAAGAACTTCACGCGTGCCGGCCATTGCAGATCGACCAAAAAAGAACGGAAATAAGCAAGCCAATAGCCCTATCTGGCCAGGAGAATTAGGCAGGTAGAAAACGAAAGGGTGTCGCTTATACAAATTATTGCGATTGCCCATCAATCAGTGATCACGAACCCCCTGACAGGCTGGATGAGGTTATTTCGAACTCATGTGGTCACACGTCGACACTTAAGCTTGCAAGCCATCCGGCATCAGCAATCGAAGGGCAGCTGCATTAATAGAAAGACCGTTGACGATGATGTTATGGAAGAATACACTATGCGTATGAGGACTAGCCGATCTCAATCTTTTCTGGCGGGCACTATCGCGGTATTCCTCTTGGCATTCAGCTTCAATGCGTACGCCTGTGTTCTGCCGTTGTCAGACATCAGCGATGCCTCGATGGCGAACGGCTGCTCGACGCCTGTCGAACAACCTAGCCGGCAATTATGTGACGCCTTCAAGATCTTGGGAGTCGAATCCCACGCTCAGTCGGCATCGTTGCTCATGGACCATCATTGGTCGGCAGACCATACGTTGCCTACGCTTTCCACGGTGAGCCCTCGGCTCGTACAGATTTCCAGCCTATATTGCCATCTCGAATCAAGTTCTCCTCCACATCAGTCTCTTGCGAGCACAGTGCTTCGAATCTGAGCTTTCCGGTTCTTCCTTATATCGTTTCATCATTATTGCGTAATCTGCCCGGCGCTCTGTCCCAGCTCATGCAATCGCTTCTTCTGTAGCAGGACGAGGCCAGCGACAGTCGTGGGCAGGAAAGCTCTTGGGGAGGACCATTACATGACTCTTTCAATTCGTTTTCTGTTGGTCGCCATAACGGTCGTGAGCATGAGTTTTTGGGCAGGCGAACGCCATGTCGCCCATGCCGCCGATCACACCGACCAACCGGTCTTGGTGTTACCAGAGTTGATTCAGGAAGTTTTGGCGAAAAATCCTGAGCTTCTGGCAGCGCGCAAGCAATGGGAAGCAGCCACGAATCGGATTGTCCAGGCTCGATCGCTGGATGACCCGACCCTGTTCGTCGACTTGTTTAATATCCCTCAGACCTTCAATGTTACGCAGACGCAGAACAGCATCTTCGGTCTCTCTCAGAATCTCCCATTCCCCGGCAAGCTGGCCCTGAAAAGTGAGATGGCGGGCAAGTCAGCTGAGATGACCGAGCAGGCGCTGCGCGCGAAGGAACGTGAACTCATCGCCCGTCTTAAGCAAGTCTACTACGACCTGTTTCTTGCAGATAAGGCGATCCAGATTCATCATGAGCAGATTAATCTGCTCAAACAATTTTTTGAAATAGCCAATGCGAGGTTCCGTGCGGGCAAGGGAGGTCAGGTCGATGTCCTCAAAGCCCAGGTGGAACTTTCAGTGCTTCACGAGAAACTTCCCGTCCTGGAACAGCGTCGGCAGACTGCCCAAGCAATGCTGAACACCCTCGTGGATCGGGATCCGCGCTTTCCACTCGCATCTCCGCAGCCTCCGCATGAGGGACGGTTTGATCTGGACCTTGAAGAGCTCTATCGCGCGGCGGCGACGGCCAGACCGGAGTTGAAAGCCGCCGAGCTGGCCCTGCAGCGGAACGAACAGTCTCACGCGCTGGCCCAGCGTCAGTACTACCCGGACTTTAATGTGTCATTTCGGCGCTTCCAGAACTTTCAAGCCCAGGACGGATTCGGCGCCTACGTGGCGATGACCATCCCCTTCTCGTTCTGGACCAAACCGAAGTATGACGCAGGCGTGCAAGAAGCCATGGCGTCCGTCGCGGCTGCACGAGCACAACGGCACCAGCTGGAAAACATGACTCGCTTTCAGATTCGCGATCTGCTGGCCAAGATCCGAGCCAATTGGGAAGTGGCCGTGCTGTATCGGACCACCGTGTTGCCGCAAGCTGAACTAGGCTTGGAGGCTGCGCGGGTCGGATATCAGGTGGGGAAGTCCACCTTTCTGGACCTCTTGGATGCCGATAGGGCCTGGCGGGGGTTTCAACTTGAATACTACCGAGCGCTGGTTGAGCGGGAGTATCGTCTCGCCGAACTCGAACAGGTGATCGGAACCGATCTGAATGGAAACAGCTAAAAAAGGAGGAATGGCCATGAATCGGGACATGCGTACAAAAAGCCTTGTTGTCGGTATCGCAGTCGTCAGCTTGTTCGTCGGAATCACCGCCGGATTCTTCGCTGCCCATGGGGTGATGGGTGACATGTCAGGAATGAAGAGCAGTGGGGGGATGAAGGGCCATGGGATGGACGGTATGAAAGGCATGGAACCAATGCCAGGCATGTCCGACGCTTCATCCGGGGCAGTCGTTGTGCCGGCCGTGGCGAGACAGTTGATCGGTGTTCGTAGTGCTTCGGCAGCCCATGCAACTTTGGAGGAAGAGA
Organism: Nitrospira sp.; assembly: GCA_024760545.1. Taxonomy (NCBI): domain Bacteria; kingdom Pseudomonadati; phylum Nitrospirota; class Nitrospiria; order Nitrospirales; family Nitrospiraceae; genus Nitrospira; species Nitrospira sp. Next base: position 3,825,163 of record CP060501.1, read on the forward strand.
TCCGTACGGTCGGCACGGTCGGTTATGACGAACGGGGATTCACGCAAGTCACGCTGAAGATCTCCGGGTGGGTTCGAAAGGTCTTCATCGATTCGAGCGGTCGACCGGTTCGCAAAGGTGAACCGCTCTTCACCTTCTACTCGCCGGATCTCTTGGCCACGCAAGACGAGTATCTCCTTGCCATGAAGACGCGTGCGCAACTGACCGAAAGCCCGATCGACGAGGCGAAAGTCAACGCCGATGCGCTCGTGGCGAGCGCGCGGGCACGCTTGCGACTCTGGGATGTGACCGATTCGCAGATTGCGGCCCTGGAACGTCGTGGCCAAGCCGACCCGGTGCTCACGGTCTACGCGCCTTCCTCCGGCATCGTCATGAAACGTGACGCCTTACCCGGGAAGTATGTGGAGCCGGGCACGACGCTGTATGAGATCGCGGATCTTTCCACAGTCTGGATCTCCGCTGATATCTATGAATCAGAAGTGGCGGCCACGAAAGTCGGCCAGCCGGCAACGGTCACGTTTGCGGCTTATCCGGGGAAAACGTTCCCCGGCAAGGTGGCCTATGTGTACCCGACCTTGAATACCGAAGCCCGCACAGTACGGGTGCGATTGGAGTTTCCAAATCCTGGGCTGAGATTGAAGCCCGGCATGTACGGAAACGTGACTTTGCAAACGAATGCGGTCAGAACCCTGGTCGTGCCAAAGGAAGCCGTGATGGAGACCGGGCTTCGTCAACTCGTGTTCATGGATCGGGGGCAAGGCCGGTATGAGCCTGCTGCGGTCAAGTTGGGTCGCAGGGGTCAGGATGCAGTGGAAGTGATGGAGGGACTCAAAGAAGGAGACCGCATCGTGACCTCGGCCAATTTCTTGTTGGACGCGGAAAGTAAATTGGCATCGGCGTCGAGCATGCAGGGCATGATGGGCCGGATCGGCATGGGCGACTGGCAAATGCGCGGCGCCTATGAAGCCAAGATGGAGGGGATGGAAGGTATGTCCGGCATGCACGGGATGGAGGGCATGAAGAGCATGGGAGGAATGGCCGGCAGGGGAGTGGAGGGTATGAAAGGCATGGATGAAATGCCGGGCATGAAGGACATGAGCGGCATGCCGGGTATGGATCCTGGTTCAGCTAGGGCTATCTCAGGAACTCGCAAGGTAGCAGGATACACCCTGACCTTCACGACTCTGCCTGAAACGCCCAAGGCGGGTGAGGTGCTCCTCAGACTCAGGGTGGCGGATCAGAGCGGCAAGCCAGTGACCAATGCGCAAGTCCTGTTCGTCTACACCATGCCGATGCCAGGCATGACTGATTCAAAGGCCGCAGCTTCGCATATTAAAGACGGGCTCTATGAAGGCAAGGGGATGTTTGGGATGAGTGGTACTTGGGTTGTCACTGCCAATCTGACGATACCGGGCCAACCTCCAATAGTTGAAAAGTTTCAATTCCTGGTCGTAGGGGGAGGCATGTAATCAGAGAACGGGAGTTGCAGCGCGCCGTGTAGTTGGAAGGCGGAGAGACATGATTTATCGACTAATCGAAGTGAGTTCTAGGAATCCGGTGCTGGTGATTTTGTGTGTACTCTTGTTGACCGTCTGGGGTGGCTGGGCCGTGCTTGACGTTCCTCTGGATGCCATTCCCGATCTTTCGGATGTTCAGGTCATCGTCTATACCGAGTGGCAGGGGCGCAGTCCCACGCTTATTGAGGATCAAATCACCTACCCGGTCGTGACCTCTCTGCTCGCTGGACCTAAAGTCAAACGGGTCCGAGGTGTTTCGGAATACGGTGTCTCCTATGTCTATGTGATTTTTGAAGACCGAACCGATCTCTACTGGGCACGAAGTCGTGTCCTCGAATATCTTCAGAAGCTCACCGGCAAGTTGCCGTCAGGCGTGACGCCGACACTGGGGCCGGATGCGACCGGTGTCGGATGGGTCTATCAGTATGCGTTGGTGGACGAGTCGGGGGCTCACGATCTTGCACAGCTTAGGAGTCTTCAGGATTGGTATCTACGGTACCAACTGGAGAGTGTGCCTGGCGTGGCGGAAGTGTCGGCGATCGGCGGATTCGTCAAACAATACCAAATCGAAGTGGACCCCAATACGTTAGCGGCTTATCGGCTCCCGATTCAGAAGGTCATCGAAGCCGTCCGCAACAGCAACGCGGAGGTAAGCGGCCGGGTGTTGGAGATGGCCGGCACTGAATACGTCATTCGAGGCCGAGGGTATCTGCGGTCGGTTGATGAAATCGAGCTGATTCCCGTCGGCACGGATGGACGAGGCACGCCGATCCTGGTGCGTGACATCGGGAATGTCCAACTCGGGCCGGATCAGCGGCGGGGCATTGCCGAATTGGACGGCAAGGGCCAGACGGTCGGCGGCATCGTGATCATGCGGGCCGGAGAGAACGCGCTCGCCGTGATCGAGCGGATCAAATCCAGGCTGAAAGAAATTACCCCCGCTTTGCCAGAAGGCATACGCATTGTTCCCACTTATGATCGGTCCGATCTTATTCATCGTGCGATCGCCGTCCTCCGCGAGAAACTGGTTGAAGAAAGTGTGATCGTGAGCCTGATCGCACTGGTCTTTCTGTTTCACGTTCGAAGCGCCCTGGTGGCCATCCTCATTCTCCCAGTGGCAGTGCTGCTCGCTTTTATTCCGATGGCTTACTTGAAGATTACGTCCAACATCATGTCATTGGGCGGGATCGCCATCGCCATCGGAGCCATGGTCGATGCCGCGATCGTGATGGTTGAGAATGCCCATAAACGGTTGGAGCAATCTCCCTCAGGCAACCGGACGGAAATCATCATCGCTGCCGCAAAAGCGGTCGGGCGGCCTCTGTTCTTTTCACTGCTGGTGATCGCGGTGTCGTTCCTGCCGATCTTTGCCCTGGAAGCGCAGGAAGGTCGGCTGTTCACGCCCCTGGCCTACACCAAGACCTTTTCGATGCTCTTTGCCACCGCGCTCTCGGTGACATTGGCGCCCGTGCTGATGGTACTGTTGATTCGTGGGAAGGTTCGCCCTGAAGCCAAGAATCCTCTGAACCGGTGGCTCATTGCCCTGTATCGCCCCATCCTCTCAGGCGCCCTGCGAGTCCGGTGGCTGACCGTGGGCGTCGCCGTCGCGGCAGTGGCCGTTACGGTGCCGGTGTTCTCCCAACTCGGCGCGGAATTCATGCCGCCGCTGAACGAGGGCACTATTCTTTACATGCCTACGACCGTTCCAGGTCTTTCGATTCCCGAAGCGACGAAAGTCTTACAGGTCCAGGATCAGTTGCTCACAACCTTCCCCGAAGTTGAGCGGGTATTCGGCAAAATGGGAAAGGCACCGACCGCGACCGACCCAGCCTTTGTAGGAATGGCTGAGATTACCGTCACGCTCAAGCCGGAATCGCAGTGGCGGCCAGGCATGAACTGGGACCGATTACTGGATGAGATGGATGCCAAGCTGCGCATCCCTGGCTTTCCGAACATCTGGTGGATGCCGATTCAGACTCGCACGGAAATGATCACGACCGGTGTCCGAAGTCCGGTGGGAATCAAAGTGCTGGGGCCGGATTTGAAGACAATCGAGCGAATCGGTCTAGAGATCGAGCAGGCCTTGGCGACTGTTCCGGGTACTAAGAGCGCGTTCGCCGAGCGGCTTAATGAGGGCTACTACTTGGATCTGATCGTCAATCGGCGTGAAGCGGCCCGCTATGGCCTGACGGTGGGAGACGTGCAAGCGGTGATTACCTCGGCCATTGGAGGGGAAACTGTGACGACCACGGTCGAAGGTCGGGAACGGTACTCAGTCAATGTTCGATACAAGCGCGAGCTGCGCGACGATCCGGACCGGCTCAAACGGGTGCTGATTCCCACGCCGACCGGCGCGCAGATCCCCCTTAGTCAAATCGCGGAGATGGTGATCACACAGGGGCCCCCGTCGATCGCGGATGAGGCGGGATCGCTCGCCGGCCTAGTCTCGGTGTCGGTCAGCGGACGAGACCTGCGCGGCTATGTCGAAGATGCTCAACGAGCAGTCCGAGAGCTAGTGACCTCGCCGTCTGGGTACCGGCTGATCTGGACCGGGCAATACGAACATCTGGTGCGGGCGGAAGAGCGGCTGAAGCTGGTAGTGCCCGTGACACTGGCCGTGATTCTGTTGCTCCTGTATCTCAATTTCCGCTCGCTTGCGAAATCGCTGATCGTCCTCTTGTCCGTCCCCTTCGCCGTGATCGGAGCGATCTGGTATCTCCATTACCTTGGCTACAACCTCAGCGTGGCGGTCTGGGTGGGTATCATTGCGCTGGCTGGCGTGGCAGCGGAGACGGGTGTGGTGATGCTCGTCTATCTCGATGAAGTGTATGAGCGGCGTGTGCGAGAAGGCCGGATGACGACGGAGCAGGATCTACGCGAATCCATCATGGAGGGAGCCGTTCAGCGCGTGCGGCCAAAGATAATGACGGTGGCGGCGATCATGGGCGGCTTACTCCCCATCATGTGGACCACCGGAGCTGGCGCCGACGTGATGAAACGGATTGCCGCACCAATGATCGGGGGCATGATGTCGTCCACGGTGCTAACGTTGCTGGTCATTCCGGTGTTGTATGCCATGTGGCGGGGTTGGTCTGGGACCTTCGGAGCTCCCTCGCCACTCACCAGTACCGACCCTTTCCAAGAGAAGAAAGCACCAGTGTTGCCGAGAGGTTAACACATGAAACGCGGTGAGCAGGATAAGGATACGTTGAATCAGCTGTCAACGTGATGAGGCCATATGCTGTAAATGCATCATAAGATGACGAGACATTATTGTATTGATCGTGCTCTCGCGGATGAATCGGAAAACTAATCCTGTTCGAGCACCTGAATAATCGGACATCCCTTCGCAGGTTGCTTCCTATCGCATTGCCGAACCAGCCCAGCTAATGCTTTCCGCATTGCCTCGAGGCCCATGAGCTTCTGGTCAATCAGTCGCATCTTGTGGGCGGCCAGGGCACGGGTCTCCGCACAGGCACCAGCTTCCTCCAGCCGTAGCAGTTCAGCGATTTCCTCCAACGTGAATCCAAGGGCCTGCGCCCGCTTAATAAAGCGGATATGTTTCACGATATCCGCCGGATACCGCCGATACCCCATATGCGGCTTGTCCGGCTCGGCCAGCAGTCTCCGTCTCTGGTAATAACGGACCGTCTCGACATTCACCCCGGCCAGCTTCGCCACTCGACCTATCGTCAATTCTGAAGCCATTAAGATTTCCCTTGATTCCGTACCGTAGTACGGAGTTTATACTGGTATCAATAGGTAAGTTTGGAAAATAGGTGATGTATGGAGAGGTTGTCCAGGTCGGAGCAAGAGAACCCGTGGTCTAAACCGCCAAATGGTCGCGGCGCGTTGGGTCTCGGCGGCGTCGCGGCGGTCCTCGCCTCGATCTGTTGTGTCGGCCCGCTCGTGTTGGTGGCGATTGGCGTCAGCGGCGCGTGGATCGGCAATCTGACGGTGCTCGAACCGTATCGTCCGATCTTTATTGGCGCAGCACTCGTGGCGCTCTTCTTTGCCTACCGGCGCATCTTCCGACCCGCCGAAGCCTGCAAGACGGAGGAGGGCTGTGCCGTGCCGCAGGTCAAGACGGCGCAGACGATCATGTTTGTAATCGTGGCCGCCCTGACGGGGCTCGCGCTGGCATTCCCCTATATTCTGCCGCTGTTGTACTAAAGGACCACCTCATGAAAACGCTGATCGCTCTACTGGCCCTCTTGGTCGCCTTGAGCGCGCCCGCCTGGGCCGCCACGCAAACGGTCACCCTGTCGGTGCCCGGCATGAAATGCGCGACCTGCCCGATCACGGTCAAGAAAGCGCTGAACAAGGTCGAAGGCGTCAAGAACATCGAGGTGAACTTGGAGAAGAAGGAAGCCCTGATCACCTTCGATGACGCCAAGACCACGGTCGAGGCACTGCTGGAGGCCACGAAGAACGCGGGTTATCCCTCCACCGTTCATCCGTAGGAGCCGCAATGGACGCGAAAGCCAACGAGACGCCGTCCTGGTTGGGCCGAACGCTCATGGCGGTCGGCATCAGCGGCGCCGCGTTTGCCGCACTCTGCTGCCTGGCGCCGTTTCTTGTGGCCGGTCTGGTCACCGCTCTTGGCCTTGGGTTCATGCTCAACGACACCCTATTGATCGGTCTTCTTGTGATGTTCATCGGAGTGGCCGCGCTAGGGTACTACTTCCGTGCCCGGCAGACGTGCGCATGACCTGCAGGACATGCCCGGACAACCAACCCAGGAGGGGACATGATGGCGCAGGAATTTGATCTGGTGATTCTCGGATCCGGCTCGACGGCGTTTGCGGCGGCGCTTCGCGCGGCAGCAACCGGACACACGGCAGCCATGACCGAAGTGCGCACGCTCGGGGGCACGTGCGCCAATCGTGGCTGCTTGCCCTCAAAGAACCTCATTGAAGCCGCGAAAATCCTCTACGATGCGAAGAATCCGCGCTACCCAGGGATTTCTCCTACCTCAATGAGCCTGGACTTCCGCGCGCTAATCGAGCAGAAGGATGCCGTGATTGAAGACTACCGGAGAAAGAAGTATCAGAGCATTATCTCCAACTCTCAAAGCATCCGCGTGTTTGAAGGAGCCGCCCGCTTCAGCGGCCCCCACGAAGTGACCGTGAACGGGCAGGTGCTCTCAGCGGCTCGATTCCTCGTCGCGACGGGAACGGCGCCCACTGTGCCAGAGGTTCCTGGGCTTCGTGACACGCCGTATCTCACCAGCGACCTGCTCACGAGCCACGAAGACCTCGAGCTCACAGCGCTTCCGGCCTCGCTCATCATCCTCGGTGGCGGCTACATCGCGCTGGAGCTCGGCCAGATGTTTGCGCGCTTCGGCACCAGCGTCACGATTCTGGCACGCGGAGCGCGAATTCTTTCGGCCTACGAGCCGGAGATTGCACAATCAGTGGCAGAGGTATTTCGTGAGGAGGGCATTGCCATCCATACCAAAGCCGCGGTGAGCCGGGTACAGGGCGATGAACGCCACGTCCTCGTCACGCTCCAGGTGGACGGGAGGAAGAAGGAACTGAAAGCGGCGAAGCTGCTTGTTGCCACGGGGCGCAAACCGAATACGGCACACCTGGGGCTTGACCTTCCAGGAGTCGATCTGGATGAACGTGGCTTCGTGAAGGTCAACGACGAGCTTCGCACGTCTGCCGCGCACGTGTATGCCGCCGGAGACGTGATTGGTTCCTACACCGGAAGCCAGATGGCAACTCCTGTGGGGGCGCAGGACGGCGGGATTGCCGCCGAGAATGCGCTCAACGGCAAAGGAGGCCATAAGGTAACCCACGCCGTGATTCCGCGCGCGATTTTTACCGACCCGCAGGTGGGCGTCGTCGGACTGTCGGACGCGGAAGCCAATGCGCGCGGGTACGCGTGCGATTGTCGGGTTATTCCTATGTCCCTCGTTCCCAGAGCTGGGGCGGTCCGGGAGACCAGAGGGGTCCTGAAGATGGTTGCGGACCGGAACACGAAGAAGGTGCTGGGGGTGTCCATGCACGGAATGAACGCGGCAGAGGTGATTCATGAGGCGGCCATGGGGCTTCATTTTGGTGCGAGTATCGACGACTTCGCCCATATGCTGCACGTCTATCCAACCATGTCCGAGGCGCTTAAAATAGCCGCCCTGTCTTACACAAAAGACGTGTCGAAAATGAGCTGCTGTGCGGACTAGAGTTGCACCTATTCCGCTCTCAATATTTTTCAGCCGATGGCTGGCGGTATGGTGAGATCGACCCTACTCACGCTGGTCGTCATTCCAGTCCTCTATTCTTTTTGGCGACGCGTTCAGCTCCGCTCCACGATTGAATCTTAGAGAATGTTGCAGAAGGAGACTATGAAGGAGAACATGTTCAGGAGGTTCTCTTGATAATGCTGGGAAATCCCAGAAGGGTGGCACATTGCGAAGCTACCCTTCCGTTTTCTCAGTTATCAGCTGAAGAGGTTGTGCATCCACTGCCACACCTTGGATGCGGCCTCATATGGACAAAATCCCAAGTATTCTACCCAAGGGCACATAGTCATCACCTCCCTTTCAACGCCATCCTACGGTCTGTACCATAGTATCGAGTCAAGAGGTGCGAATTTCTGTAGAGGCGCTTGACTCTATACTGTAGTGCAAGGACTAGATTCTTTTACGGTGATGATATGGCAGTTCAACTAACTATTAGTCAGTTTGCCAGAATTGTCGGAGTGAATGTCCAGACCGTCCGCTATTACGAGCGCTTAAATCTTCTTGACCCATCAACGAGAAGACCTTCAGGGTACAGGGTCTATGGTCAGGAACAAGTACAACGCCTGCGGTTTATCAAGAAGGCCCAAGCATTGGGCTTCACCTTGCGCGAGATTGCCGAATTAATTGCTCTACGGATTTGACCTAGCCCCCTTAAACCGGTCCACCCACTCTGTTAGGGTCGGGCCGAATGACCCGCCCCGCGAATGTAGGCCGAACCAGATCTGAGGAGTTGGCCTGCTGACCCGCCCCGCGAATATAGACCGCCCGAGACCTGAGGATTTGGCCTGCTGACCCGCCCCGCGAATATAGACCGCCCGAGACCTGAGGATTTGGCCTGCGCGTGATCGGTTTGAGCCGCTGATGCGGCGATGGGAACCTAGCATAGCTCACGTGAGTGTCTCCAGCAATTCGGGTGTGGCAGGTTCTCTCTGGGTCATCGCTGACCAATCTGCGGCGAAGGCAGCTGGTGTCTCGTCCTGCAGCGAGCTGTGGGGCCGTTGATGGTTGTAATCCTCCCGCCACCGCGTCAATTTTTCATGTACATCCTCAAGCGTGAAGAAGACTTCCACGTTCAAACACTCATCGCGGAGCCGCCCATTGAAGCTCTCGATGAAGCCATTCTCGACCGGCTTGCCGGGCCGAATAAAGTCCAACTGAATCCCGTGGCGATAGGCCCACGCGTCCATGACGCGACTGGCGAATTCACTCCCATTGTCCACCGTGATTGAGCGAGGCGCCCCGCGCTGGGTGACGATGGGTTCCAACGCCTGCGCTACCTTCTCTCCTGTGAGGGACTGATCGGCCAGCAGGCACAGGCATTCACGGGTGAACTGGTCCACCACCGTCAGGATGCGGAACCACCGCCCATCCGCGACCCGCTCACTCATGAAGTCCATGCTCCATCGTTGGTTCGGTCCCCTCGCCAGAGCCGGTGGCACCCGGCTTCTCCGGGCCGCTCGCACACGGATTTTGGTCCGCACCCGTAATCCTTCTTCGGTGTAGAGCCGATAGATCCGCTTCGCGTTCACCCGCCATCCGTCCCGTCGCAATAACACTGTGAGTCGTCGATAGCCGAAGCGCACCCGGCTCGCTGCCAACTCGCGCAAGCGTATCCGCAACGCCTCTTGCGGATCCCGCCGACTCCGATACTGTAGCGAGGCCCGGGCGATCGGCAACAGCCTCGAGACCCGGCGCTCGCTGACCTGATAGGTCACCTGCGCCCAGCGGGCGAGGGCCCGCCGGTCCCGAGGCCTTAGAGCTTTTTTCGCACGATCTCCTGCAGCATATGCCGATCCAGCGAGAGATCGGCGACCAGGCGTTTCAGCTTCGTGTTTTCCTCCCGCAGTTGCCGGAGCTCTCGCAATTCGCTCAGACCGAGCCCCGCATATTTCCGTTTCCATGTGTAGAACGTCTGCTCGGTGATGCCCACCTGCCGACAGACCTCCACCACGGTCGTCCCACCTTCCGCTTGCCGCAAGGCGGCCAGGATCTGTTCCTCCGTATGTCCTCCTCGTCGTGCCATCGTCGGGTCCTCCTTGTGAATCCAGAAGACCACGCCGCACGCCACGTCCTCAAGCTGCCACTGGCCTACTTTTCGGGTTTTGGGTCAATTGCCTCAACGGCCTGCTGTGATGATGTGCAAAAACGAGCACAGGCGAAACTCGTGCAGGTGGAAATTAAGGTTCAAGACTTACGGTTACTGGCTCGCGCGCTGAAAAAATTAATCCAAACTTGTGAAGCTGGTCAGTCCACTGACCGTTGTCCGATCTGATGAGCCTAGAAAAAGAAGCATAAGCCGGGGTAAAGTAAGAGAGACCGCCACCTGAAAAACAGCCGAAAGAAAAGTGGTGACCCAGCGAGAACCAGCTTGACTTCGATGATCGCTTGGTCATAGAAGAGTTCCATGTTCAAGACTCTGCTCATAATAGCTCTCAGTCTACTGCTATTGTGCATACTCCCACTTATGGGGAGCATGCCTCACTATTCTGGTCACCTTCATCACCATGACAACACTGCGTCTTGTGCCTCCTGTATGGCTTCAGTCGACTTGTCAACGATCTTCCTACTGCTAACCCTTCTAGGTCTTGCCACTTCGTTTGCCCCTGTGCTTCCAAATCTAATTGCTCTCCGCTCACCGTTTCATCCTCCGCGGTTCCCAATCCTAGCCATTCCATAACAGCCATTAATCAATGGCCATCTTGAGCAACGTGTAGCTGTCATTTCGTACACTCACCAAGCGTGATGTGTATCGGCGTCATTACACGTTTAGTTTCGGCTGTAGGACTAGGTCATGTCCTCTATATCTTTCATCGCCGGCATCAAGGAGGCCTCAAAGCCACTTGCGACTAGTGCGACATTTTTTCGGTTATTGATCGCCGGGTGTGAGACTCGAGACGTGGAAGGAGAGCTCTTCATTGCCTCAGAGGGCGTGCGCTTGAGTATGGACGTATGGAAAATGTCTAGGAAGAAAAATCGGTAAAAATCCAAAACGGAATCCATCGAACATGGCGAAGGAAACTTTCTAATCGTGCGACTGAGAAGGACAACAGAGATCCACTCTCCAGAGTCAGCATCCTATGCCGAAATAACAGAAGGAGGATATCTAATGAGGATTGGACCCGCAACTATCATGACCCTGTTTATAGCCACGGCAGCGACCGGTGGATGTCAGCTATGGCAAGGTCCGCTGTTATCTGCTCCGTACGGGACCAGTGACCTCGCAGCGCGCCACAACAAAGCAGGAATTCAAGCGTACAAGCAAGAGCAGTGGAACCGAGCGAAGGAACAATTTGAGGTTGCAGTCACGATTGCTCCGTCGCTCGCGGAAGGGCATTACAACCTGGGCATGGTTTTATATCGGCAAGGCAAAGATGCGGAGGCCGAGACGCATTTTCTGAAAGCGGCCGCGTTGGCCCCTGAGAATGAGATGATCCAAAGCGCACCTCCGTTCACGAAAGCGGAGGCGCCATCCAGGTCCGGTGGATATCAGGGTATGTCCGATGGACACAGCCATAGTCATTAATGGGGTAGGGGGGATTTCTTAATTTGGTGGAGTGAGGTCAGTTCGCGGAGTCAGTTCGTTTTTTGAACGAGGTGACGAATGAGAAAGTAGAAGCGACTAAAGGTGTCATCGGATAACGCGCATATTGCAAGCGACCGGGCTCGATATGCCAAGAGGCCGCGTGAAAGAGGGAACGGATCATGATGCGATCAAAAAGGAATGTATCAACTCACGAAGTGGACTTTATTTCGAGGCGCCTGTTCCTACAGTGGGCCGGGGTGCTCTGGCTGGGGGCCACAGCACCCCAACTCTTTCTTGCCTGTGCCTGGATGGATAACGCCACTATCCAGGGCCGTGCAGGGGTAGGATCACCCCCCATGCTGAATGGAAAGGTGATTGATCTGACTATAGACGAAACTGCCTTTACAGTGAACGAACGAACCGCGACCGCGATCACCGTCAATGGAACGATTCCAGGCCCTGTGATTCGCCTGCGAGAGGGCCAAGAGGTGACCCTGCGGGTCACAAACCGCTTGGGGGAAATTACGTCGATTCATTGGCATGGCATTCTGCTCCCGCCCGTGGTGGACGGCGTGCCGGGGGTGAGTTTCGCCGGCATCAAGCCCGGTACGACTTTCACCTACCGCTTTCCGGTCACACAGAGCGGCACCTACTGGTATCACAGTCACTCCGGGGGGCAGGAGATGCTAGGCGTCTATGCGCCGATGATCCTCGATCCACTCCAACCCGAGCCATTTCACTACGACCGAGACTATGTCGTGATGCTCTCGGATTGGACCTTCGAGTCGCCGGAGTCCGTGCTCGCTAATCTCAAAAAGCAGCCAGCCTACTATAACTTCCAAGAACGTACCGCGGGTGAGTTCTTCTCGAATATCGCAAACTGGGGCTTGCGGGCGACGCTGAAGAACTACCTCATGTGGGATCAGATGCGGATGAATCCGACGGACTTCGCGGATGTCACCGGCTACACCTTCACCTATCTCATGAACGGCATGTCTCCGGGTGCTAATTGGACCGGCCTGTTTCGCCCTGGAGAAAAAGTCCGCCTTCGCTTCATCAATGCGGCGTCTATGACCTTTTATGACGTGCGTATTCCTGGCCTCACGATGACAGTTGTGCAAGCCGATGGGCAGAATATCCAGCCCGTCGCGGTGGAAGAGCTTCGTATGGGAGTGGCGGAGACCTACGACGTGATCGTCGAGCCCACGGACGATCGTGCGTATACCATCTTTGCCGAGACGCTGGATCGTAGCGGGTACGCGCGCGGAACGCTTGCCCCTCGGCCTGGGATGGAAGGAGAGATTCCAGAACGTCGTCCTCGTCCGCTTCGGACGATGGAAGACATGGGGATGAGCATGAAAGGCATGGAGATGGATGGCATGGATATGCCGGGGATGAAGATGCCACATGGCAGCGAAATGGCGATGCGAGGCATGGAGATAAGGGGGGATCAGCCGAGTATGGAGCCGTCCGACCCTAAGCCAAATACGGAACATACGCAGCATGATTCGGAAATGCCGTCTACACAGAAAGGGCAGCATCCACAGGACATGTCCAAAATGCCAGGAATGGAAGAATACGATCAACGCCGCTCAAGGATTCCTGGCTCAGAACCCGTCAAGCATGCCCCCGATGATCATGGCACCGGCAACCAAACGGTGGCCGAGTATTCGCAGAACCGGTTTGGGGAACCAGGTAGAGGGCTGGAGAACAGCCCCTGGCGGGTGTTGCGTTACACCGATTTGAAAAGCCTGACCCCCTACCCTGACCAACGGGAACCGGATCGGGAAATCGAACTGCACGTCACGGGCAATATGGCGGATCGGTATATGTGGTCGTTCAATGGGAAAAAATATTCCGATGCGCCGGAGCCGATTCGTTTTCACTACGGAGAACGGCTACGTCTTACGTTCGTCAACGACACGATGATGGAGCATCCGCTTCATTTGCACGGCATGTGGATGCACTTGGAAAACGGCGCGGGCAAGTATCTGCCCCGCAAGCACACCGTCATCGTCAAGCCCGCGGAGCGGGTATCCGTCGCGGTCACCGCGGACGCCCCCGGACCCTGGGCGTTCCATTGCCATTTACTCCTTCACATGGAGGCGGGCATGTTCCGGGTCGTCGAGGTGTCCGATAAGGCGCCGTAGGAGCGATCATGTCATTTCACGCGCTTCATCCAATTGCCTTGGCCGGTGTCCTGAGCGTTATCATCTGGGTTCTAGTTGCCTCAGCTGAAACCTTTGGGAACGCATCGAATACGGGCACTGTGTTGGGTCCGTCCAATTCCGCCGGCCCGCTCAGTCACGCAGTGAAAACGGTTCAAGCGCCGTTGGAAGGAGCGTCAGGAATCCTCGGAGAATCTGTCCGCACCTTGCCGAACCTCTCGCCACAACAGGACTGGGCTCCCCCCGTCAACGATCAAGAGAACCACCTGTTTACACTAATAGACGCCCTCGAGTATCGCCCCAAAACCGGTGGAGGCGAAAGTACGAGCGGCTACCGGTGGGACCTCGAAGGGTGGTATGGCGGAGACTACAATCGACTCTGGTTCAAGAATGAAGGCCAGCAGGACACCGCCTTCAAAGCGGGCTATGATTTGGATTTTCAACTCTTGTATGGACGCTTTATCCGGAAATATTATGATTTTCAGATCGGTCCGCGCCTCGAAACGCAAACATTTCGCGGACGGAATGTGACCCGTGGATTCGCGGCAATCGGAATCGAGGGGATCGTGCCCTACAATTACACGATGGAAGCCACCTTGTTCATTGCCCAGAATGGCGCAGTGTCCGGGCGTCTGACGTTGACGAAGGATCTGCTGCTGACCCAGCGGCTAATCCTCCAGAGTCGCCTTGAAACGAATGCCGCCATACAAAAGGTTGAGGAATTCACAACCGGTTCAGGTTTCAACAATCTCGAATTCGGCATGCGCCTGCGCTACGAGATTCGGCGCGAATTTGCGCCCTATGTCGGCGTATCGCTCGATAGAAGTTTCGGAGAGACGGCCACGCTGGTGCGCCAGGAGGGGGGGAATCCGAGTCAGATCCGATTCGTAACCGGCCTGCGGATGTGGTTCTAGTATGCTGGATTGGATCGAAGAGGCAGCTGGACGACTGCCCGGAGAAATGACTTCTTACAACGCTAAGCCAGCTATCGTCATGCGCCGACATATCTTCTCATAACTTCACCACCACATAGTGAACAACACAGGGGATTATTTCTCCGAAGGAAATGACGGAGTTCTTTCTATGCTCTTCGGCACTGCCAGATTTATGTAGCTCCGACAAATCAAATCGCATCGATCCATGTATGTCGAGCAATCTCGCATTGGACTGCCCGGCATCGTGAGGCTGGTTTTCAGGTACCACTCTTACCTAGTAATCGACACCCATCCGATATGTTCTTACCGTACCTCTTGCAGCGGTGACTTTGTACGGACGCATCATGTCATTGTCCTCATGATCGAGGATATGACAGTGCCATACGAATCCATGCCCCCCGGCATCTGGTTCAAAAGAGTAGTTCCCGGCCACGCCGGATGGCGTGTCTGTCGGCGCGAAGCGCACAGCGATGCGAGTAACTTGGCCCGGATACGCGATGAACGTATCTTTCCATCCCGCTTCATTGGATTCAGGAGGATGTACGGGGCCATGCAGATAGGGCTGGATATTCGGACTCCCTCCGTATTTCAAGCCAGAAGCAACGGAGGGTTCATACTTCAACGGGGGACCGTCGCCAAATATAGAGGCGCCTCCCGGGAAAGCCCCTGCATAGGCTTTAGCGTAGCGGTTCAGATGAAACTTCTGCCGATTCATCAACTGAACCTCCGTCAAGTGTATGTGGATCGGATGGGCGTCGGCTGTCAGGTTGACGATTTCCCAGATTTCGGTCTCGCCTTCAGCCGGCAACTCGGACACATATTCCGTCATGCCTCCCACCGTGACAGCCGTGAAATCCGTTCGGATCGTTCCATCGGCACGTTTGCCGGACACCTTCGTATTGTTAAGCAGCAATTCGACCATTCCCATTCCGCCGGCACCCATCATGTCGTTCAGGGTGAGTTGGCGCGTTTTCGAAGGAGCGACCGCCAGCGTCCCCGTGGCCGGGTTCACTAACCGACGCATCGGAGAGCGAAGCCCACCGCCATGAGCCGGATTGTAGCTTGCGTCCGCCCCTGCCAACGTGGATGATCCCACCCGGAACTGGAGAATGCGTCCCACCGTCGCCCCATCGGGTGGTGCCCCATCGGGGAATGGTGTGCGGCCGTGGTTCTTCAAAATCAGCGTGCGGCCCTCTAATCCTGAAAAGTCGATAATGATGTCGGCTCGCTCAGCAGGCATCAGGGTTAACTTATGTAGCCGGACCGGCACATCGAGATACCCTCCGTCGGTTGCGATCTGCCACATATGTTGTCCGGGCAAGGAGAGTTCGTACGTGCGCGCGTTCGATGCGTTGAGGATGAGGAACCGATAACGTCTGGCCTCCACATTCAGATACGGCCAGACCTTGCCGTTCACCACATTCGTGTCGCCGAAGAACTCCATCATCCAGAACGGGTGCTCCGGGTTGGGCCCCATGTTGGGGAAATAGAGCTGCCCGTTCGTATCGAACATGCGGTCCTGGATTACGAGCGGAATGATATAGTCTACGGAGCCTGCGGCGCCCTGTTGCAATCCGGTCGGATGCAGACCGGCCGGCAATGTGAGTGCCGGATCAACGATCAGATACCCTCCTGCCAACCCTGCATAGATGTTCAAACGTGTGATTCCCAAGGTATGGTCATGAAACCAGAGTGGAGCGGCTTCCTGTTTGTTTGGGTAGCGGTAAATCGCTCCATTCGAAGCCGCACCCGCTTTGCTGTAGTACGAATGACCTCGGTAGACGCCATCACTAGTGAACCAGGCATCAGGATTTCCGTCCAGCACCGGCGGCACCTCTCCTCCGTGCAGATGGGGTACGGTTGGGACTGGACCGGCATAATTGAAAGCGCAGGTCCCTAGCGGCGGTTGGTTTTCAGTGACAGCGTCTGCGCACCTGTTGGCTTCACCGTTCAGCGGGTCAGCCCAGTGAAGAGTCTGATCGGTCGAAGTCTTCCAAGCAGATAGTTGGCTCGCCGCTGTGTTGGGTAGACTGTTGATGTACTGAACCGCGGTCGGAGTTCCACGCGTCGCGACGAACACCGGCCCAAAATAAGTTGGGATTGACATTGCCGATCCTGGGCATGTTGAACCGTTGCGGTAGCCCCAGACATAGGTTCCCGAGTAGGCGGCAGTGGAAGACGCCGGAACGAATGTCGAAGGCATGACATGAGCCTTGAACTCGCACATCGAGAGCGTCGCTGATGACGCGGCAATTGTCTCGATGGTACCGCCCGCGACAGCGAGCAGAGGCAACTGGTCCACGAACTGCGGAATCTCACTTCCCGGTAACGGCACTGGCTGGGCAATGGCTGGAGTGTATGAGAGCATCGTTAGTGCAAGTAAGAGATATTGTGCCGAAGTCCAATTCTTTATTATCTTTTCACGAAGGTATCTCATGTTACCCTCCAAATAGGAATAGAGATAGAAGCACCACGTTCCCTAATCACACGAGACGATCACGATTCGTCGCGTTCTGAGCCTCCCCGTATTATCAACACCGCCGCAACGATAACGTAGGCGATGACCGGAATCGCCCACAGGATCTTCGTGCTGTCAAACTCCATGCTGTCAGACGCCGTGGTGCCAAACCCCAGGAGCAGCCATATCGGCTCATGAATCAAAAGGAAGAACGCCATCATTGCCAAACCAAGCCAATTGGTCCAACGCATGCCCATCATGAGATGTTCTCCTTTCATGTGATGATCAGCCTCTCTTCGGAATTTGTGACACCGGGTGGGATGGCATCGGGGCCAATTGCGTAATGACACCTCCAGGCTAAGCCGAACGGATGAATCATTCCCATCCCCGGCCACAAAACCGGAGTGACAGTGGATGACTGAAGTTTTGAATTAAATTCGAAGGACCGATGACGAGGCTATCGAGATGGGAAAGAACTCCGAGGCAGAGCTCCAGGACAAGGAATCTAGGATTGGAGAAGCGGTGAAGTTTGCGACAGTGCTGAACAGTACTGGCGTGTGATCCAGGTCAATGGTTGCTGCATGCTTAAGTTGCCGCTCTGGTGATGATACGGCCGATGGCGGGCACATAATGGTCCCGTCCATTGGACAGGCCATATGATTCATCTCTTCAGCCATCCGTGCCGTATCGTCGGCCAACGACAGGTCCGGCACCGTACACATCGTCCCGACGATCTGACAGAGGGCGAAGAATAAAACCAGGCTGAAGAACTGAACTCTCATCTTAGCAACTAGCCTACCGTTCATGGTGTGATAGCTTGCCTCAATGCCGAGAGACCCGTCAAGCCCCAACATAAGACATATACCGACCTGTCGTCCGACCGAAGCTTCGGTGAAACGGCCAACTCTGGAGCGTCAGCAGAGTGGAGATTCGAGCCAGGTAAACACTATCCCGGTATTCGCAATGAATGGCCGCCTGTTCAGCCGCTACCGTAGAGG
Organism: Nitrospira sp.; assembly: GCA_024760545.1. Taxonomy (NCBI): domain Bacteria; kingdom Pseudomonadati; phylum Nitrospirota; class Nitrospiria; order Nitrospirales; family Nitrospiraceae; genus Nitrospira; species Nitrospira sp. The sequence goes on from CP060501.1 coordinate 3,843,009, forward strand.
GCGATTGATGGGCAGCACTAATAGCCCTCGGGATCCGGTGGGGACGAAGAGATGCGCCTTTTCGCCAGACCAGCTTTCCAGATCTCCATCGCCACCAGTGGCAAAATCCCGATGCCGAGAACGAGAAGCCAATGCTCCATGTCAAAGGGCACGACGTCGAAAATTGGATGGATCTGCGGCGTCAGCACGATGACGGCTTGCAGCACAGCGGAAAGCGCTACGGCCCCAAGTAGCGGCTTGTTCGTGAGCAGTCCGATCTCGAAGAGCGACCGGCAATCGTTGCGATTATTGAAGGCATGGAAGAGCTGGGCCATGACAAGGATCGTGAAGGTCAGCGTGCGAGCCCGGTCCAGGTTCAAGTCCATGCCGTACAGGCAGTACACAAACGCTCCGAGCGTAATCAGTGCCAAAAATGAGCCCTGAGCGAACAACAGGAGAAACCGCTCTTTCGTCAGAAATCGTTCCGCACGTGGTCGGGGTGGCCGTCGCATCAGGTCGGGATCCTTGGGATCAGCGGCGAGCGCCAACGCAGGGAGCCCATCCGTCACCAGATTGATCCAGAGGATCTGCACCGGCAATAATGGCAGCGGGAGGGCAAACAGCGTGGCGAGCAGCATGAGCAGAATCTCACCGATGTTGCAGGAAAGGAGATAGAAGACCGCCTTTCGGATATTGTCGAAGACGGCTCGTCCCTCTTCTACGGCCGCCGCAATCGACGCGAAGTTATCGTCAGTGACGACCATGTCAGATGCTTCTTTCGTGACATCCGTGCCGGTGATGCCCATGGCCACACCGATATCGGCCGCTTTCAACGCCGGCGCGTCATTGACTCCATCGCCAGTCATGGCGACCACTGCCCCTCGCCGCTTCCACGCCTTCACGACCCGGAGCTTGTGCTCAGCCGACACCCGGGCGTAGACCGCGGTGCCGGCGACTCGCGTCTCCAACTCATCATCCGAGAGCTGGTCCAACTCCGTGCCGGAGATTGCTTGCACACCCGTTTCCAAAATCCCCAGATCGTGCGCAATGGCAATCGCCGTGTCCTTATGATCCCCTGTAATCATAACCGTCCGAATGCCAGCAGCCCGACAGGTTTCCACGGCCGCCTTGGCTTCCGGCCTGATCGGATCCTTCATGCCGACCAACCCTAAAAAGGTTAAGTCGTGCTCCAAGCTGGTGGATGTATACGCGTCCGGCAGGAAGTCCAATGGACGCATAGCCACGCCGAGGACCCGCAAGGCTTGCGAAGCAAATTGCCGATTGGTGGAGAGGATTTGTTGACGGATCTCCTGGGTCAGCGCTGTGATCTTCCCGTCACAGGTCATCCAGGCAGTGCAATCGCGCAGCAGTACATCAGGTGCGCCTTTCACATAGGCGACGGGACCGGAGGCAGCGCGACGGACCATGGTCATCTTTTTGCGGTCCGAATCGAACGGCACCTCACCAAGCATTGGATTATCACGATCCAGATCGGCTTTCGAGAGTCCGGTCTTCGCCGCTGCGACGAGTAGGGCACCCTCTGTCGGGTCGCCCAGCACCTGCCAAGCGAACGCTTCTAGACGCAGTTCGGCTCCATTACACAACACGACTGCCTGCAGGAGGGATGGGAGCCCCGGATCCGGAGTTCCGTTGGTCGGTCGTCCGTTCACACGGATCTCACCAACCGGCGCATAGCCTTCGCCCGAGACAGTAAAAACCTCACCGCCGAGGTACAGTTGAGTCACGGTCATCTCGTTCTTCGTGAGGGTACCCGTCTTGTCCGAGCAGATCACGGTGGTGGACCCTAAGGTCTCCACTGCCGGCAGACGCCGGATCAAAGCATGGCGCTGCACCATGCGGGTGACGCCCAGCGCCAGTGTGATGGTGACCACCGCGGGCAAGCCCTCTGGAATGGCCGCAACAGCTAAACTCACCGATGTGAGAAACATCATGATCAGTGGTACACCGCGGAGCATTCCCAGAAGGAACACCACAGCCACGATTGCCAATGAGAGCCACAGTAATGTGTGGCCGAGCTGTTCGAGTCGGCGCTGGAGGGGCGTCTCCTCCTGCTCCGCCTGCGCCTCGCGATGAATCATCGCCGCGATCTTTCCCAGCTCCGTCTGGGGTCCGGTGGATGTCACCAACGCCCGGCCTTTCCCGGAGACGACAACGGTGCTCATAAAGAGCATGTTGCGACGATCCCCCAAAGGCACCTCAATTTGAGGAATGAGCTCGGCGGACTTGCTGACCGGCGTGGACTCGCCAGTCAGAGAGGCTTCTTGTGTCTGGAGGCTCGTTGCATAAATCAACCGGCTGTCGGCTGGGATCCGATCTCCGGCTTCCACTTGGATGAGATCGCCGGGAACCAGTTCGCGGGCCGGAATCGACCGCGCGACTCCCGCTCGGATCACCCGCGCCATTGCGACCGACAGTTTGCGGAGTGCTGCCAAGGATCGTTCGGCGCGGAACTCCTGGACGAAACCTAAGATGGCATTCAAGACCACAATCGCCACAATCGCGGCCGCGTCGATCCATTCTTGCAGCAAGCCAGATACAAGCGCCGCGCCAATAAGAACCCAAACGATCAAACTCGAGAATTGCGCGAGGAGGATTTTGAGAGGGGAGGGTGGAGAAGCTTCAGGCAATTCATTCGGCCCCACCGTCGCGAGACGATGCTCCGCCTCACGTTCAGTCAATCCATCATTGATGTCGGAGCTTAGTTCACGTTTCAGCGATTCGAACGTGAGCGTGTGCCAGCCGTTGGATTTCATGTTGCCTCATGAGAGATAGGCTGGCCCCACTCGCTCGGGGGAGTCCTCAGCCTCTTTAATTTGGGACCCTGACCCACCATATCTCGTGCCTCCCATCAAAGATCAACCGGCTTGGTTACGTTGCGAAAACGAGAGCTTCCTACGATCCAACACCAGAACTGGAACCTGACTGGCGCACAATCTTGTCCTTATGCACGCCCTCACCTATAATCATCTTGTGATGACAATCCGGTTTAGCCCCTTTACATGGAGGGGGTGCAACGCCTCTGGCGTTGCCGCCATCTTCCTCCTCACTGGATGTGTGAACTCACCCATCGTTTCCCGGACCGTGTACGAAGATCCAATCCTCCTTGTGCGATTGGATAGTCCTCCACCTCTGAAGGAGGTTGCCGGAGGATCCGATCAGCGCGTTGCCGAGTTGACCTCCACGGATCTTATTAGCCTCCTGCGATCTATTAAGATCCAGCGGGAGACAAGCTTCCTCAGCTACTGGGTTCTGAGACGAGTACCGCAACCGGAACAGGCTTTTCCCAGTGACGATGCTCAACTCCTTGCCCCTCATTTGCTGGCCGCATTGGTCAAAGCCCGACCCGATGAAACAGCCGTCTTTGTTCTGCGACGAACCCGTGAGGATGGCATTCCCCTCGTTACGACAGGCGGTATACTCATCCATGGTGATCAGCTCATTGTCTTGCTCGCGAATGCCCGCAGACCGACCACTACGTCACGAAAGCGTGAAACCTCCGAGGAGGCTCCTCTTCAGCCAATCGGAGAAATGGAGTTTCATTTCGTGCCTGAACCTCACCAGACAACCTTGGCCAGGGGCGATCTCTCAAGGACTCTCATCAAGGACTCTGTCCAAACGCTTTCTCTCGACTACAAAGCATGGCTCACTGAACCTAGCCCGGCTTCTCCGCCCAAGAAAGAATCGGAGCTGTCAATGGCGACAATCGAAGATAAACTACGCCGCTTGAAGATCTGGCGTGAACAGGGCCTGATCACCGACGACGACTATCAAAACAAGCGCCAGAAGATCCTCGAACATTTTTAAACCGCGTCCCGCACAGTCCCCGAATTTGGAAGTTTATTTGCCCATCTCTTATCAATGGCAGTCGTCGTGCGAGCAATCTTGCTTAGGATCGAATGATTTTCCCCGAATTTACAAAGCGCATCACAGTGCTCACAGAGGGCACCGAATGGAATGAAGGCCAGAGAAATATCGGCAAGATCACCACGGAAAGCTGGGCGGGCTAACTGCGCCATCACTTCTTTCTCGCGTTCATCTGGTGCCACCAGATAGACCTGGCAGGTGCAGCCGGGAATCGAGCGTACCAAATCCTCCAGCCGGAGAATGCCGGAGTAGATGGATGTGCTTTTCTCTACCTCAAAGGCGCTGACGAATTCCCCTGTCTCCGGTTTCAACCAGATCACGTCGATCAAACTCACCGTTTCCATCACTTCGGGTGGCCAGCCCATCGGGGGCAATTCCGGCACCGTCAACAGTGCAAATGCCTGACCGTCATACGACCGATGGCGGTCGTTGCGGGCCACGTATACCGCGTACTTCAGTGCGCGCCCCACTTTGATCAGCAAGTATTGAATCCGTGTGTGCTCGCTCTCTTCAGCCTGTTCCGATACTACGTCCGCATGCCGGGCGCGGGCGGTCTTCTCTGCCTTGACCTTTTCCGCCGCCAGGACCGCGTCGACATTGCCGCCGACGAGTAACCGCCCAGAACCGACCTCAAAGAGCAGGCCTGCGAATGCGCCAAGATCTTTGGAAAGACGATCACGCACGTCGGCGTTCGTGCGCACAATGACCTCGCGCATGGCCAGATAACTCTCCCAGGAGCCGAGTTGCTTCTTATCACCGAACAAGGCGTTGAAACCCTTGACCATCGCGGTGTTGAAAGGCGGGACCAATGTCGGGTGCAGGAAATAGATGATATTCGCGACCGCCGGGCCAAGGCCTTTGATTTGTGCGGCAGCAAGCCGGCTCATCTGGGCCAATACCTGCTCCTCACGCGTAGCTGTCAGACAGGCCTCAAGAAAGGCCGCAAACGTTCGCTTGTTGGCATCATTTTCATAAATGTCAGGGATGCGGAGTTTGGGCTTCCAGAAAAATGCATGAGCGGCGCCCTGAAAGACTTGCTTCTGTTCAGTAATGGCCGTCAACACAACTTCGAGCGGCGAGCCTTTGAAATCAGTCCCGAAAGTTCCAGCGGCAATGCTCTCCACCGTATCGCGGACGCCGCGTCGAATGGCACGGAAGGCTTTCATACGGTCTTCGCTGCTCACGAACCACGTATTGTACACGGATTCCGGGTCGGACTTGTAGCTATTGATGAGTTCGGTCAAGATCATCAAATCCCTGTCCTCCTTCCGAGCCTTGGGCAACGGCTTGCTAATTTGATCCGATTGGCCTATCTCCCTCTTCTCACTTCAGAACCACCGTCGCCAAACGAACGGCCGTTCCGAGGGAATCCGCCCGCAGTTCATCGAAAGCCCTCACGTCTGAGCTTTAGGTGTCGAAGCAACTGCGCATTGATGGCCACAATGATGGTGGACGCGCTCATCGCGACGGCGCCCACGCTCATCGGGAGATCGAATCCCCAGCGGACGAACAGTCCCCCGGCGACCGGGATCGCGACTAGGTTATAGGCGGTCGCCCACACAAGATTTTGAATCATTTTTCGATAGGTCGCACGAGAGAGCTCGATGGCTCCGACCACGTCACGGGGATCGCTATGCACCAGCACGATGCCCGCGGATTCGATGGCGACGTCCGTACCCGCGCCGATCGCAATGCCGACATCGGCGGTAGCCAATGCCGGGGCATCGTTCACTCCATCTCCTACCATGGCGACCTGCTTACCGCCCGCTTGAAACCGCTTGACGGCTGCAGCTTTGTCGCCGGGAAGCACCTCCGCCGCGACCTCATCGATCCCGAGGCGTCGGGCGACGGACTCCGCCACGGTTTTCGCATCTCCCGTGATCATCGCGACTCGGATACCCAGCCGATGCAGGTCGGTGACGGCTTCACGGGACTCGGGCCGGATCTCGTCTTCTACAGCAAGCGCACCAAGCAATTGTCCATCGGCGATGACGGCCAGCACCGTCCTTCCGTCCGACGCCCAGGCGCTCATCACCTTCTCCACCTCTGGAGGCACCGTGGCCAGGACCTCGGCCAACAGACGCGGTCCACCGACGGCAATGCTCTTGCCATCGACCATGGCCCGAGCCCCTCTGCCCGCCAGTGCCTCGAAGCTGGCCGCTTGTAATTGGCGCACGCCTCGGCGTGTGGCTTCTTCGACGATGGCCATTGCCAGCGGATGCTCCGAGTTGGCCTCGACCGCAGCGGCTACCGCAAGCAATTCGAACTCCGACGTCCCAGGCGCAGCTGCGATTCCGGTGACGGCAGGAGCACCACGAGTGAGTGTGCCGGTTTTATCGAAAATCACCATGTCCAACAGGCGAGCCCGTTCAAGCGCCAACCTGTCCTTCACAAGAAGACCATTCCGCGCGCCAAGTGATGTGGAGATGGCGATCACCAGCGGGATCGCCAGCCCTAAGGCGTGGGGGCAGGCAATGATGAGGACGGTGGCCGTCCGGATGAGGGCGTGTTGAGTGTCCCCCGACACCCACCAGTAGAGGAACGTCACTGCGCCGGAGGCAACGGCCACATAGAACAGCATGGCGGCGGCCTGGTCGGCCAAGGCTTGCGTGCGAGAACTCGACGCTTGGGCGGCGGCCACCAGTCGCATGATACCGGAGAGAGCGGTCTGCTCACCGACTGCGGTCACGCGGACTCGCAGGCTTCCACCGCCGGCGACCGTTCCCGCGATCACGGTCGCCCCTGCTTCCTTCGAGACTGCTTTCGACTCGCCCGTGATCATCGACTCATCGACCTCGGCGGCGCCTTCGACGACGGCGCCATCCGCCGGAACGCGCCCTCCGGGCCGGACAAGGACCACGTCACCCACGTGGAGTTCCGATAATGGCACCGTGCGAACGTCCGCGCCAGTAACCCGCTCCGCCGTGTCCGGAAGCAGTGCCGCGAGCGCATGGAGCGCGCCTTGAGCCTGGGAAATGGCGCGCATTTCGAGCCAGTGGCCCAACACCATGATCGTAATCAAGGAGGCAAGTTCCCACCAGACTTCAACTTGGAAGAGACCGACTGTCGCTGCCAGTGACGTCCCAAACGCGACGATGATGGCCAAGCTGATGAGCGTCATCATGCCTGGCTTACGGTCGGCAAGCTCACTCTGCGCCCCCCGCAAGAACACGAGCCCACCGTACAGGAAGACGGTTGTTCCGAGAATTGCGGGAATCAATGCGGAGCCAGGGAAGGAGGGCGCCCTGTAACCAAGCCAGTGTTGGACTTCGGGCGACCAGAAGACCGTGGGAAGTGTGAGGGCGAAACTCAACCAAAACTTATCGCGAAACATCGCCACGGAATGGCCCGCGTGACGATCGTAGCCCTGGGGGCCGTGCGACACCGTGTGACCAGCATGTGGGTCAGACGTCTGTCCGGGATTTGTGTGTGTCATAGGGTCCATGTTGCGCTCCGATCGTTCCCAATGGCGGTTCCTTTTACCACGATCCCAGTGACGGGCCCGCAGTAGGGCGGAGAGCAGGTTTCATGCAACCTGAGCACCCCTCCAGACGCTGCTCTTCCTTCAGTCAGACAGTTGGATCGAGTGGCAGAGGGCGTGAGTCAGGATTCCCATTTTGCCTTCCGGTTCCCGGCCATAGGCTTTCCATCCCATCCGTTGTCCACATTACAGTGCGCTCAGCATTGGTCAAAACCACGCCCGCACACCCACAACAAATCGAATCTGACTCGGGTTTCCCCCTTCTTGGCGCACGAGCGTGGCGGTCTCGCCGAAGCTTCTCTCCAGCGAGATACCAATGTAGGGCGCAAACTCGCGCCGAATCTCGTAGCGCAGGCGCATGCCGAATTCGAGATTGTTGAAACCTGAACCGGTTGTGAATTCCTCAACCTTTTGTATGGCGGCATTCGTTTCAAGGCGACTCTGGAGGATTAGCCGCTGGGTCAGCAACAGATCCTTCGTTAACGTCAGGCGCCCGGACACCGCGCCATTCTGGTCGATGAACAAGGTGGCTTCCATCGTGTAATCGTAGGGCACGATCCCCTCGATTCCGATCGCCGCGAATCCACGGGTCACATTCCGCCCGCGAAACGTTTGCGTTTCGAGGCGCGGGCCGATCTGAAAATCGTAATATTTCTGAATGAACCGGCCATACAACAGTTGAAAGTCCACGTCATAGTCTGCTTTGAAAGCCGTATCCCGTTGGCCCTCGCTTTTGAACCAGAGTCGGTTGTAATCGCCGCCGTAGTAGCCTTCGATATCCCACCGATAGTCATCCTTTGCTCCTGTCTTTCCCAGACTTGGGCGGTATTCGAGCACGTCGAACAGGGTCCAGAGGTGGTTCTCCTGATCGTTGACGGGCGGAGCCCAGTCCTGTTGTGGCGAGAGGTTCGGCAAGGTGCGGACCGGTCCGAGTGGAACGTTCGATGGGTTGCCCAACACGGTCTGTGAGGATTGCTCGGCCCTCTTCGGCGGAGTGACTGTATCGGATGTCGGAAACGGGCTCGGCCTGTTGGATGGTCCTAGCACGGTCTGAGCAGAGACGGCTGAAGCGCAGAAGACGGCGCTCAGAAGACCGACTATAGCTATCGGCTGAAAGGTTTGAAGAGGCATGGACGCACCTACGACTCCTTGTCGGACACCTCGACGACGCGGAACATCCCGGCTTCCATATGAAGCAGCAGGTGGCAATGAAAGGCCCAGCGTCCCGGGGCGTCCGCGGTGACCGCGACGGATACCCGCTCCGCGGGCTTGACGATGACGGTGTGCTTGCGGGGCAGGTACTTGCCTGCGCCGTTTTCCAAGTGCATCCACATGCCGTGCAAATGAAGCGGATGCTCCATCATCGTGTCGTTGACGAACGTAAGACGTAGCCGTTCTCCGTAGTGAAAACGAATCGGCTCCGGCGCATCGGAATATTTTTTCCCATTGAACGACCACATATACCGATCCGCCATATTGCCCGTGACGTGCAGTTCGATTTCCCGATCCGGTTCCCGTTGGTCAGGGTAGGGGGTCAGGCTTTTCAAATCGGTGTAACGCAACACCCGCCAGGGGCTGTTCTCCAGCCCTCTACCTGGTTCCCCAAACCGGTTCTGCGAATACTCGGCCACCGTTTGGTTGCCGGTGCCATGATCATCGGGGGCATGCTTGACGGGTTCTGAGCCAGGAATCCTTGAGCGGCGTTGATCGTATTCTTCCATTCCTGGCATTTTGGACATGTCCTGTGGATGCTGCCCTTTCTGTGTAGACGGCATTTCCGAATCATGCTGCGTATGTTCCGTATTTGGCTTAGGGTCGGACGGCTCCATACTCGGCTGATCCCCCCTTATCTCCATGCCTCGCATCGCCATTTCGCTGCCATGTGGCATCTTCATCCCCGGCATATCCATGCCATCCATCTCCATGCCTTTCATGCTCATCCCCATGTCTTCCATCGTCCGAAGCGGACGAGGACGACGTTCTGGAATCTCTCCTTCCATCCCAGGCCGAGGGGCAAGCGTTCCGCGCGCGTACCCGCTACGATCCAGCGTCTCGGCAAAGATGGTATACGCACGATCGTCCGTGGGCTCGACGATCACGTCGTAGGTCTCCGCCACTCCCATACGAAGCTCTTCCACCGCGACGGGCTGGATATTCTGCCCATCGGCTTGCACAACTGTCATCGTGAGGCCAGGAATACGCACGTCATAAAAGGTCATAGACGCCGCATTGATGAAGCGAAGGCGGACTTTTTCTCCAGGGCGAAACAGGCCGGTCCAATTAGCACCCGGAGACATGCCGTTCATGAGATAGGTGAAGGTGTAGCCGGTGACATCCGCGAAGTCCGTCGGATTCATCCGCATCTGATCCCACATGAGGTAGTTCTTCAGCGTCGCCCGCAAGCCCCAGTTTGCGATATTCGAGAAGAACTCACCCGCGGTACGTTCTTGGAAGTTATAGTAGGCTGGCTGCTTTTTGAGATTAGCGAGCACGGACTCCGGCGACTCGAAGGTCCAATCCGAGAGCATCACGACATAGTCTCGGTCGTAGTGAAATGGCTCGGGTTGGAGTGGATCGAGGATCATCGGCGCATAGACGCCTAGCATCTCCTGCCCCCCGGAGTGACTGTGATACCAGTAGGTGCCGCTCTGTGTGACCGGAAAGCGGTAGGTGAAAGTCGTACCGGGCTTGATGCCGGCGAAACTCACCCCCGGCACGCCGTCCACCACGGGCGGGAGCAGAATGCCATGCCAATGAATCGACGTAATTTCCCCCAAGCGGTTTGTGACCCGCAGGGTCACCTCTTGGCCCTCTCGCAGGCGAATCACAGGGCCTGGAATCGTTCCATTGACGGTGATCGCGGTCGCGGTTCGTTCGTTCACTGTAAAGGGCGTTTCACCGATGGTCAGATCGATGACCTCTCCCCTCAGCGGCGTTTGTGACCATACAGATGAATGAATGTTGGTAGCAGCGTTCGTCCAGGCACAAGCGGGAAGGAGTTGTTGTGCCGCGGCCAACAGCCCCAGCGCCCCAGTGCGTTGCAGGAACAGGCGGCGTGTCATACGGGTACCCTGAATGTCCATGACGATGTTTCCTTATTCCTATTCTCGAGCGGCTCTCACGCTTGCTCCGTACGGCCCGCCCCTCTCACGCGCTCTTCTTTCATTTCGCGCATGAGAAAATAGTTGAGTCCGGTGCGGATCACCACGATGGCGCCCAACTTGCCGATTTGGTCCCAGCTCGGTGCAATCGCCGTCGAGAGGATGTCCGCGGCCAGTTCAAACTCAATCGCGAGTGCCAGATAACGCGCCAAGGTCAGCCGGACCTCGACGTAATGTTCGGGCCGTTGCAAAGCAAGCGCGCGTCCAAAACCGTAGATCGCCACAATGACGCCGATCGCAATCACGAGCGCGCCCATCGTTTCTACGGCGAGCCGCAGCCACTGCACGAGAGTGATAATGGTGGCTTCGACGGCTTCCATCATCGACTTTGCCTTTCCGAATGCACCACTCCATCATGGTTCCATCCCGACCCTGCATCAATGATGCTTGTAGTACCCCACCCCACGCAGATCGTTCCACGATGTCGTCTGATGGCACCGGTAACATTGGTTGACTTGCACGTTGTCGCAGCACCGACTGCCGAGCGTCCCTCGGGCGACAACGTTCTTAGACACCATGGCAAAGTGTTCCATGTAGTGGCTCGGCGGCGCCTGATGGCACTGTGCGCAGTCCATCGAGCGCGGGGAGGGATGCCGGTAGTCGGCGATCGTCCACTGCTCCGTCCCATGGCAGTCGCTGCAATTTGTACCGAATAGGCCCACATGGCGGTCTTTCGTCGCGTGGCACGTGATGCAGTCCAGCGCCGTTGCCGGTCGAGCGGCCCCGGACTGATCACGAAGCCAATATCGAATCAGGTCGGTTCTCGAAAGGGTTTCGGTCTCCGGATCGGATATCCGTAACTCGCTCCAGCCAATCCACGCGAGGGCCGCGTGGTCCATCGCGACCGGACGCACATTCACGCCCCGGTGCTCGATATGGCACTCAGCACAGCGGCTGATGTCCGCATGAAAGGCAGTGGGTTGCCGCTGGAGCAGGATGTAATTGTTCGTATGGCAGACGATGCAGTTGGCCGCCTCAACGCCGTGAATCGAGGTGTGACAGGTACTGCATTTCTGTTCAAGGAACGCATGGGCGTTCGAGAGTGGCCCTGGACTGATAAAGCCTTGCAACTGTTCAGCGTTGGCCGGCATATGAACGCGCACTACTCCGAGGGCGAGGGCCGCGAGAGCCAGACCGAGCACGACCACAATGATCCACTTTTTCATGGACGGAACCATCTTAATCCATAATAGAGGGCAGCCCAGACATGAATGCCGAGAAGGACCATGAGAACGGCGGACAATACGATGTGCGCGGTGAGCCATCTCGAGAAGGCCCGCTTCAAGGTTTCGTGCATCTTGACGGCATAATCGACATCAGCAATGGACTCTGCGAGCCGGATGGCTCGCGCGGCTGCCTGCATCCCGTTCTCGGCCCTCGGTCCCGACAGAAGCCATCGCGACCACCGGGCTTGCAATGCTGTCATGAGTGCCGGCTGGGGCGCGCTGCGGAGCTCCATCGCCACCCAGTCGTAGGCCGTCTGTAATCCGGATAGCGTGGCTCTCTTTTCACGCACCTCCTGGGACGTCTGATTGAGCAGATAGCGCCCGATGAACCCGCTCACCACCACCACCAACATCGCCGCGGTCAGCAGCATGCCAAGCATACTGTCGAATTTATGTCCCGTATGCAGAAGGCCAAGCATGGAACCGACGAGGCCCGCATAGACATGCCAGGCGAGTAGCGTGCGAAGCGAGACCCACTTTGTGACGAGATTCTTGATCGCGGGGATCCGTTTCACCGGGGCATACAGGATACAAAACACCATCAGCAGCGCGCCCGAGACTCCCAGCACGCCCCCCGTCAGTGACCCTGCAAAGCGCGGGGAACGGTGCACCGCAAAGCCGAGCCAGAGCGCGAGCATGAGAAGCAGCATTCCGGTCACGACGAGCCGTTCGCGTTCCTGCATTACGCCTCCACCTCCACGTTGGCTGTGGACCTGGCCTGGCAGGCGAGAATGATGTTCGCCGCTTTGTCTTGTGGGGTTAGCGCCTCTTCGACCGCCATCGTGACCAGCCCGGAGAGGAGTTTGACCTTGCAGACCCCGCAGTAGCCTTGCCGGCAGGAGTAGTCGATGTTCACCCCGACATCCTCAGACGCTTCCAGCAGGGTCTGGTCCTTCGCCAACGGCGCAGTCTTCCCCGAGCGAACGAATCGGCACGTGGTCGTGACTGCGGCCTGCCCCAGTTCCACAGGAGTGGGTGCGCCGGGGGGCTTGGTCGGCCGCGGCTCCGCCCCGAGAAAGTTTTCGCTTTTGACCTGGTCCGGAGGGACTCCCATGTCGGCGAGGATGCCTTTGACGGCCTCCATCATCGCGGGCGGCCCGCAGAGGTGGATGCGCCGCGTCGTGAGATTCGGGACGGCCTTCGTCAACAAGTCTCGGGTGACATGGCCCCGTGGTCCGGTCCATGCGGATGAGGTTTCCCTGCTGAGCGTGATCGTCAGCTGGAAGTTCTCGTAGCGTCGGACGAGATACTCCAATTCCTCGTGGTAAATGAGATCCTGCATGGTGTTGCAGGCATAGATCATGAAGATCTCCCCGGTCCAAGCTTGGTCCGTCAGGCAACGGATCGCGCTCATCAACGGCGTGATCCCGACGCCGCCGGCAATCAGCACGACGCTCGGGGCCTCGTGGCCGCGAAAGGTAAATTTTCCGAACGGCCCGCTCACGCTGATGAGGTCTCCGACCTGGATACGCTCATGTAGATAATTCGAGACCAGTCCGGCTGGCGTCTGCTTGACCGTCAGCTCGCAGAATGTGCGCCGGCATGGCGAAGAGGCGATGGAATAGGATCGCTTCGTCTCCTTGCCGTCGATATTGACGGTGACCGTCAAAAACTGGCCGGGTTCGAACACGAAAGGGAGGACGGGAAGGTCTCCCCCGGACGGATGCACCAGGCGAAATGTTTTTACGTCGGCCGTCTCCTGAAAAATCTTGGCCACCCGAAGTTGTCCAGACCAGCGGCCGGCGGGGACTGTCACGAGGGACGTGGCGGCGTCCGACGCTGCAGGTGTTCTGGCTACCATGATAGGAGCGGCGCTCGCGGCCGGTGGTGTCGCACTCGGCCTCAGCAGCGCCGCGGAGAACTCCTGTCTTTCTCCCGCCAGGCTTGCCAGCAAGGCGTCCGCCCGTCGCAGGCGGTGGTAGTACATCCACACCATAGAGGCGGTGGAAACGAGCAGCAGGGCCATGACGAAGTAATGAAACCAGGACAGCCCGAAGATGCCGTGCGGGGGCGGGCCGGACGAGGCCGGCAAGAGGTGCATCTCTCGCTTGAACCATTGCAATGCGATCTCGCGCGGCGCCCTAGCGTCGGCAAGCGCCCGGTGCGCCGCGAGCCCGCTTTCAAACTGCGCCAAGCCCTCCCGCATCTGCTCCGTGGCCTGCTGCATCAAGACGTAATCGTCGCGCACCGCACTCGACGAGAGCGCCGAGAGGCCTTCCGACATCAGCTCCGCGCCCTTCGTCATTCGCTCGTGGGCCTGGCGTTCGACCTCCGCGCGCGTCTCGAGGGCGAGGCCCGGAAGGCTCATCAAGGAGGGATAGAGTTCTTTGGGGGGTGAAGTCCCCATTCCCATCCCTCCCATCTCCCCCATGCCACCGCCCATCCCCTCGCCCGAAGCTATACCCGACGCGTTGCTCGAACCAGCCGAATCACCTGGACCCGGATGGTGCTCCGCATGTTGCCCCTGTGCCGTGTGGTCGAGAGACGGCACAGCCCATCCCAGAGCGCTTGCTAAAATTGCAGCCGACCAACGATTGCAATGCATCTTCATCGCCTCACGCATCTTTGCTAGCGCATCTCATGAGGGCCAGACAGGGGATCTTTCCCCTCGGAGTGGGAGCCACGGCCACCTCGCCTCTGTCCCATTCCCATATGCCCCATCCCCTCTTGAATGGGACACTGACCGGTCTTTGAAAGAACGGCACAATCCTTTGCGATATCCCGCTGGCAGTCATCGGCGGACTTCCCCATTCTTAGACAGTCCGCCATCTTCTGCTACATATCCGCCATATTTTTTCGCAACTCCAGCGACGCCTGGCTCGACTTGTCTTCTCCGAAACTCAAGGAAGAGAGACTCAACACAAAACAAACAAGAACGACTGGAAGGATGTGTCTTGGTGTTCGCATGGCACTTACTCCTTTCATGGTTCGGTCTTTTTACTTTGGAGTGGATGTCATCGTCCCCAGCAGGGCCCGATGTTGATCATGTGTGAGCACATTGGTGGCCTCCCCCACCGCTCGGATGAAATTCATGCGCTGATCGGCCCGCAGCTTCTCGATCTCGGCTACTTTGGCTTGGATTTTGGCAGCATCCGGCTGGTCGGCGCCCGTCAACAGGTACAGATCCTGCTCGGCTTGATCGATGCGGCGTTGCTGCGTCGCGCGGTCGAGAAGGGCCTTCTCCTTCAACCGATTCAACGTCGTCTTTTGTTCAGGGGTGAGGACAATATGCTGTGCATGGTCAAGGAAAAACCCGGTGGACCCGATGTGATACAAGTGGGAGGCGCCCGGCTGTCCCGGCATGGTGGATGGCGATCCTTTCATGCCGCCCATACTGGAACTCTTCATGCCACCCATCATCCCTCCCATTTCGCCCATACAACACATCTTCATGTTGCCGCCTGAGGTCATCCCGCCCATCTCGCCTTCCATCATGCCCATGCCGCCGCCTCCGCCGGAAGACATCCCGCCAGAAGACATGCCGGCCATCTCTCCTTCGTCGTCCATCATGCTCATGCCCATACCGGGGCTACCCCCGGACGACATGCCGCCCATCTCACCTTGATCGTCCATCATGGGCATGGCGCCCCCGCCGCGCATCTTTCCGCCACTTCCCATCCCGCGGTTGCGCTGCTGGGTGTGCTGCTTCTCAATAACGGCCTGCAAAGTTGCGACCTGTTGCTGCAATTGCTGAATCTGTTCGGCCAAGGCTCGAGTCTCGGGAGCCTGAGCTCCCGCATGTTGCACGGATGACTTCTGGGCCTGCGCCTCTAGCACCCCCACTGCCAGACCTCCGGAAAGCAGGAGCAGTCCTGCAGCTCCGAGCACCGTCCACCGCCTTTGCTTGCTCATGACATTCATAAAGTTGACTCCTTTCATTGTGATGCTAAAAGGCGAAGTGAATCCCGATCAGGTAGCGTTCCTGACTACCGGCCGCGATAGCATTCGATTCGCCGATCCGCTGTACGTCCAGCCCTTCACCTTTCACTTTGGTAAATTCCACCACGGCTCGCACATTCTCTGTGACGTAATAGGAGGCATGCGCGGTGACGAGAGTGCCGTTAGCCCTCATTGGATTGTTGGGACTGCCGGGCGCCAGCCCCGTATCCTGTATCTCGTAGCGGGCATCCAGGAACAGTTTCTCGGGCAGCGCTTCGAGGATGCCCTCCACCAAATAATTCCTCCGATCCTGTCCATTCACGCCTCCGATATCCCAGTTATGAAAATAGCCGAGCAAGATCTGGCCGCGAGCAAAGCGGAGATTCAGCGTGGCATCCAATTGCTGCCTGGTTCGGCCGTCAATGATCGGCGAAGGCTGATCGGAATTCGCCTTCGTGTTGATGTACCTGATGCCAATGATGTGGTTCCACCGTGTGTAGGTTCCCCAGGCGTAGAAACCCTGAAATTTCTTGTCCAGGTTAACCGTCGGAGGGTTGATTCCTTCCTCGCGCTCGTCGTTGACGACTCCGGCTGCGTACCGAAGTCCAGACCAGAATCCGTTGAGTTCGACGCCGGTCACATTGAATGTCACCGGCGCCAGGTACCGCTGGAAGGTCAGTCGCCGTTTCTGTGAAAGGTAGTACTGTTCGTTCAGCATGCGTCCGGCCCGGAGGTTGAGCACACTGGCCGGTATCAGGTCGCTAAACTGCATCCAAATCTGTTCGTTTCCAAACGAGCCACCCGCCGCTACCTCTTGGGCGAACTCCGCGAGAAATCCCACCTTCGGGGCGACTGTGCCCGCGGCCATGATCTCGATCTCGTCGATTTCGGCTTTGCTGGACGAAGATAGCCGGGCTCTAATTACGGGATCGTCTTCATGCGCGTTGAGGTACTGCATGATACCTATCACGGAGACGGGCAGACTCTTCAGATCCCAGGGATACTTACCGTCCTCGTCGGGCAGCCGAAACCCTCGTTGCTTGAACTCCATCCCGAACTCATTCAGCAGGGGGAATCCCGCATGGCAGTCGCTACATTTGAGACCATGTTCCCGGGAAAATGACGGAACGGCCGAGGCTCGCCGCGCGGACAAGAGGACCAGGGCTACCAATACTACGAGCATCAGCACGGCGGTCATGGGGATAAACGATTTCTTCACAGCGACCCCCTTCCGGCGGTCTACTTACCGGATGATGCCAGGGTCCGCAGATACACGATCACTTGCCAACGCTGCTCTTCGGTCAGTTTGTCTTTATACGACGGCATCGTGGTTCCCGCTTTCTTTTCCGAGATACGCCAGAACCAATGTGTATCCGAATGCTTCTTGCTGATCGCTGGATCTGAAAGATCCGGAGCTCCCTTTCCCAACTTGGTTGGTTTGCCATCGCTCCCATGACATCGAGCGCAATTGACTGCTGGATTACTTTTGCCTTCGTAAATCTCCTTCCCCACCACTTGTGCTTTGGGGTCGTTGGGCATTCCGGTCGCCATAATTTTCCCAGCATACTCGATGGGAATAGCTTCCTCAGGTGCATCCTCCGCCGAAGCGGCGGTTCCTGCCAAGGCAACCAGGAATCCGATGACCGCCCACATCTTGATCGCCACATTGCTTCTCCCCGTTACCAATCGACGATCTGCGTTTCCCATTTGTCCGTTCTCCTGTATGTGAACAGCAGCGCATCAATGCATTGTCCGAGCAAACCACATCTCGTAAAGCGAAATCCCAATCTGCAACGCCAGAGACAGTCCCATCAGCACCCCTCCACCGATCACGATGTAGGCAAAGAGAGGAGCGTGTTTGGTAAACCACCAGGACCCGATGTCCAGCCAGATGGCGAGGAAAGGAATCGCCACCAGAACGGCCCGAATGGAAGCGGGGATTTCACTGAAGACGAAGATGAGGCTCGTGAGCATAAAGATGAAACTCATGCCGAACAGATGAATATGAGAGACTCGAACCAGTGACTGGATGGATTGGCCAAGGTCTAGTTCGGTATAGCGAACGACCTCAGTATAGGAAGAAAGCGACGGCAAGCCCGTCCCCGAGGACGCACTGTGGCAGTCCCCGCAAGCCTGCTTGAGGATCGGCTGGACCTTCACGAAGTCGGTTTCGGCCGCGCCCGCTCGTATCCACTGGATCATCTGTGTTCGCTGCGCGTCAGTAACATATTCTGTCATAGGTCCTCGGAGGGCCGCTTCAAGCTTTGTCGTGTCCCGTTGACCGTAATATTTCATGATCACGCCGGCGGTGAGTCCCATGCCGTGTTTGGTGTGTGGCTCCACATCAATCAGGTAAAGGTACGCCAAGGCGAAAAGATAGGCCACGCCGATCGTGAGCAGAAAGACGCTCGCAAGTACCTTGAGAGGCAAGGTCAATGATCGGAGAGTCATGCTATTTTCCCGCAGGCAACATCCGACAGGCCGATCGCTTCAAGGTTTGCGACCCTCAAATCCTTTCATGTACCGCACGGGATCCTCGTCAAACTGCTCTTTGCAGGGCTTCGAGCAGAAATAATAGGTCTGTCCTTGCCAGGTGCTGCGAAAGGGAGCCGTTTCCTTGTCGATCCACATCCCGCACACGCGATCCATGGCTTTTTGGTGTGTCATGGCTCTCCCTCCTTATCTCGTTTATCCCCGACCTGCGACCGGCACAGAGTCGCGCTCTAAAGAACCACCTACTTTCTCTATGTCTCTTCCCAGTTCTCATACCGGGTGCCGATCTCTTTCAGCCTACTTTGCATTTCGTGGAGGCAAAAAACTTCGCAGGCGTTCACGGGAACGTCCAGTTGCGCTCGATCCAGAATCTTGATCGTGACAGTCACCTCCGACCGATTGCATCGGATGGGGTCATAGAGAATGACATTGTCCGAGACAGCTATCTCATACCGAGAGGGCCGCTCCGCTTTCGGCAGGATCCACTCTGCGATCTCGCGCAGATGGCCCAGAATGGTTCCACATCGCTCGCAGCCTGGTCTTGGCGGGTCGGTTCCGTGCGCATGGGCGCCGTAGAGTGCCAGATTGAAGCCGATCTGCAGCGGCTGCTCATCCGGGACAGGCAGTAGTACTGGTAATACCTCCCAGCACACGCGGTGTTCACGCCCGAACGCGCTCAACCGCACCATGGCGTAGGTGCTGGCTGTTTGTTTTCCTCGCTGCTCGTCTTGCGACACTGATCACCTCTCTCGGTTTTCTCCAAGCTCTGAACCTCAGTCTATCCCGCAGTAGACGCAGGCTTACGAGAGCCTCCACCAGACCTTCCCTAGCGCCGTCCCTGCGCCTGCTTCCCGGTGACCTCGATCCGCCGAAGTTCGAATCGGCAGCACGGATCGGTCCCGCAGCAAGCCGGATGCGCACATTGGAATCGGAACTCAATCTGGCATGTCGCCGGGGCAAACGGTCCCAGCGTTACGCCGTAACGATGGATCGCGGCCATTACTCCTCCAGCCGAAACCATTTCACATGTTCGCCATTGGTCATCGGAATCGGTTCTCCAGCTGAGTCGACCAGGACAATTCGTCCGAATGGTAAGTCGGTCCTCTGGTCGGATTGAGGCAATCGGACGTGCGAAGGTCCAGATCAGCGTATGGGGCACGATGGATTGATCAAGGGCCACCGGTGGGGTCCGGCCAATGGCGCGGTAGACCGTCTTCAGATGATCGCGAAACAGGTCATCGAACTCCGCATCGGAGTCGGAAGCCTGGTCCTCGCCGAACCACCAGAACCAGTCGCTACCCTCGGCAGCGTACAGTGCCTCAAAGACCTTGGGATGACGCGATGCCGTAACCTTCATGCGGTCTATAAGATCACGGGTCTCCCCCAGTAAGTCCCACGCCCGGTTTTCTTCCGCCTCACCGACCCAGGTGCCAAGATCGTTCCCGGGCCGCGAGCCGTTCTCGTCGATCCAGCTCGCTTCAGCGAGGTCATAGACTTTCGGCAATGCTTCGATCGGGTGAGCCGGCACCCGCCGCATCGGGTTACCCTCAAGGTACTCCCGAAACGTGACTGTGCGAATCTCCGGATCAGCGGCAAGCGCCGTATACAGGGCATGCAGAAACGGGCGCGCCTGGTGTGGATAGGCCCCCCACGCGTTTTCCCCATCTAGAATCACGGACACGATCCGGTTCGGAGGGTCGTTGACCTGCCAGGCGAACCGCTCTTTCAATTCTTGCAGAAAGTCGGCGGCCGCCTGTGCGGGACTTGCGTAGCTGTGGTAGTGAAAGCCGATCTTGTCTGACAAGACGGAATCGCGGAAAAAGACGGCGACACCACGGCCCAGCCCATTTTTAGCTCGATACGCTTGGCATAGGACATTTGAGTCCTGGACGTCGTAACCATACTGCCCAGAGCGTGCCAGGACGCCGCGATCGGTCGCGATCCATCGCACGCCGGACTCTGTGAAAAGAGAGATAACCGACTGGCCGACCGCGCCCTCAGCAGGCCATATCCCGGCGGGCGGATGCCCGAAGCGTTCTTCGTAGAACCGCCTAGCACGATGGAATTGTGCCACTGCGTCTTCTGGGTGGTGAAACCGCCGGGGATGCACTGCGCCAGGACGATCAATGGTGGCGCGATCCGAATCAACAAGCAGCGGAAGGATAGGATGGTAGAAGGGGGTAGTGGAAACCTCGATTTGGCCTCGCTCTTGGAGCTGTCGATGGATCGTGGCGACATTGTGCAGGATCTTTAGTTGCTCCGTGATCATCTGCTCAATCTCACGGGCGGTATAGCCTGCGCCCTTTTCGACGAAGCGACGCACGGAGGAAGTTCTGCCATTAGGCAGCGCCACCTTGCCTTCTTGAAACTCTGGGCCGAACCAGGACAGGTTGAACCACATCTGGAGATCCGCGAGATCCTGGACCGTGAACGCACGACTGTTCTGGCGCTGCTCAAACAGTTCACGATAACGAGGCCAGGGAAAGATCTGGGTGTGCCAGTCGGCTTCGTAGAAGGTGGCGAGGAGCTCCTCGCGTTGGGCGGTTGAAAGCCGGTGCGCAGGAGTCATGGTCAGATCAAGGGCGCGATCCGTCGCCCCGCGCTCGACATAGTCCTCGATCTGCCACAGCAGCACCGGGGTCAGGTTGATGGTGAGGTGGACCTGAGGATGCTGTTCCAGCAACGCAGCCATAGCGTAGTAATCGCGGATGGCGTGCAGCCGCACCCAGGGGAACCGATACGATCCCTGCGGTCGCTTGGCTTTGAGATTTTTGTACAATGGCTGGTGTTGATGCCAAAGGATCGCGAGATGAATTTTGGGACCTACCTGAAAGGTGAAGGGGCCAATTTCACAAGCCCCGGACGGCGAACTCCCGTGCAGCCTGTACTCCACCCGATCTCCATCTGCAAACGGCCCGACGTTGATGAACCAGTAGCTATTGGCATCGCGGTTGAAGTTCCACGTTCCCTCGACACGCCTGGCCTCCTCGGCCCCGTTCGAATGCACAACCCGAACGTCGATCCAGGCATGCTGGCCCTCCTCGATCGGCCATGTGCCGAACTGGAGGTTAACGTTCTGCCCCGCACTAACATGGAACGGAAAGCACGGCGTGTCCGATGTGAGATGCCAGATCACCATGCTCTATGATTCTCCTGCTTCTTCTACCTCCATCATGTCGTCAAACGGCTGGTTCTGACTATCAACCCATCAACTATCCAGACGCCCGTCAATTTGTTCTCGTCTCTGCCTTCCCCATCGCGGGAAGAAGGCGGGTGTGGTCTCTGCATAACGATCATAGGACTCGCCGAATTCCGCACGGACCTGCCTCTCCTCTTTGTGAGCGAGACGGACATACATCGTCACGAGTATGGGGAACATGAACAATGTTGGAATGGTTGGCCATTGGAGGAGAAAACCCAGCATGATCACGATGAAGGCTACATACTGCGGATGTCTTATCCGGGCATAGGGTCCGGTCATGGCGAGGGTCTGGCTTCGTTGCGCCCTATACAAGACTTCCCACGAAGCCGCCAGTAGAAAGAACCCTCCGAAGATCAGCAGCCCACTGAGAATGTGCAAGGGATCACTATGCGCATGGCTTTTCATGCCCAGCAGGGTATGCCAGAGATGCCCGGTTTCGTGGGACCATAGATTTACTCCGGGATATCGGCTTTCCAGCCATCCGGAGAGCAGATAGATGGTCAAGGGGAATCCGTACATCTCGGCAAACAGAGCCACGATAAACGCCGAAAAGGCACCCAGGGATCGCCAATCGCGTGTCGTCCGCGGCCGCGTGAAGCTAAACGCGAAGAGGATAAACACCACCGAGTTGATGATCACTAACGACCATAACCCATAAGCCGATCCTTCATCCATGGGAATGGCCTCCGGTGTTGGCCTGTGAGTCGGGCTGCTTCCCGCCTGGTGGAGATTCGGAGTCATGACCACCATGTCGCCTGTGTAGAAGGAGATGGAACAACGGGCAGGCGAACAAGAGAAGATAGGGGAGTATTCCGAACACATGCGCCCGGTGTTCGGTCACGAGAAAAAATCCCAGGACCGCGAGAAAGGCGTAGAGAACGAGCCGTCGTAAATTATTCATCGAAATGGACCTCACTTGCACCGGTGGATCATCGACGCGTGCATTTGCTCTTACACATAGGCATTGGCGGCATACTGCTGGACCATGCGGTGGGTGTTGAAGAATGACGCGTTGAACGCCATCGTATGCCGCATCACGTTGATCCAACGATCCCGCGATTGGTAGTACATCGGCACGATCGTCCATCGCAGCTTCTGATACAGCTCACGCGCCTCTTCCGCTTCATCGGCGACTTGCCCCAATGTCCGTGAGCCGATCGACCAACCCGTCACGCCTTCGATGTGGCCTTCCACCCACCAGCCGTCCAACACACTCAAGCTTGGCACACCGTTGTGGGCCGCTTTCATGCCGGACGTCCCGGATGCTTCGAGCGGCCGCTGAGGCGTGTTCAGCCACAGATCCACGCCGGCTGTCAGGAGCCGGGCGAGGGTTACGTCGTAGTTGTCGAGGTAGAGAATCGTCACATCCCGTTCGAGCTGCTTAGCCGCTTGCACGATCCGGCGGATCATGTCCTTGCCGGGCTCATCCTTGGGGTGCGCCTTGCCCGCGAACAAGATCTGCAGCGGTCCTGCGTTCTTGGCCACGGCGGTCAATTCACGAGGTGCCGACAAGATTAAATCGGCCCGCTTGTATAAGGTTGCACGGCGGGCGAAGCCGATCGTGAAGGCATCCGGCCTCAACTGCTGCTGAGTGCGCTGCCTCACTTCTTCAAGCAGCCGCGTCTTGGCCTTGATATGCGCGTTCCAGATCTCCTGATTTGGGACACTAATCGTGTAGCGAAGAGAGAACGGATCGGTTCGCCAACCGGGAATCGACCGATCGTAAAGATCCTGGAAGCTCTCGCTGGTCCAGGTGACTGAATGGATGCCGTTCGTGATCGAATCGATGACATGCGCGGGAAACATCTGTTGCGAGACTTCGCCATGCCGCTTGGCCACGCCATTGACATAGGTGCTCATGTTGAAGCCCAGGAGCGTCATGTTCAGGCGGTCCTGCCCACCTAGCATCTGTAAGACTTCCAACGGTAGTAGGTCCCCCATGACCCGACGAACACGGTCATACGCGAATTGATCGTGGCCGGACGGAACCGGCGTGTGGGTGGTAAAGACGCAGCGCCGTCTTACCGCAGGGAAGTCCCACTCTGTGGAACCGACCGGAGTTGACTCGCGTAGGAGTTGGAGCGTCAAGAAAGCGGCATGACCTTCATTCATATGGAATCGTTCCACTGCGGAATACCCAAGAGCCTGGAGCATTCGGATGCCGCCGATGCCCAGGATGATTTCTTGCGCGAGCCGGTAGCGGTCATCCCCTCCGTAGAGCCACAAGCTCAGCTCTCGGTCTTGCTGGGCATTGTCCGGACGATTGGCATCCAACAAGAGCACTGGTACCCGACCGCCCGTGACACCGATAAGATCATATTGCCAAGCCTGGACGATCACTGTCCGTGCTTCGATGGCCACGGTCACTGTGGCCGGGAGGAGGCGAAGTTGGACTCTCGGCTCCCACGACACCGGCTGCTCGTGCTGGTTGCCCCACTCGTCCAGCTTCTGCTCAAAATATCCGTTCCAGTACAGGAGGCTGACTCCAACGGCCGGAATTTTGAGATCGGCAAACGATCGGAGCGTATCTCCCGCTAGAACCCCCAACCCTCCACTGTAGGTGGGCATTGCAGGATCAAGCGCCACTTCCATCGTAAAATACGCTACACGTTGGGTGAAGGGGCCAGCCGTCCCGGCCGGTTCAAGCGGTCTCAGGTATCTCTCGGGACCAGCGAGGAAGGTGCGCCGACACAGATCGGAACAGAAGTAGAACATCCGGTCTCCGTAAGTGGCCGCCAAGGCCTGCTCTTGGAAGACCTTCATGCCACAGACCGGATCTTTCATACGGTATCTCCCATTTGCGGTGCCACCACGCCAGCAAAGTAGGGGACGGCCAACGTCGGATCACCACCGTCACTCCTGTCACTTCGGCGACGTGAGTATTTCTCGCTCCGCGTCAATCCAATCTTCCACATCACACCCCGGTCTGCAGCCTCGATCGATGTAGAGCTCATAAGCTCGCTTCGCAATCCGGTCACGAAGGTCATCGGACATGATTTGCTCTGGGATAGCAGCCTGTGTGGTATCAGCCTTGTCGTTGTGCCGTTTCTTTACCCGTTGCGGTTTCATGCTTCCCCCTTTTCCAGTCCTAGAGATGAAATATCTACCGGGTGCTGCGAACTGTTGAACCATGACTGAAATATGGGACTGATTCATGATTGAGCGGGCGGCTTCAGACTCATTGAAAAATCCGCATAGCGTTCAGAATATTGCCCTTCAGGGAATGCCTAGCTCTTGTTCGCGATGCAGCTTGGCGAGAGCCTCCGCTTCTTCGGCGGCCTTCGTGTAATAGCGCATGAAGTCGCGACAATGCCTGAGCAGCTCTCCCTTGGACTCTTTTGGAGAAAGCGGATAGTCGTGGGCTGCGTATCGATCGCTCATCTGACGCATTTCTTCTGCTTTACCGTGCAGGCGCAGAGCTTCCTGCTCATACCAGCTCGCCAGTCCACTGTGATTGTTGCGTTCAATGAGTTCGCGTGGTGGACCAGTTGAACAGGCCATGATCGCCACGCCGAAGAACAGGACAAACCACGACAGCTGCCGCGAGATCTTCATGGGCGCTTCACTCCTTCGAGCATGTGTTTATGCGCAGCTCGACACTCCAAAACCCAGAGCGGCGCCGGGGATCTTTTCGTACAAATTGCGTGATCGCCTCGGCGCCCCTGGTCATCCTATCGACATGTTCCGATGCTACAACCTATGGTCCCTTGCGGGTTAAACCCAAGTGTTCGGTCGCCAAAGCTGCAGCCTCGTCTGCCATCTTCCGGTAGTTTCGCGCAATTTGACGGCAATGGGCCGCCTCGTCGGCAATGTCGCTCGACTTATAGAGCTCCGGGTGATGCTCGTAGGATTCAGCGGTATTGTCCCAGAACCTTGCTTTCGCCTTGAAATCCTGGGCCTGCTCCGCATAGTACATCGCGAGTTCCTGATGATTACCCTTGGCAATCCCAGGCTCAGGACCTGTCATGGCAAAGCTTGGAATGGCCAAGCCCAGTAAGAGGACGATGAATGATAATCCCCTCATAACCTGTCGCATCGTAAATCCCCCCTTCTATTTTTGGCAGTGATCCATTTCACTGCCTGTGCTGATGCCGAAGCAATCAACGTACCAACTACTTAGGGCGATATTTTATATAGGAACCAATTCTATTACTGTATTAACTGACCAACACCTCCTCTTTTGCGACAATTCACCGTGGCAATAAAGGACAGGCTTCAATTTAACTGTCGCGTAACGCGACAATGGGCCATTACAAATATTCTTCCGACGGGACCGTCTGGCCTCGAACAGGCTCCTCTTATTACAGTTTCTGCACGGATGTATGGCAATTCGTTTGTTAAGAACGTCACGAGTGTCATGATCCTCTCGCCTCAATTTTTATCGTCCGGCCTTGCCTGCGCTCGCTCCACCACCTCCACATGACATAGATGGGCGGAATCACAAACAGCGTCAGGACCATTGCGGAGAACACCCCACCGACCTGTGGAGCGGCGATCCGCTTCATTACATCCGCCCCGGTTCCCGTAGCCCACATGACCGGGATCAACCCGATGACATCGACCAAGCCAATCATCATCATGGGCCTAATGCGTTCGACTGCCCCCAGCTGGACTGTGTCGATTAAATCTTCCAACGTCGTGAGCCCGCCGGCCGCTTTGCGTCGGGCGCAAGCTTCATCCAAATAGGCCAGCATGACCGCGCTGGTTTCCGCCGCGGTCCCCACGACAGTGATCAGCCCCACCCACACGGCAATGCTCATGTTGTAGCCAAGGATCGAGAGGTACCAGACGGCCCCGACTAATGAGAGCGGCACCCCGATCATCACCATGAAGGTCTTGGCCACCGACGCAAAAGAAAAGTAAAACGTGACAAAGATGATCACGAGCGTCAGCGGCACGACGAACTTCAGTCGTTCCTTTACCCGCTGCATGAATTCATACTGGCCGGACCAAACGATCGTATAGCCCGCTGGCAGTTCGACTTTTGCTGCCACAACCCTTTTAAGGTCCTCCACGTATCCGCCGACATCACGCCCCGTCATGTCCAAGAACACATACCCTGAGAGCATGCCGTTTTCGTCACGGATCATCGGCGGCCCATTGACGAAACGTAGTGTCGCGAGTTGCGCTAGCGGCACTTGCGCGCCGGTCGGCGTATCCACCAGCACGCGCTTCAGCTTTTCAGGATCATCCCGCAATTCACGGAGATAACGGACGTTGATTGGATACCGCTCACGGCCCTCGATCGTCGTCGCGATGTTTTCGCCGCCGATGGCCGTTTCGATGATCTTGCCGACATCCATCAGCTTGAGCCCATAGCGTGCGATCTCCTCGCGATTGATATCGTAATCAAGGAAGTAGCCGCCTGACACTCGCTCTGCATACACGCTGCGCGTGCCTGGGACCTCTTTGAGCACCATTTCCAGATGTCCACCGATCTGTTCGATCTGTTTCAGATCGGGACCAAAGATCTTGATCCCGACCGGCGTCCGAATGCCAGTCGTCAACATGTCGATCCGGGCCTTAATCGGCATGGTCCAGGCGTTCGTCACACCAGGAATCTGGAGCGCTCGGTCCATTTCATCCACGAGTCCCTCATAGCTCAGACCTGGCCGCCACTGGTCTTTGGACTTTAGCTCAACCACGACTTCCATCATGCCAAAGGGCGCCGGGTCGGTGGAGGTTTCGGCTCGTCCAGACTTGCCGAAGACATGCTCCACCTCCGGAAAGGATCGCAGCTTTTGATCCATAATCTGCAGTAGCCGGCTGGCCTCCGTCACTGACAAGCCCGGCAAAGTCGTCGGCATATAGAGGATCGTGCCTTCGTACAGGGGCGGCATAAATTCGGAGCCCATCTGCTGGTAGAGCGGGACGATGCTGGCCATCAACACAATAGCTCCGATCACGACCGCTTTCCGATAGTACAAGGCCGTGCGCAGCACGGGCGCATAGAGCCGTTGGAGCCCGCGGGTGACAGGATGCTTCAGTTCCGGAAAGATCTTGCCTCGAATGAACGTCGGTAAGCAGGCCGGGACCAACGTGATGGCCAGGACCGCGCACATCACGATGGCCAGGTTGTTGGTCCAGGCCAGCGGCTTGAACATGCGGCCTTCTTGCGCTTCGAGCACGAAGACCGGGATGAACGAGATCGCGATGACGAGCACCGACGCAAAAATGGGCGGGCCGACTTCCTTGGCCGAATCGATCAGGACTTGGAGCCGATCGCCGACCTTCCCATCTCGTTCCCATTCCTCGAGGCGTTTGTGGGCGTTGTCCACCATCACGATAGCGGCATCGACCATGTCTCCGATCGCCACGATGATGCCGCCGAGCGACATGATGTTGATGCCGATGTTCATCAGATAGATGGGAATGAAAGAGATCAGGACGGCCAGCGGAAGCGTCAGGATCGGGACAATCGCAGAACGGACATGGAGCAAAAACGCCAGGATCAGTACCCCCGTGACCACCAATTCTTCGATCAGACTTTCCTTAGCCGTGGCGATAGATTCGTGAATCAAGTCGCTCCGGTCGTAGACCGTGACGACCTTCACGCCTTTCGGCATGGACGGCTCAATCTCTTTCAGCTTCGTCTTGACTCGTTCGATCACATTGAGCGCATTCTCGCCAAACCGCATAATCACAATGCCGCCTGCGACCTCGCCTTGCCCGTTGAACTCCGCCAGCCCTCGTCTCATGTCCGGCCCGAGCCGGACCGTGGCTACGTCGCGCAACAGAATTGGCGTCCCGTTCTCGTTGACTGCCACGGCGATCTTCTCTATGTCCTCAGCCCTCTTGATGTAGCCACGCCCGCGCACGACGTATTCGATCCCCGAAAACTCTACGACACGACCGCCCACGTCGTTGTTGCTCTGTCGAATCGTTTCGACAATAGAAGGAAGAGAAAGGCGATAGGCCAAGACCTTGGTCGGATCGAGATTTACTTGGTATTGCCGGACGAAACCGCCGATACTCGCCACTTCAGCCACGCCCTCCACGGCGCGCAGCCAATACCGGAGATACCAATCCTGGAAACTGCGCAGGGCGGCCAGATCATGCCGGCCAGTCTCATCGACGAGGGCGTACTGATAGACCCAGCCCACGCCCGTCGCGTCTGGGCCGAGCTGCGGCGTGACCCCTTCCGGCATCCGTCCAGAGAGTTGGCTCAACCGTTCGAGGATGCGCGACCTGGCCCAATAGATATCCGTGCCGTCTTTGAAGAGAATGTAGACATAGGAGTAGCCGAAGTCCGAGAAACCACGGACGACCGTCACGTTGGGAGCTGACAGGAGCGCTGTGACGATCGGATAGGTAATTTGGTCTTCGACCAGATCTGGCGAACGGCCCTGCCAGGTCGTATAGACGATGACTTGTGTATCGGAGATATCGGGCAGTGCGTCGATCGGCGTTTGCCACATGGCCCAGAGTCCGACCGCTGAGAATGCGAAGACCAGCAGGAAGACGATGAAGCGGTTTCTCGCGCTGAATTCGATGATCCATTCAACCACGGGCGTTCAATCCTTCATCTTCATGCCGGGCATGCCACCCATGCTCTCGACGACGGCCTTAAGACGGCTTTCGCTGTCAATTAAGAAGTTGGCTGAGGTGACAATGTGCTCACCTTCTTTCAGACCTGTCAGCACTTCAGACCATTCGCCGGTCTTGACTCCGGTTTTGATCAGGCGCGGCTCGAGTTTCCCGTCGCCCAGATGGAGAAAAACGACCTGCTTTTGTCCCGATTCGATGATGGCTTCTTGCGGAATCGCCAAACGAATGCCCAAATTCACCCGCAACTCCACGTTGGCATACATGTCCGGCTTGAGCGTGTCATCACGGTTGTCGAGTTCGAACCGCACCTTTGCCGTGCGGGTTTTCGGGTCCAAGGTGGGATAAATGAAGCTCACGTGGCCAGTCAGCGCCGTGCCAGGGTCGTAGGAGAGGGTGACGGCAGCATTCTGTCCCGCTTTGATGAACGACAGCTCGTATTCGTAAATGTCCGCCAAGATCCAGATATGGGAGAGATCCGCAATGGTATAGAGTTCTACTCCAGCATCCACATGCGCACCGGCGAGGGCGTCCTTCTTGATCACCGTTCCGGTGATGGGCGAATGGATCGGCAGGGTTTTCAGCACCTTCCCGGTCTTTTCGAGTTCTTGGATGTGATCATCCGTGATATCCCAGAGCTGAAAGCGGCGCTTGGTCGCTTCGAGCAAATCCTTGGAGCCTTGCGCCACTTCGGGAAACTCGCTGCCCCCCAATTGCTTCTGACTATGCACCGCGAGGAGATACTCCTCTTGAGTTGCGACCAGATCGGGACTATAGATCGTGAAGAGCGCCTGACCTTTCTTCACGTGATCCCCGAGCGCGCTGACGAACAGCTCTTCGATCCACCCGTGAAACTTGATCGTGACTTTGGCCTGCTTGCGCTCGTCAATGGCAACTCTGCCGACCGTGCGGATACTCTTCTCCAAGGGACGACGTACCACCTGCCCATACTTCACCCCGATTGTTTGCAGCCGTTCCGGTGCAATGGTCACGATGCCTGGCACACCTTCGGACTCGAGGGGAGTCTCCGGTCCAACCGCTTCCTCCACCGGGGCCGGTTTCCTCTGTTGCTCCTTTCCCATCCCCGGCATGTCCATCCCGGCCATCTCGTCCTGTCGGGAATCCGTCGGTGGAGGCACCACCGGCCTCGTCGTCAACCAGACAACTGCGGCAGCGGCTATGATTATGATGAGGACCGCTGCCATACCGATGACACGCTGACGAGTCATGATCACGGTTTTCTTTCCGACAACGGGCCGTCGAATGCCCCACCCGTTACAGCTTCGAGCCGAGCGAGCGCTTTCTCGTGGTTTACCATCTCGCCATGCAGCTCAAGCTGGCTTTCTTGCAACGTCAGGAGGCTATTCAGCAGCGTGAGGAAGTCTACTTTCCCCACCGCGTACCCTGCTTGCGCGGCCTGCAGGCCGAGCGTGGCCTGGGGAATGATGGCATCGCGTAAGATGGTGATCAGCCGCTCGGCCCGCTGGGCCTGCACAAATCCATCTTTCACCTGGAACAACAGATCCTGACGAGTCGCCGTAAAATCCTCACGCGCTCCCTCTAAGCTGGCTAGCGCTTCTCGGACCCCTTGTTTCTGTTTGGTTTCATAGAATAAGGGGATCTTGATGCCCACCATCACCTGGTAGCCGTTGTCATTGATCTTGTCGTTGCGGATGCCGAGAGCTGTGACATCGAAATCCGGATAGAACTGTCGCTTCGCAAGGGAGACAACCCGCTCAGAACGATCGATGCCTTTTGCCGTCGCGAGCAGCGCAGGTGAGAATTCGTTTGCCCGCCTGTTGAGTTCCTGAAGAGGGAGTGTCAGAAGGGTACTCTGTACGTCTTCCGGGGTGCCCAACGGACCATCTGGTGGACGATTCAAGAGCCGATTGATGGCTGCGTGAAGGCTCTCTTTCTGCTGGTCGAGGACGGCCAGCCGATCGAGGACGCGTGAAATTTCGACCTGGGCGCGAAACACGTCCTGCTGCGCGGCTTGCCCAACGCTGTATCGAGTCTTGGCTGTCTTCTCGAATTGCGTCAGCAGTCCCTTGTTTCTCCCCACGATGTCGATGCTCTTATGGACGAAGTGGAGATCGAAATAAGCCTGCTTCAGCGCTGCCACGAGCCGCAAACGGGCCGCAAGATACTCTTGTTCCATTCGCTCCGCCTCCTGTTGAGCGACTTCTCCTCTCAGCTTGAGCTTGCCCGGAAAGGGGATGTCCTGCCCGACTCCATACATCACCCCTTCAACTACGGGAGGCACCATCGGCATACGCTGATAGCCAATTTGAAGACGAGGATCGGGCAAGGTCTGAACTTGTGGTACGACCGCCTTCGCGGATTCCCATCGTTGGCGGGCCGCCTTAATCTCGGGATTTGCGGCTTCGAGTTCTCGAATAAGGCTGGAAAGCTCCAAGCGTGGTTCAGCCGATTCCTCGGCCGCGCCGACCGGCCAGGGGAGAAGCAGGAGCGTTAGCGTAATCAGCCACCCGGCCCGCACTCGAGGGAATGAAAGAGGGATACGAGTGTGTTTCATGACCCACCTCCGACGGTAAAAAGCATTACCGCCCGCTCAGCGTCAGCAGCTAAGCAGGGGACGACGAAACCGGAGGTGGACGATCAGATGCGAAGAACCGAGGAGGAGCTTATAGAGAGAGGAACAAGGGAATACGCCGTACTCCAAGACCACATCGTCTCAGTAGAGACATCGGTGGAGATTCCGGGATGATTGAGTAGAGACGGAACAGGATCAATCACCACCACGCTGTTTTTTATCTGACGCTCAGGAGACGCGGTCAGTGAGGGAGAGCACATGATGGCCCCGTCCATTGGACAGGCCATATCATTCATTTCTTCAGACACCTGTGGCAGGTCGTCAGCCAACGATAAATCCGGCACCGAACACATTATCCCGACGATCTGGCAGAAGGCAAAGACCAGAACCATGAACCGTATGGTAGCTTGGACACGCATTATAAAATAAAGCCGACCTCTCCCACGCTAGGGCAATTAGTATACGCTCATTCGAGCAGGTCCATCAAGTCCAGCAAACTCCCTACAGGAGCATCAACAATGCCAGCAAACCAATTCGAGGAGCCTCACGGAATAGGAATTATGATTCCAAGAGATTGCGACGATCTCCAGTCGATGATGTCGATTTCTTTCCATGCAAGTAGTGGGGCGTTTCCGGACAGCTGCGTAGTTTGTAACCGTGGCGAATTGCCTCACGTGAGAGGATCAAGCAGAGCCATCCAGTTAGCGAAGTGAAGGAACAAGAAAGAATGTTGCCTGACTTGATGATACCATCCATATGGGCATGTCGTTCTACCGAAGCTTCGGTGACCATCTCCCGCTGGTGCGCAAAAGACGGCGCGAACCGAGTCAAATTCAATTTTGTGGTGGGCATACGGGCGTGTTCTACACCAGAAATGGATTACCGCAGAAGGTCGGAATTCTGAGCTGCAGGTATAATGCGATACGAAAGAGCTTCCCATGACTACGCCAAAGAAGAAACAAACCGGTTTGTCTTCTAATGCCGAGTCAGTCATTCATCGACTAGCAGAGAATCAATCCCTTTTCGAGGCATTCCTGCGCCGTCGGGTGGAGGATGACTTCATCGTCCAGGACCTCCTCCAGCAGAGCTTGGTGAAAGCTATTCAGCAACAGCATTCGTTGAACAACGAAGAAAGCGTAGTGCCGTGGTTTTATCGAATACTTCGCAATACCGTGATCGATTACTATCGTTCAAAAGCATCCGAGAAAGCCAGACGAAACGATTTTCTGGAACAAGCCAAGGTCTTAGCCGACGACCATGTACCGTCGTTGGATGAGGTCAAATCGACGGTGTGTCGCTGCCTGGATGACGCCATATCGGTTCTTCGTCCAGGTTATTCCGAATTGATCCGACGGATTGATTTGGCGGGTGAAACCGTCTCTGTAGTCGCAAAAGATTTGCAGATCACGCCCAACAATGCAACGGTTCGCCTTCATCGCGCCCGTCAGGCTTTACGACAAAGTTTGGAGCTGTCATGCGGCGTATGCAGCACGCATGGTTGTATCAACTGCACGTGCAAAGAATCCTAGAACTTGCGCGATTTCATCCATGTGCCGGTCCCTTCCCGCGTGAACTGTAACATTCGGTGGCTCCTTCCGTCAGTAAAGGTGTACGAGGCGAATCAATCGACTCAGAACCCACAGATGATAAGGAGGTAGTAATGCAGATATTGGCAGTACAGATCGACGGTAGGACCAGCGGGCATTGCATTGTAAGAATTATCTAGGCAGTGAAGGGCTGCTATTCCACCTGAATCCTCTCCGATCGTTCCTCCATAATCTGAAGAGTGGTATGCTCAATTTTCCACCGGTCTCGTAGCAACGATTGAAGACGGCCCAACACTGCATCCCGATCCTCACCTACCGAGACCACCACGTGAGCGCTAAGGGCGTCCAAGCCGGTAGTAATGGTCCAAATGTGAAGATCATGAATTCCTATCACCCCAGGCACACCAGCCATGGCTTGTCCCACCTGTATAGCGTTCAGATGAGTCGGCACCCCTTCCATGAGGACATGCGCGGCTTGAGAAAGCAGTCCCCATGTGCGCCACACAATAAAGAGACTGATTCCAGCGCTCAGGAGAGGATCGATGAGCACCCATCCAGTCATCCAGATGATGCTCCCGCCGAGTATGACCCCGAACGAACTAATGGCATCACTGAGCATTTCGAGATAAGCACTGCGAACATTCAGACTTGATGCGGATTCGTGAGCAAGCAGTTTCATGCTAGCAACATTTACAGCGAGGCCGACAAGTCCGATGAACAACATCGGAATGCCAAATACATGGGCCGGCTCGAATACACGTCGGTACGCCTCGTAGAGAATCCAGACCGACAGCAACAACAGCACCACGGCATTAGTAACAGCGGCAAGTATCTCAGCACGGTGATACCCATAGCTTTTCTCCGGCGTGGATGGCCTTTCCGCCATCCACATGGCAAACGCACTGAGTCCAAGCGCTGCCACATCCGTCAGCATATGGCCTGCATCCGCCAACAACGCTAAACTTCCCGTGAACAAACCGCCGATCACCTCAATGACCATAAACGTTCCAGTCATCATTAGGACGATCAGCAGATTTTTTTGCTGTCCGGATCTGCGTTCTGAATGGCTATGCATGAGAGCCTCTTTCGTTTGAGCCGCTGGCTTTCTCCAGTCTTGCTTGTAGTAGGTTCTGCATCGTAATTGTGCCCCAGGAGTAGCAATCATACTGTCGAAGCACGATAAGCCTCTTCACAATCATGGTTTTGTCTACAGAGTAGATCGTCGGGCACCGACTAGAGAGTCCGTTTCCTGTCGTTCAACCATTCGGTGTTCCATCCACCGATAGAGCACCGGCAATACCAGGAGGGTTAAAGCGGTCGATGAGAACAGGCCCCCGATCACGACCGTGGCGAGCGGTCGCTGGATCTCGGAACCGGGCCCAGTCGCCAACAACAGCGGAATGAGCGCCATCATCGCGACAATCGCCGTCATCAATACGGGACGTAACCGCAAAACCATACCGGTCAGCACGGCCTCGTCTAGCGGCATGCCTTGTCCGCGCAGTTGGTTGATATAGGCGATTTTCACGACCCCATTGAGCACCGCGACACCGAACAAGGCAATAAATCCGACTGATGCCGGAACGGAGAGGTAGAGCCCGCCGAGCAACAGTCCCAGTAGCCCCCCGACCATCGCAAACGGAATCGCCAGGAGAATGAGCGCCGCTTGCCTGAGGTTGCCGAAGGTAAAAAAGAGCAGCAGAAAGATTAGTGCAATAACGAGAGGCACGACGATAGCCAGGCGAGCCATCGCCTGCTGTTGGTTTTCGAATTGGCCTCCCCAGACGACATAATAGCCTGACGGAAGCTTCACCAGCCGATCGACTGCTGCTTGCGCCTCTTCGACCGCGCCGACCAGGTCGCGACCGACGACATTGGCTTCGATCACAATTCGGCGGCTCGCGTGCTCACGGCTGATCTGTGCCGGGCCGTCCACAATTCGAATATCGGCCAAATCCCGAAGAGGAATGCGGGAGCCGTCCGGCGCGGTCACCCAGAGTGCGGCAATCGTCGACACATCGGCGCGCCGATCATCCGGAAATCGTACCCTGATCGGAAAACGCCATTGCCCTTCGAACATTTCCCCTGCGGCAAGGCCACCACCGACGGCTTCAATCACTTCTGTGATTTCAGCCACGTTGATTCCATGGCGCGCAATTTTGGCACGGTCGATGTCGAGCTTCAGATAATAGAGGCCCGATACCTGTTCAACCCGAAGATCGGACATTCCGCGCACATCCCGCAGCACCCGCGCCATCTCATCCGCCTTCGCCCGCAAGGTCTCAAGATCCTCGCCGAACAGTTTGACGGCGACCTGAGACCGGACCCCCGAAACCAATTCATCAACGCGCATGGCGATCGGCTGTGATAACCCGAACGCGATGCCGGGTACTTGCTCCATCCGGCTGCGAACCTGCTCCTCAATCTCTGGTTTAGACTTGGCTTCCCACTCGGATTTGGGCTTGAGCAAGACGTACATGTCACTGACTTCCATCCCCATCGGATCGGTGCCCAGTTCATTTGCTCCCGTACGGGAAATGACAGAGCGCACGTCCGGGATCTCAAGCAAGACTCGTTCGACCTCCCCGGAGATCTTCAGCGATTCGGTCAAGCTGATGCTGGGAAGCCGCATGATATTCACCACGATCGTGCCTTCATCCATGATGGGGACGAACTCCCGGCCTATGAACGGAATCAGTGCCGCCCCCCCGACGAGCACACCCGCCGCTATGAGGACGACCAGACCCGTGTGGTGGATGGCCTGCTCTAACAGCCGGCGATACCCTCGCCGCCAGCGCTCCAACAGGGGCCCGCTCTTCTCCGTGGCCCGAGGCTTCATCAGCACCGCAGCCAGCACGGGGATGACTGTCATCGAGAGCAGTAAGGAACTCAGGAGGGCGATCACCACCGTGAGGGCCAGCGGAACGAACATTTTGCCTTCCATGCCTTGAAGCGTCAGGAGGGGAACAAAGGTCAATGCAATGATCAATTCTCCGAAGAGGCTCGGTTTCCGTACTTCCAGCACAGCGCGTAAGACAACTGGCAATCGGTCCGTGATCGAGAGGGCACGGCCCTTGGTTTGCTCCGTCAAATGCCGCTCGACATTCTCAACCTGCACGATGGCCGCATCGACAATCATTCCAAGCGAAATGGCCAACCCGCCCAGAGACATCAGATTCGCCGACAGGCCGACCTGTTGCATGATCAGGAATGTGGCGAGGACGGCCAGTGGTAATGTCAGGGCGACAACAAGGGCGCCACGCAGATTTCGGAGAAACAAATACAGCACGAGAATGACGACCGCGACACCCTCCAGCAAGGCCCGTTCGACCGTATCGAGGGCGCGTGTCACCAATTCGATGCGATCCAGGAAAGGCACCATCTTCACATCGGCCGGCAAGACCCGATTGATCAGCTCGACCTTGTCTTTCACTGTGGAGACAATGTCCCGACTGTTGCCGCCTCGCAGCATGACGGCAATCCCTTCCAGCACCTCGCCCTTCCCGTCACGCGTCGTGCCCCCCAAACGGATGGCCATGCCTTGTCGAACCTGCGCGACGTCTCGAAGATAGATCGGTGTGCCCTTGTGCGCGGCGACCACGATCTGCTCCAAATCTTGTGCGGAGCGGGCCAGTCCTACACCATGGACGACCAACTTATCTCCGCCGTGCTCAATGTAACTGCCCCCGGCATTTTGGTTGTTGCCTGCGACGGCCGCATGGACCTGCCGCAACGTGAGGTCAAAGCTCGTCAATCGATTGGGATCGACGAGGACCTCATACTGTTTTGCAAAGCCCCCCAAGGTATCGACATCCGCGAGGCCTGGGACCGCGCGCAGCATCGGACGGATCACCCAGTCTTGCAGAGTCCGCAACTCCATGAGACTCTGTGTCGAGCCCTCGACGAGATACATGTAGACCTCGCTCAATCCAGTACTGACCGGTCCCAGTACCGGCTCGGCGCTTTGTGGGAGCCCGGATTGCGCCCGGAGTATCCGTTCCAAAACGAGTTGTCTTGCGAAATAGAGATCGATCCGATCCTCAAAGACCACCGTGATCACAGAAAGTCCGAATCGCGAAATAGACCGCATTTCCGTTTTGCCCGGCAGGTTCGTTAGTTCGATCTCCAATGGGAAAGTCACGAGGCGTTCGATTTCTGAGGGAGCGAGGGACGGTGCGCGGGTGATCACTTGGACCTGAACTGGCGTGACATCGGGAAAGGCATCGATCGGGAGATGGCGGAACGCCGCTATGCCGCTCACGATGAGCACGACCGTGGCGAGCAACACGATGAGCCGTTGTTCGAGCATGGTGTAAATCAGCCGTTCAATCATGAGCCGCCCTCCGATGGGAGCTGTTCGCGAAGGTACTCGGACTTGAGGGCATAACTGCCTTGGGTCACGACTTCATCTCCGACCACCACTCCAGTGAGAACCTGAATGTACTCGCTTGATCCCTGGCCAAGGGTCACATCATGGGCTTCGAATCGACGTGGTCCCTGCACCACAAAGGCGACGGTCCGGCTGCCGACCTGCTGCACCGCCGCACGTGGCAGGCTCAAGACGGATTGCTCCTCTGTAGACACCGCGACTTCGGCGAACATCTCCGGCCGTAATCGGCCCTCAGGGTTGGACACATCCGCTCGCACCATGACTGTCCGCGTAGCCGGATCGATGACCGCCCCCACGTAGTTGATAGCGCCTCGGAAAACCGCGTCCGGATAGGCCGACACCCGCACCTCAAGGGTGAGTCCGGTTTTCAGCTGACCGGCCTGTTGCTCCGGGAAGTCCGCGCGCACCCAGACAGTCGAGAGATCCGCCACGGTGAACAGGGTCTTATTGGGATCAACCACTTCGCCGATCGTCGCGTTCCGTTCGATCACTTCGCCGGTAA
Source organism: Nitrospira sp. (assembly GCA_024760545.1). Lineage (NCBI taxonomy): Bacteria > Pseudomonadati > Nitrospirota > Nitrospiria > Nitrospirales > Nitrospiraceae > Nitrospira > Nitrospira sp. The sequence goes on from CP060501.1 coordinate 3,880,853, forward strand.
AGGGGGCGCGAAGGGAGACTTGCGCGACCTCCGCATGGGGCAAGGTCTTGTCGGTCAACCGCTGAATCTCCCGTTCCGTCATGCCGAGTAAATGCAGCTTTTCTTCCGCTTCAAGGAGAGCGGCCCGGGCGTTCTCATAGTCGGCCTCGCGCCGTTGGTATTCCCCTGCGCCGATCGCCCCGCGATCCAGCAACGCGGTAGCCCGGTCCAGCGCCTTTTCTGTGACCGTTAGCGTCGCCTTTCCTTTGCGATATTCCAATTGTGCTTCTCCAAAGGCAGGACTATCGAGCAGAAGCAGCCGGTTGCCTTCTTTGACTTGGTCTCCCAGGTTGGCATAGACGGCCACGATATGCCCGGGAACTCTCGCGCTGAGGTGCGCCAATCGATTCTCATTGGCCAAAACCTTTCCCCCTTGCGCCTTGAGGACGGTCCGAATGGGCCGGATCGCCACTCGATCCGTCTGAAGCTTTGTGACGGTCGGGCTCCCTTCCGGCAGTTCGAGGATGCCGGGCTCAGCAGATGCCGTAGCGTTCGGTGGAGGTGGCTTCGGCACCTCGTCTTGCTTGGACTCACAAGACATAAGCAAGGTGGCGACGAACAGGAACTGGACGATCCATACAAGAAGCGATGACGGAGGCATCACCACACGACTATTCATGGCAATCCTCCCACCGCCCGCTCCAGTCGGGCCAACGCGATGGAATGATCAGCTTGTGCTTGGGCATATTCGAGCAAGGTCTGGCGATAGACACGCTGTGCGTCAATGACTTCGAGCAGGCTGGTCGCTCCGTGGCGAAAACTGAACTGGGCGATGTCGAGGGCTTCTTGGGCTTGATGCAGAAGCCCTTGTTCAAAAACCTTCATCTGCGCTTGACCGGTCTGCATGTCCTGAAAATGCCGTACGATGGTCTGCTCTAATTCCTGCTGCATTCGATCTCGCTCCGCTTGCGCTTCTCGATGTGTTCCCATCGCCACCCCGATTTCGCCCTGTCGGCGATACCAAACGGGCAGTGCCACACTGAATCCCGCCGTGATGGATTCATCGCCGGCTTCTCGATGATATTGGCCGATCACTGAGACATTCGGGATGCGCGACGCGCGTTCGTGCTCGATCGTGTATGCGGCTTGCTCGACCACCTTTTGCTGTCGCCGCAGTGCAGGTTGTCGGTCGATCGCTTGATTCATCAATGTGTGGAGTTCCAAGTCGGCTCTCACTGTTTCAAACTCTCCTTGAACGGCAAATGATTCTCCCAAAGCTTTGCCTGTCACCGTGTTGAGTTGCGCCCGAGCGACGAGAAGAGCATTATCTGCCCTCGCCAGATCCTTTTGGGATTTCTGGAGTTCGACGGTCGCCTTGATCAACTCGAATTTCGCCGCCTCCTTGGTACTGACCCGCGCACTTACCAATTTGACGAGATCTTCGACCGTCTTCAGATTCTCTCTCGCAAGTTGTGCAGCGTGTTGCGCAAAGAGCAATTGAAAGAACGACTCTTTGACGCCAGCCAGGACCATCACTTTGGCTTGTTCCAAGCCGGCGAGGGCACCCCCTACGCCCGCTTCAGCAACCCGTTGCCTAGCTGCACGTTTGCCCAGCCACTCCAGCGGCTGCTCCACGGTAATGGTTCGTTCGGCAATGGAGACACCTGTTCTGGGGTCACGAATCGACCCTCGGCCGATGGAGCCGGTCATCGTGGGATTGAGATAAGCGTCGGCCGTGATCCGTTGACTCCGACTCTGTTCCAAGACTGCTTCCGAACCCTTCATTGTGGGGTTGTGTTGAAGCGCGAGTTGCACGACTTGACTCAATGTGTATCCGCTAGAGTTAAGCTCGGTGGCAGAGCTCTCAGGATAGGCTCCAGATATCATCGCGCATCCGAACGCGGCGATGATTCTGCAAACAAATGCAGGTCTCATGCTGTCCTCCCTCATCGGCGCCATAGCCATTCGCCTCCAGGAGAGACGGACATGACCACCGCTCAAATATATTGAATCGTCAGTAGCTATGAAAAAATGAGATCACACGGAAGGGGGAGCACGGGAAGGAAGATTGGTTATTAGAAAAAGGTTCGTCAGCGAAGTACAAGAGTGCGGTTGGCATGTCGCCTGACTCTTTGTTGGTTCATGCCTAGAGAAAGAATATGGGGCCATGTCCAAGCCGGTATCTTTGCCGACTTGAGGCTTGGCAGAAGATGCAAGAACGAAATCTATTTGTGGGTGCTCCGCTCCATGGAGCGGTTGCGCAATCAGGTGAAGCGGACAGCGGGATTCGTTTGCTGCAACCAAAACATGATCGTAGTGCGAGAACTCGCAGCTGAGGTCGGGTGAAAAAACCGTATGAACTGTACCACCGTGAACATGACTCGGGTCGCCATGTCGATGGTCGGCCTCAGGATGGATATGCACCAATGGAGCGACAAGCATCCATAGGACGGTCCACATAAGGACGGCCACATTAGGCAACTGTATAATATTTTTCCTCAATCGCATCGCGACAGCTGTTAATCCGCTTATAATTGAGAGATCTGCAGGAGCGAATTTTACGCCTACTGTTGCTGCTTAGCAATGCGTATTGCCTCTGGACCACATGTTTCGATGCATCCATGAAAAAAGATATTTTCAAGAGTAAAAACGAGAGGGAGGTCTCTCCTTCCTTTTCGGTGCAGTACGAGAAGATTCGTCCTGTTCCAGAGCTCGAATAATAGGGCATCCTCTTGGAGACCTTCCGGCGTCGCATTGTCGCACAAGAGCGGCCAGTGCCTTGCGCATGCTCGTGAGTCCGGTCAATTTCTGGTCAATTGCGTTTATCTTGTCCAGGGCGAGAGCGCGGGTCTTGCCACAGGCGGGGGCTTCCTTCAATTCCATGAGGACGGCGACCTCATTTAAGGTAAACCCCAGAGCCTGAGCGCGTTTGATAAAGCGGATGTGTTTCACCATGTCCGCCGGATAGCGGCGGTATCCCATGTAAGGCTTGTCCGGCTCCGCTAGAAGCCCTCGCCGCTGGTAATAGCGGATCGTCTCGACATTGACCTCAACCAGCTTCGCCACCTTTCCTATTGTCAATTGCTGAGCCATCGAAGTTGCCCCTTGATTCCGTAGCTTAGTACAGGGTTTAGGATGAATCAAGAAACGGGTTCTAGAGAGGAACTTATGGATTCACGGAATGGAAACGGAACGCTCATTGTGGGTGCATTGGCTGCGGTGGGCGCGTCGTTATGCTGTGTCGGACCACTCGTCCTGCTAGCATTTGGCATCAGCGGGGCATGGGTCAGTAGCTTGATTGCGCTGGAACCGTTGCGCCCGGTGTTCATCGGTTTGACGCTGCTGTTTCTGGGACTAACCTTTCGCAAGCTCTATCTCCATCCTCAAGCTTGTGTCCCCGGCACAGCATGCGCTGACCCCCGCATAGTCAAACGTCAGCGCGGCTTATTTTGGGTAGTCGCGGGGCTGCTGCTCACCCTGCTCGCGGTGCCGTGGGCTGCACCATTCTTCTACTGAAAGGATATTTAGATGCGCAAAGTAAAATTGTTGTTATGTGTTTTCATCTTCTTGGATGGTTGGGTTGCCGTGGCCGCTCCGCCTGAAACGGTTACGCTCGCTGTGAAGAATATGACGTGCGAACTTTGTCCTATCACCGTGAAGAAGGCGCTCGAAAAAGTTCCGGGAGTGAGCACGGTGAGTGTGAATTTTGACAAGAAAACTGCCACTGTGATCTTTGATCCTGACAAGGCTAATCCGGAAATGATGACGAAAGCCACGACCGATGAGGGATATCCATCGGTAATGGGAAAGGAGTGAGATGGTAGACGTACTGCTTCAATCGGTTTTGACGTGCCCGCAATGTCAGAGCACTGTGAAAGAATCAATGCCGACCGATGCCTGTTTGCAGGTTTACGAATGCCTGCAATGTAAAGCGGTGCTGCGGCGAAAAGACGGGGATTGCTGTGTGTTCTGTTCTTATGGATCGGTAAAATGCCCGCCGGTGCAGACCTCGTGTCAATCATGAATCCAGTTCCTGGATCGCTGCAAACTATGGTATATTAGCGAACCCATGATAAAGCCAAGACACTCAAATGTGTTGCTTATCGCGCTGGTTCTACTGCTTGGAGTCCAACTTACCGGTCTCACCTGTCTGGATGAGTGGCAGGGTCCGATCCACTCAGCACAAGCTGAAATACTGAGCGGATCTCCGGCTACTGAGGCGAATGTGTTGGATCATGGGTGTCCTTGTCATTTTGTATTCCAGTCGGTATCCCTTGGTGTTCCTGAGATCTTGTCTCCTCACACAGATGATATAGGCTCAAGTCACAGGCTATACGTGCCAACCTTCGTCGTGTCCCTCTTCCATCCTCCTCTCAGCATCTAACGCATCACCAGAGTCGTTGCACATAGTGCGATCGAGGCCAGCATTGTCCGCCTGCGGACAATGGGGATTCCTGCACTATACGATCATGTGGCTTATCGGCAGCATTACGTTGCTCTTAGAAGGCACCGGGAATCGCCGCGCATGAACGATGGCTCAAGTCCAGAGGTGACGAAAGGAGCAATCTCATGATGGGGATGCGAGGGTCGAATTGGGTGGGGTTTGTGATGTTGGTGATCTTAATCATCGCTGCTGAGCCGATATGGCTGATCCTGGGGTTAGACACCCAGGAATTTGATAGCACGAAGATCCTGTGGGCCATTCCGATTGCAGCTTACGCCATTGTGGCGATCGTATTGTTAATACGAGGAGGTCCGGACCGCGACCTCTCCTGATTCTGGTTTTACGATGAGGCGGATGAAAGGAGCTAATTTCATGATGGATATGCGCTGGTGGAATTGGGTGGGCGTTGCGATGTTGGTGATCCTCCTCTTTAGTTATGTGCCGATATCGCAGTTCGTGTCGTCGGACACCGAGAACATTAAGTGGATTGTAGCCTACATCATCGTTGCCATTTTACTGTTAATAAAGGGAGCGGACAGATAGTGCCGAAGCTTCTTGCAATAAGCACGTATTCTACTAATCCGTCAATCGAGGCACGCACCAAGTGTTTAAAATAATTTGAAGTACGGATGGTGGGTCACGAATCGCAGTGTCACTCATGTGATGAGCAGGAAGAATTCGGTGAGCTGCTCAAATATACCGGGGCAGGATTTGCCGGGGGACTTATTACCGGCGCAGTACTTGATCATTTTGGATTCCAGCAAAGCGCACTCGGTCAATGACTCGTTCGCACGCTTTCCGGAGAAGGAGAAAGCCTGCTTGAAGGCATCTATGCCATCCGGCAACGCATTCGAGGTTCAGCCGGGTCAATGGCGTACGGATGGGGAAAGTTGTCTGGGATGATATTCCCGTGGGTCATCGATTGGGGAAGCCGAATGATCGGAATTGATGTCTACGCAGTGGAAGGGTTTTACATCCCGTTCTTTTACGCGTTGAGCGACCAATTTGGGGCGAGTGTCGCCGGATTCATCTTCCTTCGAAAAAGATCAGGGGCCTGGGGAAGAGCGCTGAATGAATACGTTAGACATCCCGTCATGCTGAGCAGTGCTGCAATTATTCTCCTGGTCCCTATTGGCCTGCTAACCGCGAGGCTGCTGGGGTTCAGTCCCACGACACAGACGTTAACGGCCATCGAAACTATTGTTGCGAATCTCTGTTGGATACCGCCGCTTATAGGTTGGGTGATGCGCAAGTAACCGTCCCTCACAAGTAAGGAGGAGTTGTCATGGTACATCTGCCGCGAACTCTGCTTTTGGTCGGAGTCCTCCTCATGCCGGCTCTCCTGAGCTGCACAGTGGTCCTGGCGCAAGAAAATCGTTCCTATCGATTGGACGAAATGACCGATATGGCGTTGAAACACAATCCCGCTTTGCAGGAAGCGGCCACTCTCATCGATCAAGGGAGGGGTGCTCAAGTGACTGCAGCGGCCTATCCTAATCCATCCATTACCGGAACCTTGGGACCGGGCAGAACGCGAGAGGGCCTCCGCGATAGCAGTTTTTTCGAGCGTGGAGTGGCAGTAAGCCAACCGGTGGAGTGGCCGGGTATGCGTCAAGCCCGTCAGCGGGCGGCAGAGGCCGCGCTCGCCGGATCCCAGGCGGCTGTTGATGCGACTCGTTTGAATCTGCTTGCTGAGGTAAAGATCGCCTTCTATCAACTCCTTCTCGCACAGCGCAATGAAAAACTGATAATGGAAGCTCTCGCCAGTGTTCAGGACTTCCTACGCGGCGTCAAGGCAAGGGTGGATGCTGGGCAGGCGAGACCATTTGAAGCCCTGAAAGCAAATGTAGAAGTGCAAAAGGTAAGCAATGATCTGAATCATGCAAGACACACCTTGGTTGTCGGACGCTCTCGACTGAATGCGTTGACCGGCGGCTTGCTCGGTAAGAACTTCGATGTTCAGGGCACCTTCGTTTCACCCCCGCTAGAACTCAACTCTGATGGTTTGGTTGCAAGCGCTAGAACACAGCACCCGACTCTCCGTCGTGTCAAAAAAGAGATTGAACGAGCGGAGCATAGCGTTGTGCAGGAACGCCAATCGCTGATTCCCTTTGTCACCGTCTCCGGCATCTTTCAACAGGAAGCTGCCGAGACGGCCTACCTGGCTCGATTGAGTGTCCCCATACCGCTCTGGTATCGGCGGCAGGGAGAAATCACAGGGGCCTTGTCGGCGAAGCAACGCGCTGAAGCAGAACATGCGAGGTTACAAAACGAACTAGTGGCAGCGATTACCGAATCTGTGGAGGAGGCCCACGCCGCCCAGGACCGGATCGGGGTATATGAGAAAGGGTTATTAAAACAGGCGGAAGAAACGTTGAGGATCGCGAGGATAAGTTTTCAGCAGGGCGCGGCGAGCCTGCTCGAATTCATTGACGCCCAACGAGTGCATCGACAAATGTTGCTGGAGTATGCGCAAGCACAGGCGAGTTTCTCCATCGAGATGGCGCGGTTGGAACGCTGGACAGGGGAGCTTCGATGAGCTGGCGCACTAAAGAGTCTCGCATCAGTGTGAATGCCGGTATTCTTTTGGGAAGTCTGCTTGTTTCCCTTGCCCTGGGCTGCAATGACAGTCCCGCACCACAACCGGCGCAGAAGGCACCCGCTGAGCAAGAGAGAATCCAACCTGGTCATGAGACCGGTGAGGCGCACCAACTAACCGTTCAACCTGAGGCGCTCGAGGGACAAGCACTCCAGACGGCAATCATCGAACGCCGCTCCTTCCGGGATGAAATCACGGCTACGGCCACGATCAAGCCCAACGAATACCGCCTGGCACACCTCAGCCCTCGCATCGAAGGCCGGGTCATCGATGTTAAGGCGGTGCTTGGTCAACACGTGAAGTCAGGGCAAGTCCTGGCCCTCATGGATAGTATTGAACTGGGCCAAAAGAAATCCGACTTCCTTCAGGCCAAGACGAATCACTATGTCGATAAACGGAACTATGTTCGGGAAGAAGGGCTGTACAAACAACAGATTACCTCGGAAAAGGAATTCCTGGACGCCAAGGGGCGCTATGAAAAGAGCCTTGCCGCCTTCCACGCCGCGCATGAAGCGTTACGCCTCATCGGCCTCTCCGAGGAAGACATCAATCACATCGATTGGAGTAGTAAGAAGCACCCCCTCTCCTATTTTCCTTTGGTCTCTTCCTTGAACGGCACTGTCATCGAACGGACGATCGCGTTGGGAGAATTAATCAGTCCGAAGGATACGGCCTTTACGGTCGTCGACTTGGCTACGGTGTGGATCATCCTTGATGTCTATGAACAGAATCTCGCAGCTGTTCGAGTGGGAGCCAATGTGGAGATTATGGTGGACGCCCTTCCTGGCGAAACCTTCAAGGGGGCAATCGTCTATCTCAGTGACGTCATGAATCCCGCAACCCGCACGGTCGATGCGCGCATCGAAATACCCAATTCCCAGCGTCGTCTCAGGCCCGGCATGTTTGCCAGAGCTGCGGTCATCTTGCCGGGGCGGGGCAATGATACGCTCGTCGCGCCGCTGGATGCTCTTCACCAGGTGAACGACAAGACAGTGGCGTTTGTGGAAAACAAACCAGGCACGTATGAGGTGAGGCAGGTGACCGTAGGACGGCGATCACCGCCGTACGGCGAGATTCGCTCCGGCTTGCATGAGGGTGAGAAGATCGTGACGACGGGGGCTTTCTATCTCAAATCGATCTTATTGAAAGAACAGATAGGTGGAGGAGGTTAGCGGCTGATGCCACTCGGAGAGCACCTGTTATGCTGAATCGAGTCCTCGAATTTGCGCTAGCAAACCGCTTTCTGATTCTGGTGTTTGCCCTGCTCATCCTCATCAGCGGCGTCTATGCCATGCGGCAGCTGCCGATTGATGCCGTTCCGGACGTAACACCGAACCAAGTCCAGATCCTCACGAATGGGCCTGGCCTTTCCCCAGTCGAGGTCGAGCAATTCATCACCTTCCCGGTCGAGGCTGCGATGTCCGGATTGCCTGGTATCACCCTGATTCGGTCTGTCTCCCGGTTCGGGCTCTCGGCAGTGACCATCTATTTTGACGAGGGAATGGACATCTACTTTTGTCGGCGCCTGGTGATGGAACGATTGCCTCGGGCCCGCGAAGCGATCGGACCGCGTTTTGGTAACCCAGAGCTAGGACCAATTTCCACGGGATTGGGCGAGATCTTCCAGTTCGAGGTCAAGGGAGATGGCTACTCCCTCATGGAGCTGCGGACCATTCTCGATTGGGACATCGCGTTCAAGCTCCGCTCCGTTCCTGGGGTGGTGGAAGTTAACACCTATGGCGGAGAGTTGAAGACGTATGAAGTGCAACTGGACGCCGCCAAACTGGTCTCCTACAAAATCCCGCTCGAGCAAGTCTTCCGAGCGCTCGAACAAAACAATGCCAATTCCGGCGGGGGCTATATCGAACATGCGCAGGAACAGTATTTGATCCGAGGCGAAGGCCTTGTGCAGACACTGGATGACATCGACAACATCATCGTGGCGACCGGACATGACGGGACGCCGATTTATATTCGCAATTTGGGCAAGGCGCAGTTCGCTCCGATGGTCCGGCAAGGCGCGGTCACACGCGACGGTCGTGGCGAGGTGGTTACGGGCATCGTCATGATGCTCATTGGTGAGAATGGACGCGTCGTCGTAGATCGGGTGAAAACCAAGCTACAGCAAATCGAGAAAACCTTGCCCGCCGGTGTGACCATCGAACCCTATTACGATCGGACCGATTTGGTCAGAAAAACCATCAAGACCGTCAGTATTAACTTGACCGAGGGTGCGCTGCTGGTGATCGCCGTGCTGTTTCTCATTCTGGGAAATCTCCGGGCCGGTCTTATCGTCGCCGCCGCCATCCCGCTTTCCATGCTGGTGGCGTTCACCGGGATGCTAACCGCCGGCATCTCGGGCAACCTGATGAGCCTCGGCGCGATCGACTTCGGCCTGATCGTCGATGCCTCCGTCGTCATGATTGAAAATACCATCCGGCATTTGACCGAGCGACGGCCTGCCGCCGGGGGTGACCGGCGCATGTCGGAAGACCAGATGCGCACGGTGGTCATCGAGGCAGGACGAGAAGTGCTCCGTCCGATCGTGTTTGCGGTCGGGATCATTATCATCGTCTACCTGCCGATTCTGACCCTGCAAGGGATTGAAGGAAAGATGTTTCGCCCGATGGCCGTGACCGTCATCTTTGCGCTCGTGGGGTCTCTCGTGCTGACCTTGACCGTCACGCCGGTGCTGGCAAGTCTGTTCCTTAACCAAGGCGTGAAAGAGGAGGAGACCTGGATCATTCGTCAGGCCAAGCGATGGTATCGCCCATTTCTCTCAAAGACGATGCAGCGCCCGGCTATTGCCGTAAGCCTTGCCGCTGCGCTGTTTGCCACCAGCCTCGGCGTAGCCGCCTTTCTTGGCGCAGAGTTCATTCCGACGCTCGATGAAGGCACCATCGCGCTGCAAGCATGGCGGCTGCCGAGCGTCTCTTTAGAGGAATCAGTTCGGACCACCACCCGCATTGAGCAGGTCCTCAAAGAGTTTCCAGAAGTGGCCACAGTTGTATCGAGAACTGGACGAGCAGAAATCGCGACCGATCCAATGGGTGTCGAGGTTAGCGACATCTATCTCATTTTGAAGCCTGACTCGGAGTGGACGACCGCCAGGACGAAGGACGACTTGATTGAGGCGATCAACCTGGCGCTGACTAAGGCCGTTCCCGGCAACATGTTCAGTTATTCCCAGCCGATTGAGCTCCGGGTCCAGGAATTGATTGCGGGGGTGCGATCCGACATCGCCATTACCATTTTTGGTGAAGATATGGAGACCCTCCGCCGCCTCGGCGATCAGGTCGTCCGGGCGGTGTCAAAAGTTCCCGG